>NZ_JBYSYM010000006.1:0-250598 GCF_058783375.1 Acidovorax sp. FW305-C-20-28 | reverse complement strand
GTTGAGGGAGTCGTCAGTATCTACAACGATGCTCTTGAACGCCAGGTTTTACGGGGATGAAATTCAACAGCCTGCTAACTTGGGTCGAGTGCGATGCGTTCCAAGCCCGCGTCCGACAAACGCAGTGTTTCCAGCCGCGGGGGCAATGCGGCAGCATCCCAGTCGCTCAGCACCACGCGGGTGAGGCCGGGGGCGAGGGCGTGCTCTGCGGGCCGGTGGGTGTGGCCGTGCACCAGAGTGGCGGCCTGGGCGGCCTGCAGCCAGGCGAGGGTGGCGGGGGCGTCCAGGTCGGCGTAGGCGGCGCCCGATTGCTTCTTGTTCTCGCTCTCCTGGCGGATGCCGCGCGCCTGGGCACGGCGCATGGCCAGGGGTTGCGAAAGAAAGGCCTGCTGCCAGGCGCTGCTGCGCGCCTGCACGCGAAAGCGCTGGTAGTCCACGTCGTCCAGGCACAGCAGGTCGCCGTGGCTGAGCACGATGCGCTGGCCATCGAAGACCAGCACCGTGGGGTCAGCCAGGCCGGTCATGCCGGTGCGCTGCAGAAAGGCCGGGCCGGCCAGGAAGTCGCGGTTGCCGTGCATGAAGTACAGCGGCAGGCGCTGCGAGGCGGCGAACAGTGCGGCGCAGCCCTCGGCCTCGAAGCTGCCGGGCTCGTCAATGGCATCGTCGCCCACCCAGACCTCGAACAGGTCGCCCAGGATGAACAGTGCATCGGCGCTGGTGGTCTGCAGGTAGTGCCGGAACGCGGCCACCGTGGCGGGCTCGCTGGCCTGCAGGTGCAGGTCCGAAATGAAATCGACCGTGCGCCAGTGCGAGGGAGCGATGAGCTCCTCGAACCGGGGCACGGTCGTGGTCACGGGGTGACGCGGCGTACGCTGCAGATTACAGCGCGACTGCCTTCTCGATGATCACGTCTTCCTTTGGCACGTCATCGTGGAAGCCCTTGCGGCCGGTCTTCACGGCCTTGATCTTGTCCACCACGTCGGCGCCCGAGACCACCTTGCCGAAAACGGCATAGCCCCAGCCCTGGGCCGAGGGAGCGGTGTGGTTCAGGAAGCCGTTGTCGGCGACGTTGATGAAGAACTGGGCGGTCGCAGAGTGCGGATCGCTCGTGCGGGCCATGGCCACGGTGTAGTTGGCGTTCTTCAGGCCGTTGTTGGCTTCGTTCTGGATCGGGGCGTCGGTGCCCTTTTGCGACATGCCGGGTTCGAAGCCGCCGCCTTGCACCATGAAGCCGAGGATCACGCGGTGGAAGATGGTGTTGTTGTAGTGGCCCTTGTTCACGTAGGCCAGGAAGTTCTCCACCGACTTGGGCGCCTTGGCGGCGTCGAGTTCGAGGGTGATGACGCCGTAGCCGGCGATGTGCAGTTCGACTTGGGGGTTGCTCATGGCAATGCTTTCTTCAGAAAAGGGGTGGAGGGGTCGCCGGTCACTTCACGACCGTGGCCGAGGTGATGACGATGGAGGTGGTGGGCACGTTGGCATGGCCGCCCTTGTTGCCGGTGGCCACGGCCTTGATCTTGTCGACCACTTCGGTGCCGCTCACGACCTTGCCGAACACGGCATAGCCGTGGCCGTCGGGGCTGGGGGCGTTCAGGCTGTCGTTGTTCTTCACGTTGATGAAGAACTGCGCGGTGGCCGAATCGGGAATGGACGTGCGCGCCATGGCCACGGTGTAGAGGTCGTTCTTCAGGCCGTTCTTGGCTTCCAGCGGGATGGGCGAGCGCGTGGGCTTTTGCTGCATCTCGGGCGTGAAGCCGCCGCCCTGGATCATGAAGCCGTCCATCACGCGGTGGAAGATGGTGCCGTCGTAGTGCTTGGCGTTCACGTAGGCCAGGAAGTTCTCGACCGACTTGGGCGCCTTGGCGGGGTCGAGTTGCAGCACGATGTCGCCCATGGAGGTGGCGAGCTTGACCTTGGGGGCGTCCTGCGCCTGGGCCGGGGCGATGCCGACGAGGGCGGACAGTGCGATGCTGGCCAGCGACAGGGCCGCGTTTCTCTTGGAAATCATCCAATCACTCCTTCAAAGAATATTTGCCATTGCTGGCCCTTGCGTTTCCAGTACTGGCGCTTGACGGGGCCGGTGCGTGCGCCTTCGGCGACTTCGCCGAACGTTACCACCATGGTGTCGGCGGCGTCTGTCCAGCGCAGGTAAGACCTGTCCTTGAGCTGTATCTCGCGGCCCTTGAGGGCGCGCGTCTCGGCCTGCAGCACGCTGGTCCATTCGGTCAGCGGCTTTTGCCGGTAGCTCTGGAAATCGGGCGCATAGAAGCTGGTCAGCTTGGCCATGTCGCCCTGCGACTTGGCGCTGCGCCAGGCGTTGAG
This sequence comes from Acidovorax sp. FW305-C-20-28, assembly GCF_058783375.1. NCBI lineage: Bacteria > Pseudomonadati > Pseudomonadota > Betaproteobacteria > Burkholderiales > Comamonadaceae > Acidovorax > Acidovorax sp. FW305-C-20-28. The sequence goes on along the minus strand of NZ_JBYSYM010000006.1, from coordinate 248,276 downwards.
CACGGCCTCGAAGGCCTTGCGCTCGGCCTGCACGCTGTGCGCGGCCACCCACTGCAGCTGGCGGGCGATCACCACGGGGGTGGAGCGGGGCTCCACCTGGCGCAGGATGCGCTCCAGGTCGGGGTTGGCCAGCACCACGCAGCCATCGGTGGCCAGTGGTGCGCGCGCGAACTGGTCGGGCGGCGTGCCGTGCAGCCAGATGCCGCTGCCGGTCTTGCCCCGGCTCTGGTCCAGCGGGTTGGGGTAGTTGATGGGCAGGGCCCCGGCGCCGTAGAAGTCCTTGAGCGTGGCGGGGTCCAGGCGGCTGGTGATGAAGTAGACCCCGAGCGGCGTGCGCTGGTCGCCTTCGACCAGCTTTTCGATGCCCAGCTTGCCGACCGAGGCGTAGTAGTCGGCCACCAGCCTGAGGCCCTTGTCGGTGTTCTCGAACAGGTACAGGCGCGAGCGCGAGGCGTCGATGGCGATCGCATGGCGCGAGCGCGAGGACAGCTCCAGGAACTGGGCCGGAATGCGGTCAGCGCCCGGGCGGTTCCTGTGGGCCTGCACGCGCTGCAGCGATTCGGTGCGCAGCTCGTCGAGCATGCCGCCGGCCTCGGGGGCGCGCGCGGCGTCGGTCTCGGGCACGTCGCCGAGCTTGCGCACGGGCCGCACGCGGGCGTTGAGCAGGTCACCCAGGGCCAGTTGGGCCAGCTGGAAGTTGGGGTAGTCGCGCGCCAGGCTTTCTGCGCGGGCCAGGGCCTCGCGGCCGCGGCCTTCGCCGGTGAGCTGGTAGACCTCGAGCAGACGGGTTTCGGCCTGGCCGTCGCGCAGCGCCTCGGGGGCCTTGGCGGGCTTGGCCGAGGCGCCGGTGCGCATGCGCGCCTGCGGGTTCTGCGCGAAGGCGGGCAGGGCCTGCGCGGCGCAGGCCATGGCAATGACAAAGGCCGCCGTGCGGCGGCCCCAGGGGGACGGCTCCACCATCATGTCCGTGCGTCGTTCAGGGGCTGGTGTGTTGGCCAGCCCACGCGGTGGTGGGCACCGTCGCCATGTCGTGCATGCCCATCAGCCGCCGGTGGATTCCCGCACGATGGCCCAGCGGCCGCCGTTCTGCACCAGGTCCAGCGTCTTGCGGCTGGTCACGTTGAGTGCGTCGGCGCTGTAGGCCTGGCGAAAGCGCGCCGTGGCCTTGTTGCCGCTCACGCTCACGGTGATGTCGGAGACCTGCACCGCGATCTTGGACTTGCCCACGATGCGCGCTTCGCGCTCTTTCTCCCAGGCGGCGCGGGTCTGGCGGCCTGGCGGGTCGAAGTCCTTGTCGTAGGCGCCCAGGTAGGCCTTCATGTCCTTGGCGGCCCAGGCGGCGGCCCAGGCCTGCACGGCGGCGGTCACGTCCTGGGTGGCGGCCGCTGCGGCCGCGGGCGCAGCAGGGGCTGCTGCCGCAGGTGCCGGGGCCGCAACGGCGGGGGCTGGTGCAGGCGTGGGCGCCGCAGCGGGCGCGGGTGCTGGTCCGGCAGGGGCTGCTGCCGGGGCGGGCGCCGGACGCTGGGTGGCCACCACGGCAGGGGCCGGTGCAGGGGCTGCGGCGGCAGGGCGCTTGCCCGCCGGGTCGGCCGAGAACAGCTCGCGGATCAGCGCCAGCTTGGGCTTGACGGAGTTGGCGTTGGTCGCATCGAGTTGCAGCGCCTTGTTGTAGGCCTGGCTGGCCAGCTTGGCGTAGATGTCGCCCAGGTTCTCGTGCGCGGTGGCGTAGCTGGGGTTGGTGCGGATGGCCATCTCCAGCGCGGTGCGGGCCTTGTCCAACTGGTTCTGGTTGGCGTAGAGCACGGCCAGGTTGTTGTAGGGCTCGGGCAGCTCGGGGTATTCCTCGGTCAGCTTGGTGAAGGTGGCGATGGCCTCGGTGGGCTTGCCCGAGTCGGACTGGGCCACGCCGCGCAGAAAGCGCAGCTGCGGGTCACGCGGGTTGGCCGCCAGGCGCTGGTCGGCCTTGGCCAGGGCTTCGCCCGCCTTGCCGGCCTTGAGCAGTTGCGTGATGTCCGCGTAGTCGTCGGCCGCATGCGCGAGACCGGAGCCGATCAGGGCGGTCAGGGCCACCAGGCGCAGGAGTCGGGGGAGGGTGCGGCTAACGGGTTGCTTCATGAGGGTATGGAAGGTGTTTGACAGCGTCGGACCCTGGCGGGGCTTATACTGCGGCGGATTGTAGCTGAGGGGGTGGTCATGACGGTGCGCTGTTGCCGCTGGTGATTTCGATGGGCGCCCACGCTGGGTGCGCCCCTGTCGGGGCCTGTTTCCCGCTGCTGCCGGGTGAACAGGCTTCACCCACACCCCCCTGCCGATTTCCCCAGACTGACATTCCATGAGCTTGCGCATCTACAACACGCTGTCGCGTGAGTTGGAGAACTTTTCCCCGCTCGAACCTGGCCATGTGCGCATGTATGTGTGCGGCATGACCATTTACGACCTGTGCCACATCGGCCACGCCCGCATGATGATGGCCTTCGACGTGGTGCAGCGCTGGCTGCGTGCCAGCGGCCTGCGCGTGACCTACGTGCGCAACATCACGGACATCGACGACAAGATCATCAAGCGCGCGCTGGAGCGCGGCATCACCATCCGTGCGCTCACGGACGAGATGATCGCCGCCATGCACACCGACATCGCGGCCCTGGGCATCGAGCCGCCCTCGATCGAGCCGCGCGCCACCGAGTACGTGCCGCAGATGCTCTCGCTGATCGGCACGCTCGAAAGCAAGGGCCTGGCCTACCGCGCCAGCAACGGCGATGTGAACTACTCGGTGCGCAAGTTCGATGGCTACGGCAAGCTGTCGGGCAAGTCCATCGACGAGCTGCGCGCGGGCGAGCGCGTGGCTGTGCTCGACGGCAAGGAAGATCCGCTTGATTTCGTATTGTGGAAGGCCTCCAAGCCCGAGGAGCCGCCCGAGGCCAAGTGGGACAGTGCCTTCGGCTCGGGCCGCCCCGGCTGGCACATCGAGTGCTCGGCCATGTGCGGCGCCACGCTGGGCGAGACCTTCGACATCCACGGTGGCGGCATGGATCTGCAGTTCCCGCACCACGAAAACGAGATCGCCCAGAGCGAAGGCGCCAACGGCAAGCCCCTGGCGAAGTTCTGGGTGCACAACGGCTTCGTGCGCGTGGACAACGAGAAGATGAGCAAGTCGCTCGGCAACTTCTTCACCATCCGCGAGGTGCTGGCGAAGTACGACGTCGAGACGGTGCGCTTCTTCATCGTGCGTGCCCACTACCGCAGCGCCCTGAACTACAGCGATGCCCATCTGGACGACGCGCGCAATGCCCTGAAGCGCCTGTACACGGCGCTCAGCCTGGTGGCGCCAGCGCCCGTGACCGCCATCGACTGGGCCGACCCCTATGCCGCGCGCTTCAAGGCCGCGATGGACGAGGATTTCGGCACGCCCGAGGCCATGGCCGTGCTGTTCGAACTGGCGGGCGAGGTGAACAAGACGCGCTCGGTTGAGCTGGCCGGCCTGCTCAAGGCCCTGGGCGGCTGCCTGGGGGTGCTGCAGGGCGATCCGCAGGCGTACCTGCAGTGGATGCCTCCTAAGGTGGTCGTGGCAGGTGGCGTTAGTGCGCTGGAAATGGGCGACATATCCGTGGTTTCCGGTCCGCCGTCCAAGGAATACATCGCTGAGCAGATCGCCGCGCGTGCGGCCGCCAAGGCCGCCAAGAATTTTGCCGAGGCGGACCGCATACGCCAGGTGCTGCTGTCCCAGGGCATCGTGCTCAAGGATTCGGCCGCCGGCACCACCTGGGAGGCGGCCCAGTAAGAGCGAGCGGCCCACAAACCATTCTGGCGTCGTTGCTGCGCCGAGTTTTGTGGTTCGCTCCAAGCGATAGATAGACAGACAGATAGCGATAGCCCGTCAGAGATAGTCAGATAGATAGAACAACCAAGATCCGCATGCCCCCGAACGAAGAACGAATGAACGCACACGAGAACAAGAAGAACAACCAACATGGCTGCGGTACGCAAAAAAATGGCTAAAGAAGAACTGTTGGCCCCCGAGGTCGCCGCCGTTGCTGCGGCCGTTGCCGTTTCCGCCGCGGCCGATTCGTCGTCTGCCGCTGCCAAGGTCGTGGTGCCATCCACGCCCACCTACTGGGCCGAGGCCTGCAAGCACCTGATGAAGAAGGACCGGGTGATGAAGCGCCTGATCCCGCAGTTCGGCGACGCCGCGTTGCAGACCCGGCGCGATGCCTTCACCACGCTGGCGCGCTCCATCGTGGGCCAGCAGGTCTCGGCGCAGTCCGCCCAGGCCGTGTGGGAGCGCTTTTCCAAGCTGCCGCGCGGCATGAAGCCGGCCAATGTGCTCAAGCTCAAGGTGGACGACATGCGCGCGGCCGGCCTGTCGGCGCGCAAGGTGGACTACCTGGTGGACCTGGCCCTGCACTTCGATGGCGGCAAGCTGCACGTGAAGGACTGGGCGTCGATGGACGACGAGGCCATCATTGCCGAGCTGGTGGCCATTCGCGGCATCGGCCGCTGGACGGCCGAGATGTTCCTGATCTTCTACCTGATGCGCCCCAATGTCTTGCCCCTGGACGATCCGGGGTTGATCAGCGGCATCAGCCACAACTACTTCTCGGGCGAGACGGTGAGCCGCAGCGAAGCCCGTGAAGTCGCCGAGGCCTGGCGGCCCTGGGCGAGCGTGGCGACTTGGTATATTTGGCGGTCCATGGACCCCCAACCTGTGGTCGCGTTCTGAGCTTTCAGACAGGCGTCAAGCAAAACTCGTAACGCGTCGGTTACAGTGCGTGCCTCATTCATGGCACGTGCCCCGGGCGCGACCCAAGGAGAACTACGTTGGCGAAAAAGACCTTTCTGGATTTCGAGCAGCCGATTGCCGAACTCGAAACCAAAATCGAAGAGCTGCGCTACGTGCAGACCGAGAGCGCCGTCGACATCTCGGAAGAGATCGACCAGCTGAGCAAGAAGAGCCAGCAGCTCACCAAGGACATCTACGCCGAGCTGTCGCCCTGGCAGATCACCAAGATCGCCCGCCACCCCGAGCGCCCCTACACGCTCGACTACGTGCGCGACATCTTCACCGACTTCGTCGAGCTGCACGGCGACCGCCACTACGCGGATGACCTGTCCATCGTGGGCGGCCTGGCGCGTTTCAACGGCCATGCCTGCATGGTGCTGGGCCACCAGAAGGGGCGCGACACCAAGGAGCGCGCCATGCGCAACTTCGGCATGAGCAAGCCCGAGGGCTACCGCAAGGCCCTGCGCCTGATGAAAACGGCCGAGAAGTTCAAGCTGCCCGTGTTCACTTTCGTGGACACGCCTGGCGCCTACCCCGGCATCGACGCCGAGGAGCGTGGCCAGTCCGAAGCCATCGGCCGCAACATCTTCGAGATGGCGCAGCTCGAAGTGCCCATCATCACCACCATCATCGGCGAAGGCGGCTCGGGCGGCGCGCTGGCCATCAGCGTGGCCGACCAGGTGGTGATGCTGCAGTACGCCATCTACTCGGTGATCAGCCCCGAGGGCTGCGCCTCCATCCTCTGGAAGACCAGCGAGAAGGCCCAGGAAGCGGCCGACGCCCTGGGCATCACCGCCCACCGCCTCAAGGCCCTGGGCCTGGTGGACAAGATCGTCAACGAACCCGTGGGCGGTGGTCACCGCGACCACAAGCAGATGGCCGCCTTCTTGAAGCGCGCCCTGGGCGATGCCTTCCGCCAGGTGGCGGACCTCAAAACCAAGGACCTGCTGGAGCGCCGCTACGAGCGCCTGCAGAGCTACGGCCGCTTCAGCGACACCAAATCCGAGCGCTGAGCGCCCTTCTGGATGCAGCCAACGGCCCTTTCGGGCCGTTGTTTTTTTTGCGCTCTGTGCCGAGGGCCAGTAGCGCATCACCCGTAACCGGATGTAGCATGGCCGGATCGCCCGCCGTGGCGCGGGTGGATCGAAGGGGGCTGCGCATGTCGTTCCTGAAGACGCTCAAGGGCCAGATCCTGCTGGTCTCGGTGGCCTGCCTCGTGGCAGGCCTGCTGGCCCTCACGGTGGCCAATTACCTCACGGCCCGATCCCAGGCGTACGCCTCGCTCACCGCGCAGTCGCAGGCCCTGGCGCACAGCCACATCGAGACCTTGCGCGACTGGGCGCGCGGCAAGGCCACTGTGGTCGAGTCGGCGGCCGCCGCGCTCGACGATGCCGACGCCGCCAAGCCACTGCTCATGCTGGCCAAGGCCGGCAACTTCCTGACCACCTACTTCGGCTATGCGGACAAGCGCACGGTGTTCTCGGAAAAGCAGAACCTGCCGCCCGACTACGACCCCACCGGGCGGCCCTGGTACAAGCAGGCGGCCGATGCGCAGGCCACCATCCTCACGGCGCCGTACCCTGATGCGGGCGGCGCCGGCCTGGTGGTCACCTTTGCCAAGGCCGCTCGCGAAGGCGCAGGCGTGAAGGCCGTGATGGCGGGCGATGTGTCGCTGGCGGCGGTGGTGGCCAATGTGGCGTCCATCAAGCCCACGCCCGCAAGCTATGCCTTTCTGGTGGGGAGCGACGGCAACATCATCGCCCACCCCGAGGTGAAGCTGGCGCTCAAGCCCGCGACCGACCTGGCCCCCTCGCTCACGGCCACGGCGCTGGCCGACATGGCCAAGCGTGCCGACCTCAATGCCGTGGACCTGCAGGGCCGGGCCATGCTGCTCACTGTTGCGCCCGTGACCGGCACGCCCTGGCTGCTGGCGATTGCGCTGGACCGCGGCGAGGGGCTGGCCGCTATCCGCACCATGCTGCAGGTGTCACTGGGCGCAGGCATCGTGGTGCTGCTGGTGGCCCTGGTGGTGCTGGCAGGCATCCTGTCGCGGCGGCTGCGCCAGCTGACCCTGGTGCGCGATGCCATGCACGAGATCGGCGCGGGCGACGGCGACCTGTCGCGCCGCATCGACGCGCAGGGCGAGGACGAGCTCGCGCAGATTGCCGCCAGCTTCAACAGCTTTGCCGGCAAGCTCGCGGGGGTGCTGGCGCAGATCCGCGATGCCAGCAACTCGGTGCGCGTGGCGGCCGAGGAGATCGCCACGGGCAACCACGACCTGAGCGGGCGCACCGAGCTCACCGCGTCGAGCCTGGAGGAGACCTCGGCCTCCATGCAGCAACTGACCGAGACCGTGCGCCACAACGCCGATGCCGCGCGCCAGGCCAACCAGCTCGTGGCCCAGGCCTCCAGCGTGGCCCAGCACGGTGGCACGGTGGTGGGCAATGTGGTGAGCACCATGGACGAGATCAACGCCGCGTCGCGCAAGATCAGCGACATCATCGGCACCATCGACGGCATTGCCTTCCAGACCAACATTCTGGCCCTGAACGCCGCGGTGGAGGCGGCGCGGGCCGGCGAGCAGGGCCGCGGCTTCGCCGTGGTGGCCAGCGAGGTGCGCAGCTTGGCACAACGCAGCGCCGAGGCGGCCAAGGAGATCAAGCTGCTCATCAGCGCCTCGGTCGGCCAGGTGGAGAATGGCTCGCGCCTGGTGCACGATGCCGGCGCCACCATGACCGACATCGTGAACTCGGTGCAGCGCGTGACCGACATCATGGCCGAGATCACCGCATCGACCAACGAGCAGAGCACCAGCATCAACGAGGTCGGCCAGGCCGTCTCGCACCTGGACCAGATGACGCAGCAGAACGCCGCGCTGGTGGAAGAGAGCGCGGCCGCGGCGCAAAGCCTCAAGGACCAGTCGGTGCGCCTGTCAGAGGTGGTGGGCACCTTCCGGCTGTCGGCCGATGGCGGCGCGCACGGGGCGCCGCGGCTGTCTGCTCCGCAGTGAGCGGCCAGCGATAATCGGCGGCCATGCGCTGCCGCCTGCACTCCCTTGCCATTCACCACGTGCCCTCCCCCGCGGGCCGGGTGCGGGGGCTGCACGCATGACGCAATCGCTGGAGGCCGCCATCGCGGCCTTTGCGCCCGCGCTGCCGCTGGCCGTTGGGCTGAGCGGCGGGGCCGATTCCACCGCGCTGCTGCTGGCCTGCGCGCGGCGCTGGCCGGGGCAGGTGCGGGCCATCCATGTGCACCACGGCCTGCAGGCAGCGGCCGATGGCTTTGAGGCGCACTGCGTGGACCTGTGCGCGCGCCTGGCGGTGCCGTTGGCCGTGCAGCGCATCGACGCCCGTCCGGCACCCAGCCAGAGCCCTGAGGACGCGGCGCGCCAGGGCCGCTACGCCGCCCTCGATGCGGCCCTGCTGCAGGCGCCGGCCGTGCAGGGCACGGCATCCATCGCGCTGGCCCAGCATGCCGACGACCAGGTGGAGACGCTGCTGCTCGCCCTGTCGCGTGGTGCCGGTGTGGCGGGCCTGGCCTCCATGCCCGCACAGTGGCAGCGTGCGGGCCTTCCCTGGCACCGCCCGCTGCTGCGCGTGCCGGGCCAGGCCGTGCGCGACTGGCTGCGGGGGCAGGGCGAGCGCTGGGTGGAAGACCCCACCAATGCTGATCTGCACTACACGCGCAACCGCATCCGCGCGCAGGTTCTGCCCGTGCTCGAAGCCGCGTTCCCCGCGTTCCGGGATACGTTTGCGCGCTCTGCCGACAACGCCGCGCAGGCCAGCGCGCTGCTCGACGAGGTGGCCGTGGCCGATCTGGCCCAGGTGGGTGTGCCGCCGCAGTTGGCCGCGCTGCAGGCCCTTGGCCGCGCCCGCCAGGCCAATGTGCTGCGCCACTGGTTGCGCAGCGTGCACCACACCACGCCCACGGCGGCGCAACTGGCCGAGCTGCTCGGCCAGGTGGCGGCATGCACCACGCGCGGCCACCGCATCCGCATCAAGGTGGGTTCCGGCTACGTGGTGCGCTCGGGGCCCGGGCTCGATTGGTACAATCCCCAGGTTTTGGTCCCTGGGGACTGATCCGTGTCGCCCTGATGAAACCGCCCCGGTTTGGCAGGAATCGCACGGAACAGGCCCTGCTTTCCCATCTGCACGAAAAACAGCGGCGCGCCAAAACAGTGTCCAACCGGCGCCGTGGCAAGTGTTTCGTCACCCCAGAAATCCAATGGCATTGATCGTTCACAAATACGGCGGCACGTCGATGGGCTCCCCGGAGCGCATCCGCAACGTCGCCAAGCGCGTGGCCAAGTGGGCCCGCGCAGGCCACCAGATGGTGGTCGTGCCCAGCGCCATGAGTGGCGAAACCAACCGCCTGCTCGCCCTGGCCAAGGAACTCGCTCCCCCGCGCGCCACCGAGGCCTACAACCGCGAGCTGGACATGCTGGCCGCCACCGGCGAGCAGGCCTCCTCGGCCCTGCTGGCCATTGCGCTGCAGACCGAAGGCATGGGCTCGGTGAGCTACGCCGGCTGGCAAGTGCCGATTCGCACCGACAGCAGCTACACCAAGGCCCGCATCGAATCCATCGACGACCAGCGCGTGCGCGCCGACCTGGCCCAGGGCAAGGTCGTGATCGTCACGGGTTTCCAGGGCATCGACGACGAAGGCAACATCACCACGCTGGGCCGTGGGGGATCGGACACCTCCGCCGTGGCCGTGGCCGCCGCGATGAAGGCCGATGAGTGCCTGATCTACACCGACGTGGACGGCGTGTACACCACCGACCCGCGCGTCGTGCCCGAAGCGCGCCGCCTGCACACCGTCAGCTTCGAGGAAATGCTCGAAATGGCCAGCCTGGGCAGCAAGGTCCTGCAGATCCGCTCCGTGGAATTTGCAGGCAAGTACAAGGTGCCCATGCGCGTGCTGTCGAGCTTCACGCCCTGGGACATCGACATCAACGAAGAAGCCAAGTCCGGCACGCTGATCACTTTTGAGGAAGACGAAAAAATGGAACAAGCCGTTGTATCCGGCATCGCATTCAACCGCGACGAGGCCAAGATCTCCGTGCTGGGCGTGCCCGACAAGCCAGGCATCGCCTACCAGATCCTGGGTGCCGTGGCCGATGCCAACATCGAAGTCGACGTGATCATCCAGAACCTGAGCAAGGACGGCAAGACCGACTTCAGCTTCACCGTGAACCGCGGCGACTATGCCCGCACCGTGGACCTGCTCAAGGAAAAGGTCGTGCCCGAGCTGGGTGCCCAGGAAGTCGTGGGCGACGCCAAGATCTGCAAGGTCTCCATCGTGGGCATCGGCATGCGCAGCCACGTCGGCGTGGCCAGCAAGATGTTCCGCGTGCTGAGCGAAGAGGGCATCAACATCCAGATGATCTCGACCTCGGAAATCAAGACCTCGGTCGTGATCGACGAGAAGTACGTCGAGCTGGCCGTGCGCGCGCTGCACAAGGCGTTCGAGCTGGACCAGCCTGCCGCCTGAGCACCATCCGACCCCAACTCGGCTGAAGTGCTCCAAAAATGGGGCATAATAGCGGGATTGGAAACGTGACCGAGTGGCCGAAGGTGCTCCCCTGCTAAGGGAGTATGGGGTGTAGAGCCTCATCGAGGGTTCGAATCCCTCCGTTTCCGCCAAACATGAACCCCAAGTGATTTTTGATCGCTTGGGGTTTTTTGTTGGGCGGGCACCAGGAATGCGTGACCAGGCTTGAACAAGGCGTTCGGAAGGCCGGAGTCGGCCTGGCATGGCGAGGTGGTTGGAAGGGTATCGGCGCCGCTGCCGATCTGCAAGGCGCGGATGCAGGGGGTGGATTCCCTAGCGAAACAGCACGAACCACAGCAGCGGCCCTACGACCAGGGCACAGGCGCCGCTCAGGACGGCTTCGGCTTTCGGGGTGAAGCGCCCCGAGGTCTGGGCGACCTGCTGAACCAGCCAGCCTACACCGCTGCTCAATGCAAGCAGGTAGGCCAGGTTCAACACGCCGACCAGGGCCACGGAAGCCCGTGGCATGTCCATCGCCGCAAAGGCGATGGCTGGAACGAAACAGATGGCCACCACGATCCAACGCATGGTTTCCCCCTTTCTGAACGCGCTTCATTGTCGGCAGCAGGCGGGCTTTTGACCATCACCGATTCGGGGGATGGGGGCATACCAAGACGGTGGGCGTACCCCGGGCGCCTGCCCGTTCCCGCTGGCAAATGGGTACATTTCTCAGTGACCCGCACCCTGCAGGGCAGAAAAGCGGTGGTACAGACAAGGAACCCGAGGGAATGTTGAAAAGCAAGTTCATGCGCTGGCTGCTGCTGTTGCCCGCTGCTTTTGCCGCCGCCTTTGTGGCGCAGCGCCTGACCAAGTTCATCAGTGCCTGGCAGATGGGACACGGTGTACTGGGTACGCTGCTCATCGAGCTCGGTTCCGGCGCGATGCTGGGGGCCGTGTTCGTGCTGGCCGGGGTGGCGATGGCGCCCTCGCACCGCCGGCAGGTGGCGATGGCCTTGTTCACCATCGTGGCCATTGTCTTCGGGATCACCGTGTTCACCGCGCTGCTGTTCGAAGGCGAACTGTGGGTCTATGCGAACGGCACGGCCATGCTCGGTGGCGCGCTGATGGTGGCCTACCCGCGGATTTCGGCCTCCGGCGCATCGCGCAGGGCGTAGGGCGTAGGGTCGGTGTGGCCCTGGGCGAGGCGGCGCTGGCATGCCTGGTGGCAAGAAAAAACTTGCCAGCCGGGGGCAGGAAGCGCAAGGTAGCGTCAGAGAGCATTTCCTCCACGTGTCTGCGCGCTGCAAGATCCACACAAGAGCGCGTGCAGCGGGGCCTGTAAGGGCCTGTAGGGCTGGCGGGGAGGGATGGGCAAATTACGCGGTAAACCGGCCTTGGCCGGTGGATTTTGCGCATGCGCGCCCAACGTAGGGAGAACTTCGCGATGATGAATTTCCTGCAGAGCTTGTCCATCAGGGCGCGTCTGGCCATTGGCTATGCCGTCCTGGCCTGTGCCCTTGTCCTCGTCGCGGTCATGGGCATACGGGGCCAGTCGATCACCCAGGGCAATCTGGAGAACCAGGTCAACCACCTGGATGTGATCAAGGGCCTGGGCAGCAGCGTGCTCGATGCGGCCAACGCCCGCGCGGTGGCCGCCCGCAACTTGGTGATCACCAGCACGCCGGCCGATGCGGCAGCCGAGGTCAAGCTCATCGCCGCGGCCCACGAGGGGGTGGGTAAGGGCATCCAGAAGGTCGACGAGGCCCTGAAGGCGGCCCAGCCCGAGGTGGCCGAGCCGCTGCGCAAGCTGCTCGGCCAGATCCAGGCGACCGAGGCGGCCTACGGCCCGATTGCGCTGGAGATCACGCGCCTGGGCAGCGTGGGCGAGAAGGACGCTGCCATCAAGAAGATCAATGCCGAGTGCCGCCCGCTGCTGGTGCGCCTGGTGGGGGACATCAACGCCTTTCTCGCCGAGGGCGACCGGATCAGCCAGCAGGCCAGCGAGCAATCGATGCGCCAGTTCGAATCGCTGCGCATGCAGCTCATCGTGCTGAGCGTGGTGGTCGTGGCGTTCGCCGTGGTGCTTGGCTACCTGACCACGCGTTCCATCGTCGGGCCGCTGCGCGAGGCCGGTGCGGCGACGCAGGAGTTCGCCCATGGCAATCTGGCGCGCCCGCTGGTGGCCCATGGCAAGGACGAGATCGCCTCGCTGGTCGGCGCGATGGAGGGCATGCGCCGCAGCCTTTCGGAGTTGGTGGCGGGGGTGCGCGAGGGCTCGGTGAGCGTGTCCACCGCCAGCTCCGAGATCGCCCAGGGCAACCACAACCTGTCCACCCGCACCGAGCAGCAGGCCAGTGCCTTGCAGCAGACGGCAGCGTCGATGGAGCAGCTGGGTTCCACCGTGCGCCAGAACGCCGACAACGCGGTCAACGCCAACAGGCTGGCGCATTCGGCCTCCACCATTGCCCAGCAGGGCGGGGAGGTGGTGGCGCAGGTGGTGGAGACCATGAAGGGCATCAACGACTCCAGCCGCAAGATCAACGACATCATCAGTGTGATCGACGGCATCGCCTTCCAGACCAATATCCTGGCGCTGAATGCGGCCGTGGAGGCGGCGCGCGCGGGCGACCAGGGGCGCGGCTTTGCGGTGGTGGCCGGCGAGGTACGCACCCTGGCCCAGCGCAGCGCCCAGGCGGCCAAGGAGATCAAGCAGCTCATCACCGAGAGCGTGGGCCGCGTGGAGCATGGCTCGGCGCTGGTGGACAAGGCCGGCACCACCATGGACGAGGTGGTGGCCAGCATCCAGAGCGTGACCCGCCTCATGGGGGAGATCAGCTCCGCCAGCACCGAGCAGAGCTCGGGCGTGTCGCAGGTCGGCGAGGCGGTCACGCTGATGGACCAGGCCACGCAGCAGAACGCGGCCCTGGTCGAGGAGATGGCGGCAGCCGCCTCCAGCCTGCGCGCGCAGGCCGACGACCTGGTGAGGTCGGTCTCGGTGTTCAAGATCGAGGGCAGCGGGCAGCAGCGATTGCTGCTGCACTGAACATGCCCCGGCCGGCGCGTTCCCGCGCCGGGGACGGCGCGGGCCGGGCCTCCGGGCTCAGCCGCCCGCGCCAAGCATCTCCTGCAGGCGGCGCTTCTCGGCGTCGCTCATGCCCAGGTATTCGTCCTGCACCTGCGCCCGGGTCTTGGCCGGGGCCGTCTTGGGTTCCGGCAGCGCGATGCCGCGCGAGAGCAGGGCCAGGGTGCCGTCCTTGCGGGCCGCCTCGATCTCGCCGAGCACCTCGCTGCGCTGGCGGCTGCTGGCCTGCTGGTGGTCGGGGTGCTGGGTGTAGCCGATCTCGCCGCCGGCCGCGTGGTAGACCGCCGAGGCCTGGGCCGGGGCGGCGATGGCCAGGGCGGCCAGTGACAGGAAGAGGGCGTTGCGTGCGGTGGTCATGGTCAAGGTCCTTTCGTTGGGTTGCCGGGTTGGATGGATGGCCTCACTGTAGGAAGCCGCCACCGTCCAAACCCCCACGCGCAGATGACGAATTTGTAATGCGTGCGCGGGCCCGGTTCTTCGACAATCCGGGCATGAAAATCCTGCTCATCGAGGACGAGGCCAAGCTCGCGCAGTACCTGCGCAAAGGGCTCACCGAGGCGGGCCATGTGGTCGATGTCGCGCACGATGGCGTCGACGGCCTGCACCTGGCGCTCGAAGGCGACTACGCCGTGCTGGTGCTCGACGTGATGCTGCCCGGCATCGACGGCCTGAGCCTGCTGGCGGCCTTGCGCAAGACGCGCCAGACCCCCGTGCTCATGCTCACCGCCCGCGTGGGCGTGGACGACCGCGTGCGCGGCCTGCAGACGGGGGCCGACGACTACCTGGTCAAGCCCTTCGCGTTTTCGGAGCTGGTGGCACGCATCGAGGCCATCACGCGCCGCAGCCAGGGCGGTGCGCAGGCAGGCCAGACCGAGGCCGTGCTGCAGCTGGCCGACCTGGAGCTGGACCTGCTGCGCCGCAAGGCCACGCGCGCGGGCCAGCGGCTGGACCTGACGGCGCAGGAATTCCTCTTGCTCACCCTGTTCCTGCGCCGCCGGGGCGAGGTGCTGTCGCGCACCGAGATCGCCTCGCAGGTGTGGGACATGAATTTCGACAGCGAGACCAATGTCGTCGAGGTCGCCGTGCGCCGGCTGCGCAGCAAGATGGATGTGCCCTTTCCCACGCCGCTGCTGCACACCATCCGCGGCATGGGCTATGTGCTGGAGGAGCGCGCGCCATGATGGCGCCGCCTGCGCTGGCGCACCGCTCGCTGCGCAGCCGGCTGTCGTGGTGGCTGGCGGTGCAGAGCCTGGCCGGGCTGGGCGCTGTCTGCCTGGTGGTCTACCTGGTCACGGCGGCGGGTTTTGCCGCGCGGCAGGAAGATGCCCTGCAGCAGAAGGAAGGCATCCTGCGCCACCTGCTCACGGACAGCGAAGGGCACCCCGCTGCCACCCCGCAGGCCCGCCACCCTCTGGACGACTTCCTGGCGGGGCACGAGAACTTCCGCCTGCTGGTCACCACCGGCGACGGGCGGCGGGTGTACCCCGGTGCGGCCGAGGCGGCGCCACTGGCTGCCGCGCGCGAGCTGCGCTTCGAGGTGGCACGCGGAGCCGAAGCCCCGCTGCAGGTGCAGCTGCGCATGGATGTGCAGCCCGACCAGGCGCTGCTGCGCCGCCTGGCCATCACGCTGGCCCTGGCGGCATTGGCCGGCACGGTCGTGGTCTCGCTGGGCGGCTTTGTGCTGGTGCACCTGGGCCTGGCGCCCGTGCGCCAGATGGCGGCGCAGACGCGCGAACTCTCGGCGCGCACCCTGCACCAGCGGCTCGATGGCACGGGCCAGCCGGCCGAGCTGCAGCCGCTGGTCGGGCAGTTCAACGCACTGCTGGGCCGGCTGGAAAAGGCCTATGCCCAGATGGAGGGCTTCAACGCCGATGTGGCGCACGAACTGTGCACGCCCTTGGCCACGCTGCTGGCCAACAATGAGCTGGCGTTGCGTTCATTGGGGCGCGGCGGCGGGTCTGCAGGGGAAGCGGGTGAGGTGGCCGAGGTGCTGGCCTCCAACCTGGAGGAACTGCAGCGCATGACCGGCATTGTCAACGACATGCTGTTCCTCTCGCAGGCCGACCGCGGTGCCCAGGCGCGCCGCGTGCCGGTGGCCAGCCTGGCGGCCGTGGCCGCGCAGGTGGCCGACTACCACGAGGCGGCGCTGCAGGAGGCGGGCCTCACGCTGCAGGTGGTCGGCGATGCGGCTGGCGCTTTCGATGTGCCGCTGCTGCACCGCGCCCTGTCCAACCTGATCGGCAATGCCACGCGTTACGCGCTGGCCGGCAGCACGGTGCGCGTGTGCCTGGCACAACGGCCCGATGGGGCGGTGGAACTGGGGGTGGAAAACCGCGGACCCGATGTCGACCCCCAGGTGCTGGCGCGCCTGTTCGACCGCTTCTACCGCGCCGACCCCGCGCGCAGCCACAGCCAGGCCAACCACGGCCTGGGCCTGGCCATCACCGACGCCATTGCGCGCATGCATGGCGGACGCACGCTGGCCACATCGGCGCAGGGCGTCACGCGCATCGGGCTGGAGCTGGCCTGCGGCTGAGGCGGTGCGTCAAAAACTGGCGATGTCCGCCAGCTTGTGCGTGCACACGGAGGCCCAGGTGGCCTCGAACACCCGTGCGGTCTTGCGACTGTCGATGGCCAGGAGTTGCGGATCACCCGAGACATAGAAACGTTGGAATCCTTGCTGCGCGCCGGACGCGCTGCCTGTGTCGACCTCGCCGCACAGCATGTGCAGGGGGCCGGAGCTCACGAACAGCCTGCGGTACTGGGCGGCCTCCGGCACCGGGATGCGCGCCTTGAGTGCTTCCTTGGCGCTGGCGAGAAAGCGCACGTAGTTACCGGCCTGGATGTCCTCGCGCTGCGCAGCGCGCGCCTGCAGGCCCGCGAGCAGGTCGCCGCTGGCCACTTTGCCGTTGTTGGTGATGGAGGTGATCCGGTGCTCTGCCCGGCTCAGGTTGCAGTACACCGGCTGTTTGCCGGGCAGGGCCGGCCAGGCCACGGACATCTCGCTGGCGGAGGAGGTCTCGGCGCTTTCGGCTGCCTCGGCTTCGCGCCCTTGGGCGACGGTGATCAAGCGGGTGCACATCCGTACCGCCTCGGCCAGGGTCAGCGGCGGCAACGGGCTGGCGGCCGTGGCCGCAGTGGCTGCCACGGTCGGTGCGGGCGGGGCGGCGGGCGCTGCTACCGGCTGTGCAGCGGCTGGCGTCGCCGCGGGCTGTCGGGTGGCTTCCTTGAAGCAGGCCAGCCGCTTCTTCGCGTCGGGCAGCCGGTTGCAAGCCTCCAGCAGCAGGTCCGAGGGCTGTGCGCTTGCGAGCGTGGTGGCTGCGGCCAGGGCCATGAGGATGGCGCTGCGCCAGAGGGCATGGTGGGGCATGGGCGTTTCGTGGTCCTGGGCGGCCGGGGGCTGAATTTTAGGGCCACGCCACCACCGGTGGTTTGTATGATGGGTGCCACTGCGCCGCAGATGGCGTGGGGCAAAGCGAGGCAGGTATGCGGGGGAGCGGAATGCGGCGATTCGGTATGGCGGGCTGGTGCTGGGCGGTGCTGCTGGGCAGCTGTCCGGTGGCCTGGGCTGCACCGCCGCTGAAGATGCGGGGGGGGCTTGAAATCCAGCTGGACGATGCCGTCGCCCGCCGTGCCCTGCTGCGCGCCCGCCTCACAGCCGACCCCACGGCTGCCGATGCCGACCTGCTGGGCCATGAGATCCAGGCGCTCAACCAGTCCGTGCGGCAGACCGAGCGTGCGCTCAGCTATGCGCCCACGGTGCCTGTGTCGGCAGAGCCCTTCGATCCGGTCTACCGCGGTCCGGTGCCCGCAGCCGCGAAGCCGGCCGCCCGCATCAAGTCCGCCATCTGGACCGCGCTGACGGAGGACGAGCGCGTGGCCATTGCGTCGCGGTGGCGGGTCGAGCTGCTGCACGCGGGTCGGTACGGATGGATTGCCGATGCCCAGACGGTGGACGAGTCCACGCCCGGCACCACCGGCGGGGCTTATACGGGCGCCATGCTGGGCCAGGCCGCGTACATCGACCGCGCGTTTCGCCCCGGCAACAACTACTCGGCCGGCGTGCAGGTGCTTGCGGGTGTACTCGGTGCGGTGGCCGGTTCGTCGATGGACCGGCCGCCTGCCCCGTCGTTCCGCACGCGCTACCACGTGCGCACGGAAGACGGCCGCATGGTGGTGGAGGACCAGAGCCGCAGCGATCCCTTCCGCATGCCCTTGTCCACCTGTGTGGAGCTGCCTTCCTTGTCCGACAGCGACCCCTCGCTGTGTTCGCAGACCATCGAGATGGTCCGCAGCAAGTACCTTTAGGCAGTGGCCACGGCCTACTGGCTCGCCGTGATCCCCCCGTCGATGTACAGCACCTGCCCGGTGACGAACGAGGCGGCAGGGCTGGTGAAGAACACTGCGGCGCCGGCCACGTCCTTGGGGTCGGCCACGCGGCCCAGGGGGATGCGGCCCAGCACCTGGGCGCGGGTCTCGGGGTTTTCCAGCCAGTGGCGGGCCATCTCGGTGCGCACCACGGTGGGCGCGATGCCGTTGACGGTGATGCCGTGCGGCGCCAGCTCGCTCGCATGCTGGCGGATGAGCAGGGTGAGTGCGCCCTTGCTCGCGCAGTAGGCCGAGTAGCCGCGCCCGCGCAGGCCCAGCTGGGAGCGCACCGAGGAGAGGTGCACCTGGGCACCGCCCCGACCGCCCGCGATCTGGTGGCGTGCCGTGGCCTGGGCCAGGAACATGGCGGACTTGAGGTTGACCTGCATGACCTCGTCGAAGGCTTCCTCGGTCACCTCCAGCAGCGCCTCTTCGCGCTGCATGCCCACGCAGTTGGCAAGGATGTCCAGCCGCCCGAAGTGCGCGGCGACCCCGTCCACGCTGTCACGGATGCTTTGCACGGAGTGCGCGTCCATGGCCAGGCCCAGGGCCTGATGGCCCGCTGCCTGCAGTTCGGCCGCCAGCGCCTGCGCGCGCGCAGCGTCGCGGCCCGAGACGGCTACTTTCGCACCCGCCAGCGCCAATGCCCAGGCGATGGCCTCGCCGATGCCTCCGTAGCCGCCCGGCACATAGGCCACCTTGCCGGCCAGGTCGAACAATCCGGAAAGCTCTTGGGTGAAGGCGATGCGCGGCGTGATGCCTTGGCCAGGGGTGTTGTCGTTGCCTGCCATGCGTCAGTCCATCAGCAGGCCACCGTTGAGATCGATGATCTCCCCGGTGATGAAGCCGGCCAGCGGCGATGCAAGAAAGCGCACTACGTGGGCGAATTCCTCGGGCTCGCAGAAGCGCCCCACGGGGATGTCGCGCAGCAGCTTCTGGCGCTGCTCTTCGTCGAGCTGCTCCGTGATCATGGGCGTCTTCACATAGGCCGGCGAGATGCCGTTGGCCGTGACGCCGAAGGGTGCGAGCTCGCGCGCCAGCGAAAAGGTCAGCGAGGTCATGGCGCCCTTGGAGACGGAGTACGCCGTGCCCGCGGTGAGTCCGC
The DNA here is from genome assembly GCF_058783375.1 of Acidovorax sp. FW305-C-20-28. Lineage (NCBI taxonomy): Bacteria > Pseudomonadati > Pseudomonadota > Betaproteobacteria > Burkholderiales > Comamonadaceae > Acidovorax > Acidovorax sp. FW305-C-20-28. The sequence continues at coordinate 229,451 of NZ_JBYSYM010000006.1, read as the reverse complement.
CGGTCTTGGCCGCGAGCGAGCAGGTGTTGATGATGCGGCCGAAGCGCCGCGCCTTCATGGCCGGCACCACGCACTGCGCCAGGTAGAAGGCGCCGTCGAGGTTGGCGCCCAGCACCTGGCGCCATTCGGCGGGGCTCGTCGCTTCGGACTTGTTGTTGGAGAGCACGCCGGCATTGTTGAGCAGGATGTCTACCGGCCCCAGGGCGCGCACGATGGCGGCATGGCCGGCCTGCACCGCCTGCGCGTCGCTGATGTCGAATGCGAAGGGCAGGGCGCGCGGGCCCAGCGCCGTGGCCAGGTCGGCCGTGCGCTGCTCGTTCACGTCCACCAAGGCCACTTTGCAGCCGTCTTCGAGCAGCACCTTCACGGCCGCCAGGCCCATGGTGCCTGCGGCACCTGTGACGATGGCCACCTTGTCTTTCAGGGGTTCAGACATCCAGCACACTCTTCTTTCCGAACAGGCCGCGGGAGCGGAAGGTCACCACGGCGATGAACAACAGGTACATGGACATCAGCGACCATTCCGAAGCATACGCCCCGGTCAGCCCCACGACCATGCCCACCATGAGGCCGGCGATCACGGCCCCCCAGAGCGAGCCCACGCCGCCCAATACGATGATCAAAAAGGCGGGCACCACCGCATCCACCCCCACGTGCGGGCGTATGCCCCAGATGGGCGCCATCACCACGCCGGCAATTGCCGCGAGGCCCACGCCGATGCCGAACACCAGCAGGCGCAGGCGCTTCAAGTTGATGCCCAGGGCGCGCACCATCTCGCTGTCGTGCGCGCCGGCCTTGATGATGGCGCCATAGGGCGTGCGTTCCAGAAACAGCCACAGCGCCCCGATCATCAGCACCGCGAAGCCGCTGGCGAAGAAGCGGTACTTCGAATAGATCAGGTCGCCGAGCAGGAAGGCGCCCGAGATCGCGGCCGGCAGGGCCAGCTGCTTCTCGTTGGAGCCCCACACCAGGCGGATGGTCTCCTCGATCACCAGGGCCGCGCCAAAGGTCAGCAGCAGGCCGTAGAGCGGGTCGCGCCCGTAGGTGCGGCGCATGCAAAGCTCCAGCAGCATGCCGAACAGGCCCACGAACACCGGCGCCAGCAGCAGCGCCACCAGGTAGCGTGTCTCGATGGGCAGGGCCATGTACCAGGCCTGCAGGCCCGGGAACCAGCCCAGCTGCGGCGAGACGAAGAACAGCGCGACGTACATGCCCAAGGCGAACAGCGAGCCGTGCGCGAGGTTGATGGTTTCCATGACGCCGACGATGAGCATGAAGCCCAGCGCGATCAGCGCGAACAGCAGCCCCAGCGAGATGCCGTTGACCAGGTGCGGCAGCAGTTGAAAAAGCCAGTCCATGGGGGTCCTAGGGTTCGAAGATGGGGGTCGCTGCGTACGACTCGAGTTGACAGGTGCGCAGGCTGTCGCGGTCCTGCACCTCGTCGGGCCGCTGCTGGCCCAGGATGCGGAAGCTATCGTCCGGCTCGCGCGGCTGGGTGTTGTAAGCGGCCATGTAGATGGTCTGCTGCAGCTGGTGCGTGGCGGGGTTCATCCATGCTTCATGGTGCTGCATGCGCTGCGCGGCCGGGATGCGCAGCGCCTCCAGCTCCTTGATGAGGCGGATGTTGTGCGTGCTGCCCACGCGCTCGATGGCGCGCAGCAGCTCGCGCGTGGCCATGTAGCCGTTGTAGAAGACATTGCCCGGCTTGCGGATGCGGTAGCCCGGGTTGGCCTTGGCATAGCGGGCGTTGAACTCGGCCACCCCGGCCAGGCGCAGGCCCCAGTACCACGTGGTGCCGAAGATGCCGAACAGCACCTCGGGCCCGGCACCGTAGACGTCGGGCCAGTCCTGCTGGTTGTTGATCCAGCCGAAGATGCGGTCCATTTTGGCGGTGCGCACCTGCTCGCGCAGGGCCTTGACGTCGTCGCCGCCCACGGCAGTGGCGATCACGCCCGGCTTGATCTGCTGGATGCGCTGCAGCTGGGTCGAGAAATCGCGCGTGTTCTGGGGCACCACCATCTCCTGCACGATGGTGCCGCCGTTGCCCTCGACGATGGCGCGGATGCCCTGGGCGGTGGTGCGGCCCCAGGCATAGTCGCTGGTGATGAGCGCCCACTCGCGGCCGAAACCGGTCATGGCGCCGCGCACGATGGAGGTCGAGAAGTTCGTGCCATTGCCGTCCCAGACGAACTTGGTGCGGTGGCAGTCCTTGCCGGCCTCGGTGGGCGAACTCGAATTGGTGTTGAAGTAGATGCAGCCGTGCCGCTGCGCCACCGTGGAGATGGCGCTGGCGGCGCCGGAGTGCACGGCACCGACCAGGAAGGCGCAGTCCTGCTGCTCCAGCATGTGGCGCGCCACGGCGGTGGCCTTGGCCGGATCGCCGCCGGTGTCGGCGTGCACCGTTTCGATGGGGCGGCCCAGCGCGCCGCCGCGTTCGTTGGCCTCGTGCACCGCCATCAGGATGCCGCGCTGCTCGTCCTGCCCGCTGGCGCCGTACTGGCCGGTGTCGTCGGTGGTCAGCCCGATGCGCAGCGGCTTCTTGCCGCGCGCCTGGGCCCAGGCATGGTGGAGCTGCCAGGGCCCCATGGCGCCGAGCACGGCCGCCGCCGTGCCGCGGACCAGGCGCCGCCGGTTGATGCTGGTGCTGCTGCTCATGGCGCCGGGCTCAGGCCTCGTAGCTCGGCGTGGCCTCGTAGCTTTCGAGCTTGCAGGCGCCGGCCGCATCCTTGTCCACCACCTCCTGGGGCTCGATCTGCGCGAGGATCTTGAAGATGTCGTCCTTCTCGGCCGGCTGCTCGTTGTAGCTGGCCATGTAGATGGTCTGCTGGCATTGGTGGGTGACCGGGTCCATCCAGGCATCGAAGTGCTGCAGCCGGTCGGCCGCGGCCATCTTGCGGCCTTCGAGCTTCTTGATGATGGCGATGTTGTTGGTGGTGCCGGCTTCTTCCACGCAGCGCAGCAGCTCGCGCGTGGCCATGTAGGCGTTGTGGTACACATTGCCCGGCACGCGGATCGCCATGCCCGGGAACTGCTTCTGGTAGGCCGCCACGAACTCGCGCACGCCCGGCAGGTTCAGCCGGTAGTACCAGGTGGTGCCGAACACGCCGAAGATCGCGTCCGGCCCCAGGCCATACACGTCTGGCCAGTCCTGCTGGTTGTTGATCCAGGCCATGCTGTTGTTCATCTTGAGCTGCACCACCTGTTGGCGCAGCGCCTTGATGTCGTCGCCGCCCACGGCGGTGGCCACCACCTGGGGCTTGAGCTGCTGCAGCTTGAGCAGGTAGGCCGAGAAGTCGCGCGTGTTCTGCGGCACCATCAGCTCCTCGACGATGCGCCCGCCATTGGCCTCCACCGCGGCGCGCGTGGCCTTGGCCGTGCTGTGGCCCCAGACGTAGTCATTGGTCAGCAGCACCCAGTTGCGTCCGCTGGTCTTGATGGCGTTCTTGACGATGGCGTTGGAAAAATTGGTGCCGTTGCCGTCCCACACGAACTTGGTGCGGTGGCAGTCCTTGCCGGCCTCGGTGGGCGAGCTGGAGTTGGTGTTGAGGAACACCGTGCCGTATTTCTGCGCCACCTGCGAGATGGCGTTGGACACGCCCGAGTGCACCGCACCGATGAGGAAGGCCGCGTCGTTGCGCGTGATCATGCGCTCGGCGATGCGCGAGCCCGTGGCGGGCGTGGTCTCGGTGTCCATGTGGATGGCCTCGATGCGCCGGCCCAGCACGCCGCCCTTGTCGTTGAACTCCTTGATGGCCATCATCGCGCCCAGCCGCTCCTCGCCGCCCGAGGCCGCATACAGGCCCGAGGCGTCCATGGTCAGGCCGATGATGAGCGGCTTCTTCTGCGCCGTCTGCGCCCAGGCGTGGTGGTGCTTCCACGGGCCATAGAACGGGGCCGCGCCGTACAGGCCCGCGCCCGCGAGGGCCAGGGCCGACCGCTTGAGCAGCGAGCGGCGCGATGAAATGCTGTCCTTGGAATCGCTCATGGTTGTCTCCTTGTCCGGCGGGTGCCTGTTGTGGTCTATGAGGGGAAAATCAGCGGGGAACGATGGCCACGGCGTTGGCCTTTTCCTGGGCCTCGAAGAGCGAGGCGATCAGCTTGTCGCCAAAGCCCAGGTTCACGGCCTGCACGAAGCTCTGGTGCGCGGCCTCGCCCATGAAGCTCGCCACGGGCAGCATCTCGGCCAGGTGGGTGTAGTAACGCAGGTCCTTGCGTGCGTTGGAAATGCCGAACTTGAAGCCCGTGACGTCGCCGCTGTGCAGCGTCTCCTTGGCCATCATCTGGAAGATGCCGCAGTTCACGCCGCCGGCCGAGACCACGTTGTAGAGCTTGTTCAGGTCCAGCCCCGACTTGGCGGCCACGGCGAAGGCCTCGGCGATGCAGGCGGCAAAGCTCATGGCCATCATGTTGTTCACGAGCTTGAGCACATGGCCGTGGCCGGGCGGGCCCACGTGGAAGACGTTCTCGCAGAAGGCCCGCAGCACGGGCTCCAGAGTGGCGAAGTCCTCGGCATCGGCACCCACCATGGTGTTCAGGCGGCCTTCCTCGGCCTCCTTGGGGGTGCGGGCCAGGGGTGCGTCGATGAGCTTCACGCCGCGTGCCGCCAGGTCGGCGCGGATGCGCGCGCTCGACTCGGGCTCGGCCGTGGAGGTGTCCACCACCAGCAGGCCGGGGCGCGCCGCCTCCAGCAGGCCGTCCTTGCCGTAGACGATGTCTTCCACCTGGGGCGAGCCGGTGACGCAGATGAAGACGATGTCGCTGGCCTGCGCGCAGGCGGCATTGCTCTTTGCCTCCTTGGCGCCGGCGTCCAGCAGGTCGGCCAGGTTGGCGCGGTTGCGGTTGGCCTTGAGGGTCAGGGCGTAGCCCTTGGCCAGCAGGTTTTTGGCCATGCCATGGCCCATCATGCCGATGCCGATGAAGCCGATGTTCGGTGTGCTCATGGGGGTGTCTCCTTCAGAAAATGGCGCTCACGGCCTCGGACATGCCCGCACGGGCTTCGTCCCACAGAACGACCAGGCGTGCATAGCGGTGGGCAATGTCAGCGATGACTTCGGCATCGCTGATCTGGCCCGCGAACCAGCGGTCCGCGGCCTCGGCGAAGATCGTGCGGCCCACCGCGAAGCCCCGGCACACGGGGTGGGCGGCGGCAATGCGGAAGCTGCGGGCCAGGGTTTCCTCGCTCGCCTCCAGGCCCAGCATCAGTACGCCGCGGCAGTGCGCATCGTTGCGCGCAATGGTGCGGGCGATGTCCTGCCACTCGGCGTCGCTCTGGGCGGCGGGCAGCTTCCACCAGTCGGGTGCGAGGCCTGCGTCGTACATCTGCTGCAGCGCGCGGGGGAGCGTGGCGGCGTCGCGCAGCATCTCGCGCGGTGGTATCACCTCGATCAGGAATTCGTGCTGCGTGGCGTGGCTGGCCGCCTGCAGCTGCAGCAGGCGCTCGGCCTGCGCATCGCGCAGGGCCAGGCCGTCGTCGGGGTGCCAGTAGAGCAGGCACTTGGCCACATGCTCGGCGGGCCAGCTGCGCATGTCGATGGCCAGGTGCTCGCCGGCCTCGAAGGCCAGCGGGCGCGAGCCGGGCAGCTCCACCGGCCGGCCCACCCACCAGCCCTTGCCGGTGAGCGAGGGCAGCACGTCCTCGCCGAAGCGGCTGTCCAGCAGCACCCCGGCGCCCACATGCGTGCCGGCACCGTGGCGCGCGCCCTGGGCCACCAACTGCTTGAAGCTGCGGATGGCGGCTTCACCCTGCCCATGGCGTGCGGCGATCTCTTCGAGCTGCGAGCGGTGGTCGAAGGCCAGCACCACCAGTTCGCCCCAGCGCCGCGTGCGCGTGGTGCTGCGGTGCAGGTGTTCGAGCACCGGGTCTTCGCGCAGGCGCCGCGTGGGCGAGCCGTTGTGCAAGAAGTGCTGCAGTTCCACCCAGCTGGCCATGGCCGGCGAGCAGCCGTGGCGCGAGACCACGATGGCGCCGCAGGCATTGGCCCAGGCGCAGCACTGGGACAGGGGTTCGTCCTTGAGCCAGCCGCGCAGAAAGCCCGCCATGAAGGCATCGCCCGCGCCCAGCACGTTGAACACCTCCACCGGGAAGCCGGGGCCCTGGAGTCCGTCGTCCAGGCTGTCGGGGATGGCACGGTCGAAGGCCACGCAGCCCATGGGACCGCGCTTGACCACGAGCAGGCCCGGGGTGAGTTCGCGCAGCCGGCGCAGCGCCTGCAGGGTATCGGTGCTGCCACCGGCGATGTGAATCTCTTCCTCGGTGCCCACCACCAGGTCGCAGTCGGCGATCACACCCTGCAGGTGGGCTGTGACCTTGTCGTCCGCCACGAAGCGCTGCTCGCCCATGCCCGGGCTGGTCAGGCCCCAGAGCACGGGGCGGTAGTCGATGTCCAGCACGATGCGGGTGCCGCGCTCACGCGCCAGCGCGATGGCGGCGCGGCAGGCCTCGAAGGTTCGGGGCTGCGACAGGTGCGTGCCCGAGAGCAGCAGCGCCGTGGCCGAGCCGATGAAGTCGCCGTCGAAGTCTTCTGCCGTGAGCGCCATGTCGGCGCAGTGGTCGCGGTAGAACACCAGCGGAAAGGTCTCGCGGTCCTGGATGCCCAGGAACACCAGGCCCGTGAGGCGCCGCGCGTCGGTGGCCACATGGCTGGTGTCCACACCCTCGGCGGCCAGGGCTTCGCGCACGAAGCGGCCATGGTGCTCGTCGCCCACGCGGGTCAGCATGGCGGGTCTGAGGCCCAGGCGCGCCACGCCCACGGCGGTGTTGGCGGGCGAGCCGCCCAGGTACTTGCTGAAGGTCTGCATGTCTTCGAGCCGGCCGCCGATCTGCTCGCCATACAGGTCGACGGCGGCGCGGCCCATGCAGATCACGTCGAAGCGGCGGGGGGGCGCGTGGTTCATGCTCGGGCCTTTCGTGGGGTGCGCGGCTGCGGCGCGGGTTTTTCGGCCAGGTGGTGGCCGGTGCTCATGACCAGCGCCTGTGCCAGGCACATCGGCGCCACCAGGGAGCGGAACGGCTTGGAGGAGTCGTCGGCCAGTTCGAAGCAGACCCGGGACGGATCCACCAGCGGCGAGAGCGGGCCGTCGGTGATGGCGATGACGGGAACGCCGCGGCGGCTGCAGGTCTGGGCGGCGTGCACCACGTCGGGCGAGTAGCTGCGAAAGCTGGCCACCAGCAGCACGTCGCTGCTGTCCACCGAGCGCAGGTTCTCGTCGAGCATGCCGCCGGCGCCGTCGAGCAAGTGGGTCTTGAGCTCCAGCTGGCCGAGCGCGTAGCTCAGGTAGCAAGCGATGGGGAAGGCTCGGCGCTGGGCCAGCACATGCACGCGGCCCGCAGCGGCGATGAGCTTCACGGCGGACCGCAGGTCAGCCTCGCGCACGGCCTCTTCCAGGTGGCCGAGCTCGTTCATGGACTCGCTGGTCAGCTGGTGCAGCACGCCGGCCGGCGCGCGCTGGCCGGTGGCCTGCTCGCGGCGCAACTGGTCGATGCGCTCGCGGTAGGTGGCCGAGCGCTCCACCAGATGCCCGCGAAACACCTGCTGCATATCGGAGAAGCCCTTGTAGCCGAGCGCATTGGCGAAGCGGATCATGGCCGAGGGCTGGACCTCGGTGGCCTCGGCCAGCGCGGCTACCGTGCCCAGCGCCAGTTCCTGCGGCTTTTCCAGGGCAAAGCGGGCGATGCGCTGCAGCTGCTTGGACATGTCGGGGTAGGCGCGCGTGATGGCGTCCTTGAGCTCGTCGTAGGTGGTGGCGCTGTCCATGGGTCGTCGTGTGCTGGCGGGTGGGTATCGGGAAAGTACTAGAACAAAAATTCTTGTGTGATCGAATATTAGAACGTACATTCTGTTTTCACAAGGCAATTCGAACAAGGGTTTTCCCGCCATGCAATTCACTCCGGGTCGAGCCAGCCCGTTACCTGCTCCACTGCTCATTACTGTTGCGGTGCTGTTCTCCACGCCCCTGTGGATTGCGGGCGCAGGCCTGTACCAGTACCTGGCACTGGAAATCATGATCTGGATGCTGTTCGCACTGGGGTACAACCTGCTGCTGGGCACGGCGGGCCTGCCGTCCTTCGGGCATGGGGCCTATTTCGGCATCGGCGCCTATGCCTTCGGCCTGCTGCAGCACAAGCTGTGGGCCAACCTGTGGTTCGATCTGGTGGGCGCGGTGATGGTGGCGGCGATACTGGGTGCGCTGGTGGGGCTGTTCATCTCGCACCGGCGCGGCATCTACTACGCGCTGCTGACCATCGCCTTCGGGCAGGTGTTCTGGTTCATCGCCAACAAGTGGCACACCGTGACGGGCGGGGAGGACGGTCTGCTCAATATCAAGCGCCTGCCGGTGGAGCTGGGTTTTGCATCGCTGCCGCTCAAGAGCAACGAGGCGCTGTTCTACTTCTGCCTGGCGGTGTTCGCCGTCACCGTGGCGCTGCTGTGGCGGCTGGTGCATTCGCCCTTTGGCCGGGTGCTCAACGCCATCCGCCAGAACGAGACGCGCGCCGCCTTCGTGGGCTACCACGTGTGGCTCTACAAATGGCTGGCGTTCACGCTGTCGGCCGGGGTGGCGGGGCTGGCGGGCGCCCTGTTCGCCATGGCCCAGCAGTCGGCCTATCCCAACGTGATGAGCCTGCACAACTCGGGCTTCGTGGTGATGATGGTGCTGATCGGCGGCGGGCTGGTGAGCTTCTGGGGGCCGCTGATCGGCGCGGCCGTCTTCATCCTGGCGCGCGATCTGCTGGGCGCCTACACCGAGACCTGGCTGCTCTGGTATGGCCTGGTGTTCATGGTGCTGGTGCTCTACAAGCCCGAAGGCGTAGCCGGCATGTGGCAGGACTGGCGCATGCGCCGGGCCCGCGATGCAGCCGCTGCCCGGCCCGCCGCGCCGGCCCTCTCCATAAAGGAAAAGGAGGCATGAGCATGTTGTTCGAAGCGAAAGGGTTGTCCAAGCGGTTCGGCGAGCAGGTGGTGCTCGAAGACATCACGCTCGGTGTGCAGGAGGGCCAATTGGCCGGCATCATGGGGCCCAACGGGGCGGGCAAGACCACCTGCTTCAATGTGCTCACCGGGCGCTTCAAGCCCGACCGGGGGCGCGTGACCTTTGCGGGCGAGGACATCACGGGCCTGGCCCCGCGCGAGGTTGCGAAGAAGGGCATCTCGCGCTCGTTCCAGATCATGAACCTGTTCAACGACGACTCGGCGCTGGACAACGTTTTGGTGGCCACCCCGCGCGTGCGGCGCCAAGGCTTCAATGGCTGGCGCGACCTGGGGGCCGATAGCGCCGCGCAGGACCAGGCCGCGGCCGTGCTGGCGCGCGTGGGCCTCAAGGGCAAGGAGCGCACGCAGGCCAAAAGCCTGTCGTACGGCGAGCGCCGCGCGCTGGAGATCGGCGTGGCGCTGGCGGCCGAGCCGCGCATGCTGTTCCTGGACGAGCCCACCGCCGGCCTGGGCGCCGAGGGCACGGCCCGCCTGGCCGATCTGGTGGCCGGGCTCAAGCGGGACCTCACCATCGTCATCATCGAGCACGACATGCAATTCCTGTTTCGCCTGGCCGACACGCTGTCGGTCATCCACTGGGGCCAGGTCATCGCGCGCGGCACCCCGGCCGAGCTGCGCCACAACGAGTGGGTGCAGCGCTCCAACCTCGGGGCGCCGGCAGCATGAGCGCGGTACTCAAGCAGCCATCCCCCGCGCCAGCCATGCTGTCGCTGCAGGGGGTGAACACCTTCTATGCCGAGACCCAGGCGCTGTTCAACGTGTCGCTGGAGGTGGGCGCGGGCGAGGTCGTCGCGCTACTGGGCCCCAATGGGGCGGGCAAGACCACCACGCTGCGCACCATCCTGGGCCTCACGCCGGCCAGGAGCGGCGGCGTGGCCTTCGACGGGCGCGACGTGACACGCGCGGCCACGCACGAGATCGCCCAGAGCGGCATCGGCTGGGTGCCGGACGACCGGCGCATCTTCCCCACGCTGACGGTGGCGCGCAATCTGGCCATCGCGCGCAAGAAGACGCGCTTTCGCGCCTGGAGCGAGAAGGAGTGCTTCGAGATCTTCAGCGCCATGGAGTACCTGATGCACCGCGAGTGCGAGAACCTCTCGGGCGGGGAGATGCAGATGGTGGCCATCTCGCGCGCGCTGCTGGGTTCGCCCGGGCTGGTGCTGTTCGACGAGCCCAGCCAGGGCCTGGCGCCCAAGGTGGTGCAGGACGTGATGAAGACCATTGAGCGCTTGAAGCGCGAGGGCATCGCCGTGCTGGTGGTGGAGCAGAACGTGCAGAGCGCGCTGCAGGTGGCCGACCGGGCCTATGTGATGAACGCCGGCACCATCGTGCACGAAGGCCCGGCGCGCGAGTTGCTGGACAACACCACGCTGCGCATGCAGCTCCTGGGGGTATGACGATGGCCGCTGCTGCTGCAACAACAACGCCGCTTTTGCACGTGGACCAGCTGGCCAAGCACTACACGCGCGGCCTGTTGAACAAGGAGCGCACCTTCTCGCTGGCGGCCGACTTCGTGGTCGATGGCCCGCAGGTCGTGGGCGTGATGGGCCCCAACGGCTCGGGCAAGACCACGCTTTTCGAGCTCATCACGGGCAGCAACCTGCCCAGCGCGGGGCGGGTGCTGGTGAAGGGCCAGGACATACACCAGGTGCGCACGCGCGAGCGCGACCGCCTGGCCATCCACTACCACCAGTCCTACCAGGTGCGCTCGTTCCAGCGTGGCAAGCCCAATTTTCTGCTGCAGCATGCGGCCAGCGACTCACCGCTGGTGCACCTGTTCGACGAGCCGCAGTTCAACACGCAGGACGGCTACATCGGCTTCATGCTCGACTTCTTCGCCACGCTGCGCGGCAAGGGCAAGCTGGTCTTTCTGTGCCTGCACCCGAACGAGCCCTACCACGTGGACATCCTGCGCCAGAGCTGTGAGCGCTTCCTCTTCGTGAACAAGGGCGTGGTGAGCCACGCGCCGGACTTCGACACCCTGGCGCGCGACCCCGCGGTGCGCAGCTACCTGGGGGCGTTGGCACCCGCCCAGGCGATGGCCGCGTAGGGCATCACTCGTCGATCGACGCGCTCCAGCGGCTGTCCCAGTCCGGAGCGCTCACGCGCTCGATGTTGCGCCGGTCGCGCTTGGTCGGCCGGCCCTCCTGCAGTGTGGCGGCGGGCTCGGGCGCCAGGCGGCGCTGCTCGGCCGCGGCCTCACGGGCCGCAATGCTCTCGGCGGTCTCTTCGTACAGCAGCTGGGCCACGGGGGCGGGGCCGCGCATGCCGCTCAGGGCGCGCACGGTCACGGTGCGGGCCACGGGGCCCTGGCGCAGGGCCACGGTGTCGCCGGGGCGCACATCGCGCGCGGGCTTGGCGGCCTGGCCGTTGACGGTGACGCGGCCCTTGCCGATCTCTTCGGTGGCCAGGCCACGGGTCTTGTAAAAGCGGGCGCACCAGAGCCACTTGTCCAGGCGCATCGTCTCGGTGGGGGTCATGCGCCCGATTGTGCCCCTTCCGGCAAGCCCGCAGCGCCGGTGGTGGCGTCGGCCGAGGTGGCCAGTGGCAGCCGCACCACGGCGTCGAGCCCGAGCATGCGGCCGGCCTGGGTGCGGTTGGTCAATGCAATGCTGCCGCCGAGCGCCTGCACGATCTCCTGGCAGATGGCCAGGCCCAGGCCGCTGCCGGTGCGCACGTCGCCGGCCGAAAACGGCTGGAACAGGCGCAGCGCCAGCTCGTCGTCGATGCCGGGCCCGTGGTCGCTGACCGTGAGCGCGGCATGGCGGCCATCGGCGCGCAGCTCCACCGACAGCTCGCTGCCGGGCGGTGCGTGGCGCACGGCGTTGTGCAGCAGGTTGCGCGTGAGCTCGCGCAGCATCCACTCGTGCGCGACGATGGGGGCCGCATCGGTGTGGATGCCGAAGTCCAGGTCGCGCTGCGCGATCAGCGGCGAGATCTCCAGCGCCACGCCGCGCAGGATCTCGTCGAAGCGCGTCACGGGCGGGGCGCTCTGCTGGCGCAACTGCTCCACCTTGGCCAGGGCCAGCATCTGGTTGGCCAGTTGCGTGGCGCGGTCCACGGTGTCACGGATCTCGTGCAGCGCCTGCTCGGCCGGCATGTCGCCGCGCAGGGCCGACTGCACCTGGGTCTTGAGCACCGCCAGCGGCGTGCGCAGCTGGTGCGAGGCATCGCGCACGAAGCGCTTCTGGTGGCGCAGCAGGTGGCGCAGGCGCTGCAGGAACTCGTTCGTGCCCTCGATCAGGGGCTGCAGCTCGCGCGGTGCGGCCGGCGCGGTGATGGGGCTCAGGTCCCCCTCCTGGCGGGCCTGCAGCTCCTGGCTGAGCTGGCGCACGGGCTGGGTGGCACGCTGCACCACCAGCACCACGGTGATGCCGATCACGGCGATCAGGAGGGCCTGGCGCAGCAGGGTGTTGCGCAGGTTCTGCAGCGCCAGCGCCTCGCGCACCTCCAGCGTCTCGGCCACCTGGATCACGGCCATGGCGCGCCCGGTGGAACTGGCCACGGGTTGCAGCAGCACGGCCACGCGCACCGGCAGGCCGCGGAAGGTGTCGTCGTAGAAATCCACCAGTGCGGCGTACGGCGGGCGCGCGGGGATGGTGCCCTTCCACAGCGGCAGCTCGTCAAAGCCCGAGATCAGCTCGCCCTGCAGGTTGGAGACGCGGTAGTACATGCGGCTCTTGTTGTCCGCCTCGAAGGCCTCCAGCGCCGAGTAGGGCACGATGGCGCGCAGGTGCGCCGCCTCCTCGTAGCCCGTCACGTCCAGCTGCTCGCTGATGCTCTTGGCCGATGCCAGCAGCGTGCGGTCGTAGGCGGTGTTCAGCGAGGCCAGGGTCTGCTGGTAGGCGCTGATGGTGTTGTAGGTGATGAACACCACCACCGGCAGCAGAATGCCCAGCAGCAGCCGGCGGCGCAGCGAGTGGGGCCGCGGCGTGGGGGGGGCACCCGGGGGCTTTCGGGTCATGCATCCGTCCTGAGCAGGTAGCCCAGGCCGCGCAGCGTCATGAGCGTGAGGCCCGTGCCTGTGAGCTTCTTGCGCAGCCGGTACACCACGACCTCGATGGCCTCGTACTGCACGTCGAGCTGGCCAGGGAAGACCAGCTCGTACAGCCGCTCCTTGGTCACCGCGTGGCCGGGCTGGGCCAGCAGCGCGTGCATCAGCGCCAGCTCGCGCGGGGTGAACTCCATCACCTCGCCGTTCAGGTAGATGGCACCGCTGTTGGTGTCGTAGCGGATGGCGCCGATCTGCTGCACGCTCGGGGGCAGGGCGGTGCTGGCCACGGGGTCGGCGCTGCGGCGCACCAGGGCGCGCAGGCGGGCCTCGAGCTCGTCGAGGTCGAAGGGCTTGGGCAGGTAGTCGTCGGCCCCGGAGTTGAGGCCCATGATGCGGTCGCCCACCGTGCCGCGCGCGGTGAGGATGATGACCGGCGTGCGCAGCCCGCGGGTGCGCGCCTGCTGCAGCACCTGCAGCCCATCGAGGCCGGGCAGCGTGAGGTCCAGCACCACCGCGTCGGGCGGCTGGGCCGCCCACTGCGCCAGGGCCGCGCGGCCATCGCCCACGGGCGTCACCTCCATGCCCCGGCGGCTCAGCGCCCGGTGCAAGGTCGCCTGCATGGTGGGATCGTCTTCGACAAGCAGCAATTTCATGCGCGGGACCATATCACTCCGAGCGGGCTTTTGTGTGCTCTCGTGCAGGAACCCTTCGGGCAAACCTCGCGGCCACTGGTGGTGCGGATCGGGATGGGGCGCAAGGCGTCTTCTCGCCGCCAATAGCCCGGCTATTGGCAAGGGAAGCAACGCGGCGGACCGCCCGAGTCCGTGCCGCCAGTGGCCGCAGGGATTGGGCGGAGGGTTCCTGTGGCCGCCCCGCCGCAGGGGCGGCGTCCCCCTTGGGGGAAGACGCGAAGCGGCACAGGGGGTTTTCCCTAGGTTTATGGACAGCCGTTTGACAGGCACGGCGCGCATCATCGACAGGTTCGCCAATCATTCAAGGAGACAACGATGCGTCGCGATACCTTCCTCAAGTCCCTGGCCGCCATGGCGGCAGCCGGTGCCTTGCCGCTGACCGCCCAGGCCGCTGCAGCCATCAAGATGATGATCCCCGCCAACCCCGGTGGTGGCTGGGACACCACGGGCCGTGCCCTGGGCAAGGCCATGCAGGATGCAGGCGTGGCCAGCTCGGTGACCTATGACAACAAGGGCGGCGCCGCCGGTGCCATCGGCCTGGCGCAGTTCGCCAACGCCAGCAAGGGCGACCCCAATTCGCTGATGACCATGGGCGCCGTGATGCTGGGTGGCATCATCACCGGCAAGCCGCCCGTGGGCCTGGACAAGGTGACGCCGCTGGTGCGCCTGAGCAGCGAGTACAACGTGTTCGTGCTGCCCGCCAATTCGCCCTTCAAGACCATGAAGGATGTGGTCGACCAGCTCAAGAAGGACCCGGGCAGCGTGAAGTGGGGCGGCGGTTCGCGCGGCTCCACCGAGCACATCGCAGCCGCCATGATCGCCCGCGAAGTGGGTGTCGACCCGGCCAAGATCAACTACGTGGCCTTCCGTGGGGGCGGTGAGGCCACCGCCGCCATCCTGGGCGGCAACGTCACGGTGGGCGGCAGCGGCTACAGCGAGTTCGCCGAGTACATCGCCGCCGGCAAGATGCGCGCCGTGGGCGTGACCTCGGCCACGCGCCTGAAGGGCGTGAACGTGCCCACGCTCAAGGAGCAGGGCATCAACGTCGAGATCGGCAACTGGCGCGGTGTGTACGGCGCGGCCGGCATCACCGCCGAGCAGCGCAAGGACCTGATCGACGCGCTGTCCAAGACCTACAAGCACAAGTCCTGGCAGGACGCCATGGAGAAGAACGGCTGGACGCCGGCCTGGCTGGCGGGCGACGAGTTCTCCAACTTCGTCGACGCCGAGTTCGCCAGCCTGCGCGCCACGATGGTCAAGTCCGGGATGATCTGACCGGACCACGGCCGGGCTGCATGGCCTGGCCTGCTGTTTCCACCGTCGCACCCTCCTGCGGCGCGCAGTGCCTGCCACGGCCCTGCGCGCCGCGCTCCACGCGGGATAAAAACATGACACAACAACATTCCTCTCGCTCCACGGCCTTGCAGACGGCGGTGGGCGCGGGCACGCTGCTGCTGGGCTGCCTGCTGGCCTGGGGCGCCACCTCCATCAGCTCCGAGGCGGGCTATGGCGGCGTGGGCCCCAATTTCTTCCCCTGGGTGGTGGCCATCGTGCTCATCGTCTGCGGGGTGCTGGCCATCCTCCAGGCGCGCACGGGCGGCTTTCGCGACCTGGAAGAGGGCTCGGGCGACGAGACCGCCCACTGGAAGGGCTTCATCTGGGTCTCGGCCGGCCTGCTGCTCAATGCCATGCTGATCACCACGCTGGGCTTCATCCTGAGCTGCGCGCTGTGCTTCGTGCTTGCGGTGCGCGGCTTCAAGAGCTCCGAGGGCAAGCTCGATCTGCGCCCCATGGCCTGGCTCAAGGACCTCTTCATCGGTGTGGCCGTGGCCGCGCCGGTGTTCTGGATGTTTACCCAATTGCTGGCGATCAACCTGCCCGGCCTCACGAACACGGGGTGGCTGTAAAGCCAGCGCGATACCATGGATACCTGGAACCTCCTGCTGCAGGGCTTCATCACTGCAGCCACCCCCATCAACCTGATGTGGGCCTTCGTGGGCTGTGTCATCGGCACCGCCGTGGGCGTGCTGCCCGGCATCGGCCCGGCCGTGGCCGTGGCCATGCTGCTGCCCATCACCGTCAAGGTGGAAGCCACCGCGTCGATGATCTTCTTCGCGGGCATCTACTACGGCGCCATGTACGGTGGCTCGACCACCTCCATCCTGCTCAACACGCCCGGTGAGGCCGGCTCCATGGTGACCGCCATGGAAGGCAACAAGATGGCCAAGAACGGCCGCGCCGGTGCGGCGCTGGCCACGGCGGCCATCGGCTCCTTCGTGGCGGGCACCATCGCCACTGTGCTGGTGACCTTCTTCGCGCCCCTCGTGGCCGAGTACGCTGTGCGCCTGGGCCCGCCCGAGTACTTCATGCTCATGGTGCTGGCCTTCACCACGGTGAGCGCGGTGCTGGGCAAGAGCACGCTGCGCGGCATGCTGGCACTGTTCCTGGGCCTGGCCCTGGGGCTGATCGGCATCGACCAGCTCACCGCCCAGGCACGCTACACCTTCGGCGTGCCCGAACTGATGGACGGCATCGAGGTGGTGCTGATCGCTGTGGGCCTGTTCGCCGTGGGCGAGGCCCTGTACAACGTGATGTACGAGGGCAAGACCGACGAGACGCAGAACAAGCTGACCAGCACGCACATGACCAAGCAGGAATGGCGCCGCTCCTGGCCCGCCTGGCTGCGCGCCACGGCCATCGGCTTCCCCTTCGGCACCGTGCCCGCGGGCGGCAGCGAGATCCCGACCTTCCTGAGTTACGCGGCCGAGAAGAAGCTGAGCAAGCACAAGGAAGAGTTCGGCACTACCGGCGCCATCGAAGGCGTGGCCGGCCCCGAGGCGGCCAACAACGCGGCCATCACGGCCACGCTGATCCCGCTGCTCACGCTGGGCATTCCCACGTCGAACACCACGGCCATCCTGCTGGGCGCGTTCCAGAACTACGGCATCCAGCCGGGCCCGCAGCTGTTCAGCAGCAATGGGGCCCTGGTCTGGGCGCTGATCGCCTCGATGTACATCGGCAACGTGATGCTGCTGATCCTGAACCTGCCGCTGGTGGGCCTGTGGGTCAAGCTGCTCAAGATCCCCAAGTCGTACCTGTACGCGGGCATCCTGGTGTTCGCCACGCTGGGCGTGTACGGCATGCGCCAGAGCGCGTTCGACTTGGTGCTGCTGTACGCCATCGGCCTCCTGGGGGTGGTCATGCGCCGCTTCGACATCCCCTCGGCCCCGGTGGTCGTGGGCATGATCCTCGGCCCCCTGGCCGAAGCGCAAATGCGCAACGCCGTCGCCATCGGTGAAGGCAAGTGGACCATCTTCCTGGAGCGCCCCGGCTCGGTGACCCTGATCGTCATCGTGCTGGCCGTGCTGATCCTGCCGCGCCTGGCGCGCCGCTGGGCCGCCCGCAAGGCTGCGGCCGAAGGGATCACGGCTGCGGGCTGAGGCCCGACACTGTTTTGGGTAGTTGGGGCGGTATGGCAGGTTTCTGCCGTACCGCCCTTTTTTCTTTGGGGCGCGGGTGGCTCAGTCCCCCTGCAGCCCCTGGGCCAGTGCCTCGAATACCACCCGGATGCGCCGCGCCGTGCGCAGCTCGCGGTGGCTGACCAGCCAGATCGGAAAGCGCACGGGCGGCACCTCGTCCAGCACGCGGACCACGCCCGGCGTGTCCTGGGCGATCTCTTCCATCATGGCGCCTATGCCCATGCCCTGGCGCACCAGGGCCCAATGGGCCACCGTGTGGTCGGCATAGGCCGTGAAGTTCGCCTCGGTCACGGGCAGGCCGTGGCGCTGCAGGTAGGCCAGGTACTGGCCTGCGCGGTCCGAGCCCACGAAGGGCAGGTGCGCCGCTTCTCCGGCACGGCGCGGGTGGCCGTGGGCCTGCACCCAGTCTTCGGAGGCATAGAAATGGGCCGAGGCTTCGCGCACCAGCCGGGCGATCAGTTCGGGCTGCTCGGGTTTGGCGTGGCGCACGGCGATGTCGGCTTCGCGGCGCAGCAGGTCGCTGTAGGCATTGGACGGAATCACCTCGACCACGATGCCCGGCTCCTGTTCGCGCAGGCGCCGCACCAGCGGGGGCAGCAAGAAGCTAGCGACCGCATCGGTGGCCGAGACCGAAACGACGCCGCCGACTGCCTGCGAGCGGCCCGTGGCCGCCAGGCCCAGGGCCTCGGCGGCCGAGCCCATGGCGCGCACATGCTCCAGCAGATCGAGGCCGGTGGTGGTGAGCACCATGGACTTGCCCACGCGCTCGAACAGGGTCACGCCCATGCGCTGCTCGATGGCGGCGACCTGGCGGCTCAACGTGGGCTGGGTCAGGCCCAGCTTGCGGGCGGCGGCCGAGAGCGAGCCGGTCTCTGCGGTCTCCAGAAATGCCCTGAGCTGGTTCCAGTCCAATTTATCCATGCGTAAATGTATATGGCTACTGCAATTTCTGGCAGTTCTCGGGGTAACCATGCATGGATAGCATCTGTGGCTGTCCATCGCACCGCCCTTGTCCCGTCCCATGCCGACCCCTACCTCCACCGCAGCAGCCGCCAAGGCATCACCGCTCCCGCAAGCCAGTGCCTCTTCGGCCCGCAAGGCCTTGTTCTGGGACCGCATCGCGCCCAAGTACGCGGCCGACCCGGTGGCCGACGTGCCCGGCTACGAGGCCACACTGCGGCGCGTGCAGGGGCTGCTGTCTGCCGACCAGGAGGTGCTGGAGATCGGCTGCGGCACGGGTTCCACCGCGCTGCGCCTGGCACCGTTCACCCGGCGCATGCTGGCGACGGACGTCTCGGCCGGCATGATCGCCATTGCGCAGGCCAAGCTGGCGGCCCAGCCTGTGCCGCAACTGGGCTTCGCCGTGGCCGATGCCGAGGTGCCGGCCTTCGGGCGGGCCGCTTACGACGTGGTGCTGGCCTTCAACATGCTGCACCTGGTGAGCGACCTGGACCATACGCTGCAGCTGGCCATGCAGGCGCTGCGCCCGGGCGGCCTGCTGGTCTCCAAGACGCCCTGCATCGCCGAGATGAACCCGCTCATCCCCTGGCTGGCGATACCGCTGATGCGCGCCATCGGCAAGGCGCCTGCGGTGCTGAGCTTCGAAGGAACCGGGCTGCACGAGGCCATCGTCCGCCAGGGTATGGACATCGTTTCGGTCGAGCGGCACGGCACCCGGGGCAAGGACTTCAGGCTGTTCATCGTGGCGCGCAAGCCGCCGGAGCTTCCCCACTTCCTCGGCAAGCCCTTGCCCCGGCTGGAAGGCCGTGGCCCGGACAGCTTCATCAACCGCGAGAACCCCTGAACCCCGGGGTGGCCCTGGTGCCGCCGTGGCGCAGAGCAACCAGCAGCGGGGCACTCAGGCCGGCTTGGCACCGGGCCCCATGCGGCCGGCATCGGTGTCCAGCTGCGTGGCCAGCTCTTCCAGCAGGGCCCTGAGCTGGGCCATCTTGCGCTCGCCCAACAGGGTGCCGAAATGCGCCTCGTACTGGCGTGACAGTTCCAGTGCCAACTGCACCACCTCGTGGCCGCGCGGCGTGAGGCACACGGTGTTGGCGCGCCGGTCCTGCGCATCCGGCACCACCTGCACCAGGCCGGCTGCGGCCATCTGCTCCACCAGGTAGCCCATGCTCTGCTTGGCCATGCCGGCGCGCACGGCCAGCTCGCTCACGCGCGCGCCGCCGGCCGGCAGGTTGCGCAACACCGCACTGTAGGCCGGGCGCACGCCGTCATGGCCACGGCGGGCCAGTTCGGCGTAGAGCCAGGTGGACATCTGCTCGTAGGGCTGGCGCAGCAGGGCGCCCAGGCTCGCGCTGCTTTCGGTCAGGGATCGGTTCGTCATGGAACGCAGTGTATTGCAAAAGACAGAATAGCTGTCTATTATTGACAGACATTCTGTCTAAATGCGAATGCCAGTCCCACCCTTCGAATGAACCTGAAGCAATCCATGAACACCATCGAACACAACCTGGATATCGTCGACCGCCATATCCAGGGCGAGGCGCGCGACGTCGACTCCATCCTCGGCCTGTACACCGACGACATCGTGCTGGAGATCCCCGGGCGCGGCCTGCGCTTTGAGGGGCGCGAGGCCGTGCGGGCCAACTACCTGGCCATGTGGCCCGCGATGGCCGACGTGCGCATCACGCCGCTGGACCGCTTTGCCACCGAGCACCGCGTGGTCGATGACATGCTGGTGCACATGCATCTGGTGGGGCCAGGCATGGACAACGCGCCCCTGCCCATCGGTTCGCGCGTGGCGCTGCGCATCGTGCACCACTTCACCATGCAGGGTGGCCTGATCGCACGCGAGCAGGTGTTCGAGATGTGGCGTCTGCAGGGCGATGAAGGCGCTGGTGCGTAAGGCCTTGGCGGTCGCGGCGGTACCGCCCGGGGCCTGCGCGGGGCGCCTTGCTCGCCGTCTTTTCCTGGGCGCGGGGGTCTACGGGCTGATCGCGCTGCTACCCCAGTACTTCGTGGTGCTTCCGGCCCTCGGTACTGTGGCCGTGCTCACCCACCATGGCTTCGTGGGCGTGGCGCTGGCATGGCAGCTGGCTTTCCTGTTGATCGCCAGCGACGTGGTGCGCTACCGCCTGTTCATGCTGCCCGCCGTGGCCGAGAAGCTGGCCTTCGGCGTGCCGGCCGCGGTGCTTTGCCTGCAGGGCCGGGCCGATGGGGCCGTGGCCCTGGCGGGGGCGGTTGACCTTTTGCTCGCCGCGCTGTTCGCGCTGGCGTTTGCCGCCACGCGCAGCACCACCCGGGGGTGACACCCGGCGGTGGGGCCGGGCTCAGGCATCCAGCCCCGTCTCCTGCCGGTACAGGCCGGGCAGGAAATGCTCGAACAGGCCCACCTCCTCGATGTTGTGGCGCAGCCAGGCGGCGCCCTTGCCGCCGGGAAACGCCAGGCGCGAGAGCAGGGGATGCAGCCGGCGCGCGATGGCGCCTTGCCCGCCAAAGAGCAGGCAATTCTCGTACTGCGTGCCCTCGGCCACGGCCTTGAAGCGGTATTCCATGCGCGCCAGGCCGCGCAGGCCGTGGACCACAGGGTTGTGGATGAAGCCTTCTTCGTCGAGCTTTTCGATGTCGGTCACCACGTCCACGGTGTAGGCCGGGTTGGCGCCCAGCATCTCGCGCAGGTGGATGGCGGCGCCCGGGCCCACGCTGCCGTCGGGCAGGCGGCGCGCATAGCGGGCATGCACATGGTCGTAGGGGTGCCAGGCGCGGTAGCGGTCGATGCGCACGCCCCCCACTTCCACATCGCCCTCCAGGTGGGCGAACCACCAGGCCAGCATGCGCGGCGTCACGCCGCGCACCACCTCGTGGCGTATCCAGCAGCGCGTGCGGCCATCGGCCAGTGTGTCGATGCCGCTGGCGGCGCTGCCCAGGGGCTTGAGCGCCCAGGGCAGGCGCAGGGGCGCAGGCACGCCGCGAAAGCCCACAGGGTAGGCCGGCACACCGGCCAGGGGCTGGGGCGTGAGCAGTTGCGCGGGCAGCGGCAGGGCCTGGTAGCGGGCGGTGGGCAGGGCAAGGGCCATGGTTGGGGCTCCGAAAAATAGGTATAGCAATCACTTTACTAATTGCATTGTCAAAAGTAAAGCGATTGCTATACTTGACGCATGAATTCGCCAGAATTGCCATCCCGCGGCCGCCCGCGTTCCGACGCCCTGCATGCCGAGATCCTTTGGGCTGCCGCGCAGCTGTTCAGTGCCCAGGGCATCGACAGGACAACCACGCGCCAGGTGGCCGCCCATGCACAGACGACCGAGCGCACGCTGTTCAAGCACTTCGGCTCCAAAGAGGGGTTGGCGCAGGCGGTGATTGCCGAGGCGGTGCTGCCGCACTTGGCACCGGCCTCGCTGGCCGGTCTGACCGAGGCGATTGCGGCCTATGGCGGCAACCTGGTGGCTTGGCACCAGGCGCTGCTGGCCGCGCGGCTTGCGGCGCTGCAGGCCGCGCCCGAGCTCACGCGCCTGCTGCTCATCGAGCTGGTGCGCGACGAGGTGCTGCGCGCTCGCTTTGCCGCGCAGTGGCAGCCGGCGGTGTGGGGGCCGCTGGTGGCCCTTTTCGGCGGCTTGCAGCAGCAGGGTCTCTTGCGCAGTGACATCGCGGCGGAAGTGGCAGTCCGGCGGTTTCTGGCGCTCAATATCGGCTTCCTGGTCTCGCGGCTGGTGCTGGCCCCGGGGCTGGAACTGGACGACGATGCGGAGATCACCGCGATCGCGCAGGTATTCTTTGCCGGCATGTCCTCCGCGCGCGAATGAGGCCGCGCCGCCGGGGTCCACAGGCGGCCACGTGCGGGGCGTGGCGGCTAGTTGGGAGCGATGAGGTCCGTCGGTTCTTGCTGAGAGTCTACAGACATCCGCAGCGCGGAAGAGACGGAGATTCCCAGCCGGTGGCTCCAGAAGTCGAGATCGTCCCTGGAGCTGGCATCGTGCTGTTCGTCCCACGTGAGGGCGGCCACGAGAAGGTGGGGAAGGTCCAGCACCAGATCGAACGAACGGTCGCGGGCCATGGACCAATTGAGCAGCACCGCGTAGGCGTCGGTCGATGCCGTCACGCTGTGGGCAATCTGGTGTGTGCTGGCTCGCGTGAATTCAAACAGGGCAGTGATCACGAATCGGGTGTGGCAGCGGCTTCGGTGCATGGGCTGCACACAAGCCAGGTTGGAGGAGCGAGGGGCGACCCTTGTCCATGGACGGACTGGCGGAGCGCGTGCACCTTGCAGGAGTCGGGTGCATTGAAACGCAAGACGGTGGGGGCGGTACATCCCCCAAAAGCGGGAGTGGCTTGGCCGCCGTCTGCTGTGGCCATGTCCATCACACTGTATACCGGGGCGCTACAGTCAGTAGCGTTGCAGCGGTATCGCATGCGTGGGATACCTCTTGCCTCTTCGATTCCGATGGAATGGCCCGATGAATCCAGTGTCCTATTTTGAAATCCCGGTACGGAACATGGCTCGGGCCATCGGTTTCTACCGCGCTGTCTTTGGCGTCGAGTTCGAGCATGCGCAGGTGGACGGCAACGAGATGGCATTCTTTCCCTGGTCCGATGATGCCCGCGGTGCGAGCGGGGCGCTGGCCCAGGGCGACAGCTATGTGCCCGGCCGCTCCGGCGTCCGCATCTACTTCAGTGTGCCGGACATCCACGCCGCGCTGTCCAGGGCCGTCAATGCTGGGGGCGTGCTGCTCTATCCGGTGACCGCGGTGGGCAGCTTTGGGTTGGTCGCGGAAGTCGAGGACCTGGACGGCAATTGCATCGCCCTGCGTGCGGCCATGTAGAGTGGTGTGGCGATTGCTGTAATCCATGGTTTGCAGGGGTGGCGGGCAGGCCCTGGCGTACTTGGATGGTCCTGGGTACGCCCCGACCTTGCCCGCCCAGCAAACTTCGCAAGCCAGGCACCAGGGACTCGCCTCCCTGGGATGCCCCCCACCAGGCAGCTTGCTCAGACGGGTGAATTATACCATAGAATGCGAATCGTTCTTATTATCGAGGATGGTGCATGCATACCCTGTCCGAGGAGTTCCTGGTGCTGTGCCGCCAACTGGGCGAGGCGCAGACGCGTTGCAGCGAGGCGCTGGCCCGGCAGGCGGGTGAATTGGAGCAGCTGAGGGCCGAGGTGGTGCGCCTGCGTGGCGCCGTGGTGCTGCGCGACACGCGCCTGGCCATGGCGCAGGACGAACTGCAGCAACTGCAGGCCGCGCAGCCGGGGCTGAAGCGCCGGCGCGACATGGCACGCCACATCGCCACCCTGGTCGAGCGCATCGCCAGCCTCTCGCGCGAGTGCCTGCGCTGGCGCCTGCAGGCCGTGGCTGCGGCCACCGTGGCGCCGGCGCAGGCCGCCTCTGAGGTCGCTGCCCCGGCATCGCCGGCGCTGGACTCCAGCCTGGCCGCGGCCGACCTCGTGATCTGCCAGACCGGCTGCATCAGCCACGACGAATACTGGCGCGTGCAGGACCACTGCCGCCGCACGGGCAAGCCCTGCATCCTGGTGGACCAGCCGCTGGGCACAGGAGCTGCTGAAGCGGCCCAGCCCGTGGTGGTGCTGCGCATGGCGCGTGGGCTGCGTGCGGTGAGCGGGGTGCAGGCCGTGGAGTCCACGGCGGATTGACCCGCCGCGGGCGGCGGGCTTGCTACCATCGGCCCCATGCCCCCGCTCACCGAAGACGCCCCCGCACTGCCGCTGGATGCCCAGGGCATTCTGGAACTGGCGGCGCGGTCCATGTTCCACCTGTTCTCCAGTGTCAGCCAGGGCATGTTCCTGGTGGACCTGAGTGGGCGTATCGTTTGGGTGAACGAAGGCTACCAGCGCTTTCTGCCCGACCTGGGCTTTTCGTCGCTGGACCAGTTTCTGGGCCGCATGGTCGAGGAGGTGATCCCCAACACCGGCATGCGCCGCGTGCTGGAGACCGGCAACCCGGTGCTGATCGACCTGCTGACCAACAAGGCCGGTACCTTCGTGGTCAGCCGCATTCCGCTGCGCGACGATGGGGGCAGCGTCATCGGTGCCATCGGCATCGTGCTCTTCGACCACCCCGAGACCACCTTGCAGCCGCTGATCAGCAAGTTTGCGCTGCTGCAGCGCGACCTGGACGATGCGCGGCGCGAGCTGGCCAGTCAGCGCCGGCGCAGCCTGGTGGCGGCCGCGGCGGGCGATGGCGAGCGGCGCTCCAAGTACACCTTTGCCAGCTTCATCGGATCGAGCCCGGCCGCGGCCGAGGTCAAGCGCCAGGCGCGCCGCGCCGCGCAGTCCACCAGCCCGGTATTGCTGCTGGGCGAGACGGGCACGGGCAAGGAGCTGCTGGCCCATGCCATCCACGCCGCGTCGAGCCGCGCCAGCGGCCCCTTCGTGAGCGTGAATATCGCGGCCGTGCCCGACACGCTGCTGGAGGCCGAGTTCTTCGGCGTGGCGCCTGGCGCCTACACCGGCGCATCGGCCAAGGGGCGCGACGGCAAGTTCAAGCTGGCCGATGGCGGCACGCTGTTCCTCGACGAGATCGGCGACATGCCGCAGAGCCTGCAGGCCAAACTGCTGCGTGCGCTGCAGGAGGGCGAGATCGAGCCGCTGGGCTCGAACAAGCTGGTGCCGTTCAATGTGCGCATCCTCGCGGCCACCTCGCGCGACCTGGCGGCCCAGGTGCGCGAAGGGCGCTTTCGCGAGGACCTGTTCTACCGTCTGCACGTGCTGCCCGTGCGCGTGCCGCCGCTGCGCGCGCGGCGCAGCGACATCCCGGCGCTGGTCGAATCGCTGGGCGACGACCTGGCGCTGCGCAATGGCACGCCGCCGCCCGAGGTGCTGTCCGATGCCATGGCCCTGCTGGCGGGCCAGCCCTGGCGCGGCAATATCCGCGAGTTGCGCAACGTGATCGAGCAGGCCGTGATGCGCAGCGAGGGCCAGTCCATCGATGCCGCGCAGCTCGAACGCATCCTGCGCGAGGCCGGTGTGGAGCCCGCCGCGCCGGTGCAGGACACGAGCGCCGTGGTGGTGGCCGAGGCGGAGGACGAATCGCGCTACCTGCGCCCCCTGGCCGAGCAGGTGGCCGAGCTCGAACGCCGCGCCATCGCCGCCGCCATGAAGGCCCATGGCGGCAACAAGCTGGCCACGGCGCGGCAGCTGGGCATCTCGCGCGCCACGCTTTATGGACGTCTGGAAAACCCTGAATAAATTCCAGGCAAATGTCTGAAATTCAGACAAAATAGTTGTATTGAAATTGGACACACCATTCGAGGTGTCAGCAAAAGTTTCATAGAAATCAACGGTTTGTGCCTTGGCACGAACTGTGCACTGTTCAGGCATCACTACAAGGAGACATCGCCATGCACCGTCGCACCCTGGTCGCCCTCGCCACCGCTGCAGTCACCGCAGCCGCCACGCTTTCCGCCCCCGCGTTCGCCCAGTCCGGCGAGATCCGCATCGCCCACATCTACAGCAAGACCGGCCCGCTGGAGGCCTATGGCAAGCAGACCCAGACCGGCCTGCTGATGGGCCTGAACTACGCCACCGGCGGCAGCATGACCGTCAATGGCAAGAAGCTCGTCGTCATCGAGAAGGACGACCAGGGCAAGCCCGACCTGGGCAAGAGCCTGCTGGCCTCGGCCTACTCGGACGACAAGGCCGACATCGCCGTCGGCCCCACCTCCTCGGGCGTGGCCCTGGCCCTGCTGCCCGTGGCCGAGGAATACAAGAAGATCCTGCTGGTGGAGCCCGCCGTGGCCGACGCCATCACCGGCGACAAGTGGAACAAGTACATCTTCCGCACCGGCCGCAACAGCAGCCAGGACGCCATCTCCAACGCCGTGGCCATCGACAAGGCCGGCGTGACCGTGGCCACGCTGGCGCAGGACTATGCCTTCGGCCGCGATGGTGTGAAGGCCTTCAAGGACGCGCTCAAGAACGCCAAGCTGGTGCACGAGGAGTACCTGCCCACCACCACCACCGACTTCACCGCCGGTGCCCAGCGCCTGATCGACAAGCTCAAGGACGTGCCTGGCCGCAAGGTCATCTTCATCATCTGGGCCGGCGCCGGCAACCCCTTCAAGATCGCCGACCTGGACTTGAAGCGCTACGGCATCGAAATCGCCACGGGCGGCAACATCCTGCCGGCCATGGCCAGCTACAAGAACTTCCCCGGCATGGAAGGCGCCACCTACTACTACTTCGGCATCCCCAAGAACCCGGTGAACGAGGCCATGGTGGCCGCGCACTACAAGGAGTTCAAGACCCCGCCGGACTTCTTCACCGCGGGCGGCTTCAGCTCGGCCATGGCGCTGGTCACGGCCCTCAAGGCCACGAACGGCGACACCAACACCAACAAGCTCATCAAGACCATGGAGGGCATGAGCTTCGAGACGCCCAAGGGCAAGATGACCTTCCGCAAGGAAGACCACCAGGCCATGCAGAGCATGTACCACTTCAAGATCAAGGTGGACCCGGCTTTCGCCTGGGGCGTGCCCGAGCTGGTGCGCGAGATCAAGCCTGAAGAGATGCAAGTGCCGATTCGCAACAAGCGATAAACCGGTTCGCGTGGCCTTGGCGGAAGGGCAATCGCCCTCTCGCTGAGGATCCATCCCGCAGGGGCGGCCGCCCCTTTTTTTCCAGTGAATTGATGCATGAACCCCCGGATTTACACGGGGGCTGGGTCAGACTTTTTCAAAATTATTTGGAGACAAGACAACATGGCTTTCAATTTCATCCGGGCGGCCGCAGCAGGAGCTGCTTTTGCACTGTGCGTCGCAAGCGGCGCGTCTGCTGCCGTCAACCTCCCCGCGCTCAAGATCGACACCACGCAGACCACCGTGTCGGGCCTGTCGGCCGGCGGCTTCATGGCCGTGCAGCTGCACGTGGCCTACTCGGCCACCTTCGCCAAGGGCGCAGGCGTGGTCGCGGGTGGGCCGTTCTACTGCGCCGAGGGCTCCATCGTCAACGCCACCGGGCGCTGCATGGCCAGCCCTGCGGGCATTCCCACCAGCACGCTGGTGAGCACCACCAACACCTGGGCCAGCCAGGGCCTGATCGATCCGGTGGCCAACCTGCAGGCCTCCAAGGTCTACCTGTTTTCGGGCACGCTCGACAGCGTGGTCAAGCCCGGCGTGATGGATGCGCTGCGCACCTACTACAACAGCTTCGTGCCGGCTGCCAACGTGGTCTACAAGAAGGACATCGCTGCCGAGCACGCCATGGTCACCGATGACTACGGCAACGGCTGCTCCACCAAGGGCGCGCCCTACATCAGCGACTGCAACTTCGACCTGGCCGGCGCCATGCTGCAGCACCTGTACGGCACGCTGAGCGCGCGCAACAACGCCACGCTGCCCACGGGCAACTACATCGAGTTCAACCAGAGCCAGTTCATCACCAACCACGGCATGGCCACCACCGGCTGGGCCTACATCCCGCAGGCCTGCCAGGCCGGCGGCAGCGCCACCTGCCGCCTGCACGTGGTGCTGCACGGCTGCAAGCAGAACATCAGCGATGTGCAGCAGCAGTACGTGCGCAACACCGGCTACAACCGCTGGGCCGACACGAACAACATCGTGATGCTCTACCCGCAGACCAGCACGGCAGCCACCAACAGCTGCTTCGACTGGTGGGGCTACGACAATGCCAACTACGCCAAGAAGTCGGGCCCGCAGATGGTGGCCATCAAGGCCATGGTGGACCAGATCAGCAGCGGCGGCGGCACGACCAACCCGCCCACGAATCCCGCGCTGCCGGCCCCCACGGGTGTGAACACCTCGGGCGCCACGGCCAGCTCCATGGTGGTGGGCTGGGGTGCCGTCTCGGGTGCGGCCAGCTACAACGTGTACCGCAACGCCAACAAGGTCAACGCCCTGCCGGTGAGCAGCACCAGCTACACCGACACCGGCCTGGCTGCATCCACCAGCTACAGCTGGACGGTGCGCGCCGCTGACGCCAACGGGGCCGAGGGCGCCACCTCGGCCGCGGCCTCGGGCACCACGCTGGCGGGTTCGGGCGGCACCGCCACCTGCACCACGGCCACCAACTACGCCCATGTGCAGGCCGGCCGTGCCACGCAGACCGGTGGCTATGCCTATGCCAAGGGCTCCAACCAGAACATGGGCCTGTGGAACGTGTTCGTGACCACCACTTTGAAGCAGACGAGCCCGAACTATTACGTCATCGGCACCTGCCCATGACAATGCGCTGAACGCCGGGGCCCTGCCTGGAAACAGGGCAGGGCGCCCGGTACCCTGAAAGACGATACCCGTGAAAGTGACGCACCACCCATGAGCACCTTGGCCACCAAGGACTTGACCATCCGCTTCGGCGGCCACGTGGCGGTCAACGCCGTGACCTGCTCTTTCGAGCCGGGCACGCTGACCGCCATCGTGGGCCCGAACGGCGCGGGCAAGACCACCTACTTCAACCTCATCTCGGGGCAGCTGCGCGCCAGCGCGGGCAGCGTCACCCTGGGTGGGCAGGACCTCACGGGCCAGTCCGTCTCGGCGCGCACGCATGCGGGCCTGGGGCGTGCCTTCCAGCTCACCAACCTGTTCCCCAACCTCAGCGTGCTGGAGAACGTGCGCCTGGCCGTGCAGGCCACGCAGGAGGGCAAGCACCGCCGGGGGCTGAACCTGTGGAGCATCTGGAGCGACCACCGCGCTCTGACGGAGCGTGCGCGCGCCATCCTGCAGGCCGTGGCCATGCTGGAGCGGCAGGACACGCCCGTGGCCAGCCTGCCGCACGGCGACCAGCGCAAGCTCGAGGTGGCGCTGCTCATGGCGCTGGAGCCGCAGGTCTACATGTTCGACGAGCCCACGGCCGGCATGAGCCATGACGAGGCGCCCGTGATCCTGAACCTGATCCGCGAACTGAAGAAGGACAAGACCAAGATCATCCTCCTGGTGGAGCACAAGATGGACGTGGTGCGCGAGCTGGCCGACCGCATCATCGTGCTGACCAACGGCACCCTGGTGGCCGACGGCGTGCCCGCCGAGGTGATCGCCTCGCCCGTGGTGCAGGAAGCCTACCTGGGTGTGACCAAGGAAGCTGCCGCATGACCAACGCCACCAACAACCTGCTCGAACTTCGGGGTGTGCACACCCACATCGGGGCGTACCACATCCTGCACGGCGTGGATCTTGCCGTGCCCAAGGGCCAGCTCACCATGCTGCTGGGCCGCAACGGCGCGGGCAAAACCACCACGCTGCGCACCGTCATGGGCCTGTGGCATGCGTCGCAGGGCACCATCCACTTCGGTGGCAAGGACATCACGGCGCTGAACACGCCGCAGATCGCCGGCATGAACATCGCGTACGTGCCCGAGAACATGGGCATCTTCGCCGACCTCACGGTCAAGGAGAACATGCTGCTGGCCGCGCGCGGCGCCAAGAACGCGGCGCAGATGGACAGCTCGCGGCTCGAATGGATCTTCAAGCTCTTCCCGGCGGTGGAGAAGTTCTGGAACCACCCGGCCGGCAAGCTCTCGGGCGGGCAAAAGCAGATGGTGGCGGTGAGCCGCGCCATCGTGGAGCCGCGCGACCTGCTCATCGTGGACGAGCCCAGCAAGGGCCTGGCGCCGGCCATCATCAACAACATGATCGACGCCTTCGACCAGCTCAAGAAGAGCGGCGTGACCATCCTGCTCGTCGAGCAGAACATTAATTTCGCCAAGCGGCTCGGCGACACCGTGGCCGTGATGGACAACGGCAAGGTGGTGCATGCGGGCAGCATGGCCGCACTGGCCGAGGACGAGGCATTGCAGCGATCGCTGCTGGGGTTGGCACTATGAGCACCACGACGACAACGACGACGGCGGCGGCAAGCGCGGCCAGGACGTCCCTCCTGCGCGACTTCGACTGGAAGCCGCTGGCCCTGGTGCCGGCGCTGGCGCTGCTGGTGCTGCCCTTCATCGGCTCGCCCAGCACCTGGCTCACGCTCACGGTGGCGGGGCTGGCCATGGGCATGATCATCTTCATCATCGCCTCGGGCCTCACGCTCGTGTTCGGCCTGATGGACGTGCTCAACTTCGGCCATGGCGTGTTCATCGCGCTCGGTGCCTTCGTGGCCACCAGCGTGCTGGGTGCCATGGGCGACTGGACGGGCTCCGACCAGCTGTGGCGCAACCTGGTCGCCGTGCTGCCGGCCATGCTGGTGGCCATGGCCGTGGCGGGTGCCGTGGGCCTGGCGTTCGAGCGCTTCATCGTGCGGCCGGTGTACGGCCAGCACCTGAAGCAGATCCTCATCACCATGGGCGGCATGATCATCGGCGAGGAGCTGATCAAGGTCATCTGGGGCCCGCAGCAGATCCCGCTGCCGCTGCCCCAGGGCATGCGCGGCTCGCTGCTCATCGGCGACGCCGCCATCGAGAAGTACCGCCTGGTGGCGGTGGCCGTGGGCCTCCTGGTCTTTGCCGTGCTGGCCTGGACGCTGTCGCGCACCAAGGTGGGCCTGTTGATCCGCGCCGGCGTGCAAGACCGCGAGATGGTCGAGTCGCTGGGTTACCGCATCCGCCGCCTGTTCATCGGCGTGTTCGTGGTGGGCTCGGCCCTGGCCGGCCTGGGTGGCGTGATGTGGGGCCTGTACCAGCAGAACGTGGTGCCGCAGATGGGCGCGCAGGTCAACGTGCTGATCTTCATCGTGATCATCATCGGCGGCCTCGGGTCCACGGGCGGCGCCCTCATCGGCGCGCTGCTCGTGGGGCTGATGGCCAACTACACCGGCTTCCTGGTGCCTAAGGTGGCGCTGTTCTCCAACATTGCCCTCATGGTGGCGATCCTGCTCTGGCGCCCGCAAGGTGTCTATCCAGTGGCCAACCGTTGAAGAGGAGCCCAAAGACATGCTGAACCGACTTCTCTCCGGCGACTACCCGCGCAGCAAGGTGCTGGCGGCGATCCTCGTGGCCATCTTCCTGGGCCTGGCGTTCGCGCCCTTCCTGTTCCCTGGCGTCAAGGCGCTGTCCGTGGCGGCCAAGGTGCTGATCTTCGTGGTGCTGGTCGCCAGCTTCGACCTGCTGCTGGGCTACACCGGCATCGTGAGCTTCGCGCACACCATGTTCTTCGGCATCGGGGCCTATGGCATCGCAGTGGCCACCACGCGCATGGGGCCCACCTGGTCGGCGCTGGCCGTGGGCCTGGGTGGGGCGCTGGTGCTCTCGCTGCTGCTGTCGCTGGCGGTGGGGCTGTTCTCGCTGCGCGTGCGCGCCATCTTCTTCGCCATGATCACGCTGGCCGTGGCGGCCGCGTTCCAGACGCTGGCCTCGCAGCTGTCGGACATCACGGGCGGCGAAGATGGCCTGACCTTCAAGGTACCCGGCGTGCTGTCGCCGAGCTTCGAGCCCTTCGACGAGCCCTTCCTGGGCGTGACCATCGACGGGCGGCTGCTGTGCTACTACCTGCTGTTCGTCGTGGCCGTGGCGCTGGTGCTGGCGCTGCTGCGCATCGTGAACTCGCCCTTCGGCCGCGTGCTGCAGGCGATCCGCGAGAACGAGTTCCGCGCCGAGGCCATCGGCTACCGCGTGGTGATCTACCGCACCACGTCCAGCGTGCTGTCGGCGCTGTTCGCCTGCTGCGCGGGTGCCATGCTCGCGCTCTGGCTGCGCTACAACGGACCGGACACCTCGCTCAGTTTCGAGATCATGATGGACTGCCTGCTCATCGTCGTCATCGGCGGCATGGGCACCATCTACGGATCGGCCATCGGTGCCGTGCTGTTCCTGGTGGCGCAAAGCTACCTGCAGGACCTGCTGCGCCTTGGCAGCGAGGCCGCCTCGGGCCTGCCCTGGCTGTCGGCGCTGCTCTCGCCCGACCGCTGGCTGCTGTGGCTGGGCGTGCTGTTCGTCCTGTCCGTCTACTACTTCCCCACCGGTGTGGTGGGGCGCCTGCGCGCAGCAGCAGCGCGCAAGGTGGCGTGAGGGTCGGGCTCGCACGCCGGCCAGGGTAAAGCTGCGTTCCAGAAGTTCCAAAAAACACAACTCGGAGACAAACGCAATGAGAAGCCTGAAAGCAAAGACAACGCAAAGAACCGCGATGCTGGCCGTGTCCGCCGCAGTGCTCGCAGCCTGTGGCGGCGGGGGCGGTGACAGCGGATCGGGCGGCGGCACGAATGTGCGCCCGGCCTACCTGGGGCCCATCACCGAGACCCGCTACGACGGCACCGGCAACGACCTGCTCACGGCCGGACTGGGCGCGAGCGGCCTGGCCTCGGCCACGCCGCCGGCCTACGCCGATGCGACCAAACCTACGGGCGCCGAGCTGCGCCGCGCCGCCATCTACAACAACTACCGCGCCCTGCTGGACATGACGGCTGCCGGTGGTTACGGCACGCTCTACGGCCCCAACGTGGACGCCCAGGGCCGTGTGACCACGGGCGAGGGCAAGGTGCCCGGCACCGAGTACATCGCCTATGCCGACGACGGCAGCGGCCGCCAGAACGTGACCCTGATGGTGCAGGTTCCCGACAGCTTCAACCCCGCACGGCCCTGCATGATCACGGCCACCGCATCGGGTTCGCGCGGCGTGTATGGCGGCATCTCCACGGGCGAATGGGGCCTCAAGCGCGGCTGCGCCGTGGCCTATTCGGACAAGGGCACGGGCGCCGCCCCGCACGACCTGCAGAACGACACCGTGCCGCTGATCGACGGCACGCGCACCACGGCGGCTGTCGCCGGCAGGACCGCGGCCTTCAACGCCAACCTCACGCCCGCGCAGCTGGCGGCCTTCAACGCCGCCACGCCCAACCGTTTTGCCTTCAAGCACGCGCACTCGGGCCAGAACGCCGAGAAGGACTGGGGCACGACCACGCTGCAGGCGGTGGAGTTCGGCTACTACGTGCTCAATGAGCGCTACGGCGCGCTCACCAGCGCGGGCCAGCGCATCCGCACCATCACCCCGGCCAATGCCATCGTCATCGCGTCCAGCATCTCCAACGGCGGCGGCGCGGCGATTGCTGCGGCCGAACTCGATACCCAGGGCCTGATCAGCGGCGTGGCCGTGTCCGAGCCCGCGGTCGAGCTGCCCGCCAACCCCGGTGTCACGGTGCAGCGCGGTGCCACGCAGATCGCCGTCACGGGCCGCCCGCTGATCGACTACACCACCCAGGCGAATCTGTACCAGGCCTGCGCATCGCTTGCGCCCTCGGTCAGCACCAGCCCGTATGCGGCGGCCTTTGCCGCCGGCTTTGCCGGCGCGGCCTTGCCCATCGCCCCGGGGCGCTGTGCCGCCCTGCGTGCGCGCGGCCTGCTCACGGCCGACACCACGGCGGGCCAGGCCGAGGAGTCGCTGCAGAAGCTGCGTGCCTACGGCTGGGAGCCCGAGTCCAACGACCTGCACGCCTCGCTCGCCGCCTTCGAGGTGGCGCCCGCAGTGGCCGTGACCTTTGCCAACTCGCTCTCGCGCGCCAGCGTCCAGGACCACCTGTGCGGCTTCAGCTATGCGGGCGCCACGACGGCCGGTGCCGTCACGCCGCTGGCACCCCCAACGGCCCTGGCCGGCATGTTCGCCACGGGCAACGGTGTGCCTCCGGCCGGTGGCGTGCAGCTCATCAACAACCGCGCCAAGCAGGGGTCGGCGCGCGACTTCCTGTCGCTGGCCGACAGCGGCGCCTTCGACTGGAACACCGAGGGCGCGGTGTGCCTGCGCAACCTGGTCACCGGCAGTGATGCCGCGGCCCGCAAGCTGCAGGCCGGTGTCGATGAAACGCGCCGCAATGGCAACCTGCGCGGCAAGCCCGCCATCATCGTGCATGGCCGCGCCGATGCGTTGCTGCCCGTGAGCCACACCTCGCGCCCCTACACCGCGCTCAACAAGCGCGTGGAGGGCGCGGCCAGCAAGCTCAGCTATGTGGAAGTGGCCAACGCCCAGCACTTCGACAGCTTCATCGGCCTGCCCGCGGTGCTGCCCGGCTACGACACGCGCTATGTGCCGCTGCATGT
This sequence comes from Acidovorax sp. FW305-C-20-28, assembly GCF_058783375.1. Lineage (NCBI taxonomy): Bacteria > Pseudomonadati > Pseudomonadota > Betaproteobacteria > Burkholderiales > Comamonadaceae > Acidovorax > Acidovorax sp. FW305-C-20-28. Next base: position 195,410 of record NZ_JBYSYM010000006.1, on the reverse strand, counting down.
GTACCTGAACCGCGCGCTCGATGCCGTGTACGAGAACCTCGCCAGCGGCAAGGCGCTGCCCGCCAGCCAGGTGGTGCGTACCGTGCCGCGCGGCGGCACGCCGGGCAGCGCGCCGGCCATCACCGCCGCCAACGTGCCGCCGCTGGCCGATGTGCCTGCCGCGGGCAACGCCATCGCCGTGACGGCAGCCGGAGCCATTGCCATCCCCGAATAAGAAGAACGACGACCCACCACAACAAAGCCGCCGGGCGCATGGCGCACCTGGCGGCACAAAGGACGGACATGAACACATGGATCACATGGGGCCGCCGCATGGGCGCGGCGCTCGCGATGCTGGGGGTGATGGGGCTGTTGGCGCTGCCGGCGGCGGCGCAGCTGCGCGGCGCCGAGCTGGTGGTGGGCCAGGTGGCACCGCTGTCGGGCGTGCTGGCCAGCACGGGCGCGCAGATGGTGCTGGGCGGCAAGGTCTATTTCGACGCCATCAACGCCCAAGGGGGCGTGCACGGCGCCACCATCCGCCAGTGGGTGGTGGACGACGGCTACAAGGTGCCCGACACCGTGCGCCTCACGCGCGAGATGCTGGCCCGGCCCGAGGTGGTGGCGCTCTACGGCTTTGCCGGCACGGCCAATATCACCCAGCTGCTGGCCGATGGGGTGCTGGAGCAGGGCGGGGCGGCGCTGGTGGCGCCCTACACGGGGGGCGAGTCGCTGCGCAGCCCGTTCAACCCCTGGATCTTCCACGTGCGCGCGGGCTACGGCGACGAGGCCGAGCACATGGTGCAGCAGCTCACCACGCTGGGCATGAACCGCGTGGCCGTGATGTACCAGGACGACGGCTTCGGCAAGGCCGGCCTGGCGGGCGTGGAGGCGGCGCTGGCGCGGCGCAACCTCAAGCTCGTCGTCTCGGCCGGCTACGAGCGCAACACCGACAAGGTGGACGATGCCGTCAAGGCTATCAAGGCCGCCGATGTGCATGCCGTGATCATGATCGCCATCAACAAGCCTGCGGCTGCCTTCATCCAGCGCTACCGCGAGCAGGGCGGCGGCGCGCAGCTGTACAACATCTCGGTGGTGGACCCCACCGAACTCGTGAAGCTCGCGGGCCTGAAGAACGCGCACGGCCTGGGCATCAGCCAGGTGGTGCCCTACCCCTTCCGCCCGCAATTGCCCGTGGTGCGCGAGTACCAGACCCTGCTCAAGAAGTACGCGCCCGAGGCCGAGGTCAGCTACACCAGCTTCGAGCAGTTCCTGGGCGCCAAGGTGCTGGTCGAGGCGCTGCGCCGCGCCGGCCCCGGGCCCACGCGCGCCAGGGTGGTCAAAGCCCTCGAATCGATGAACAACTACGACCTGGGCGGCATCAGCCTGGGCTATTCCCCCACCAACCGTGTCGGCTCGCGGTATGTCGAGGTCACCGTCATCGGCGCCAACGGGCGCCTCATGAAATGACCTGGCACGCCGCCATGCCGCCTTCCTTTCCACCTGACTCACAAGGTTGTCCACCATGACCCCGTTATCGCGCTATGCCACCTGCGCCGGCTATGAAATCCACTACACCGAATGGGGCGCGCCCGACGCCCCCGTGGTGGTGGCCTGGCATGGCCTGGCCCGCACCGGGCGCGACATGGACGAGCTGGCCGCCCACCTGGCGCCACGCTACCGCGTGATCTGCCCCGACACCATCGGCCGGGGCCTGAGCCAGTGGGCGCGCCAGCCGGCCGAGGAGTACCAGCTGCGCTTTTACGCGCGCATCGTGGCCGACCTGTTCGATGCCTTGGGCATCGCGCAGGCGCACTGGGTGGGCACCTCCATGGGCGGGGCCATCGGCACGGTGTGCGCGTCGGGCCTGTTCGAGCCCGGGCTCAAGGGCCGCATCCGCAGCCTGCTGCTCAACGACAACGCGCCGCGCCTGGCCGACGAGGCCCTGGGGCGCATCAAGGCCTACGCGGGCAGCCCCCCGGCGTTCGACACCGTGGCCGAACTCGAGGCCTTCTTCCGACAGGTCTACCAGCCCTATGGCTGGCTCAGCGACGCGCAATGGCGGCGCCTGACCGAGACCAGCACGCGCCGCCTGCCCGATGGCCGCGTGACGCCGCATTACGACCCGGCCATGGTGCAGCAGTTCACCCACCATGCCAACGACTACCTGATCTGGGACCACTACGATGCGCTCGACATCCCCGTGCTGTGCCTGCGCGGCGAGGACTCCGACCTGGTGCTGCGCGAGACCACCATCGAGATGCTGACCCGCGGCCCCGGCGCGCGCGGCCAGGCCCGCGTGGTCGAGGTGCCCGGCTGTGGTCATGCGCCCGCGCTCAACGTGCCCGAGCACTATGCGCTGGTGGACCGCTTTTTCGTGCACGGCGTGCAGGATCCCGGGCAGGAGGAACAGCCGGCGCTGGTGCGCACCGCGGGCGGGCCGGCTGCGAATGCGCTGCCCCGCTCGCAGTATCGCGCCCCCACCCGCTTGCAGTGGCCCTGACACGCTGAACGGGCAGCTCCGGAACGCTCCACCAGGGGGCAGCGGCCGATCCGCACAGCTTGCGGTGTTGGCCTACACGGCGCCGGGCCCAAGCTGGACATGATGCGAAGGCTTGCACCTATCGCCATCCCACCGACCAGCTCCCACTGCCGATGCGTACCCGATCCGAAACCCTCAAGTTCACCCGCGCTCGCAAGGTTTCCCACGGCCGCTTTGCCCACCCGCATACCGATGCCATCGGCGCCCTCCAGTTGTGGACGGCGCTCGGTGTGGGTCGGTCGGGCGAAATCCTGTCGGAGCAGGAAAGCGAGTGCCTGGTGGTCCGCGTCACCTACCCCCTGCAGCAGGGCATGCTGGCCACCAGTGAGTTGCAGCAGTGCTGCATGTCGCGCGGGATCGAGCGTGAAGCGGTGGACGACTGGGCCGGGCGCTGATACGAAAGTGGGATGCGGTGTGGCAGCGCCACGCTAGCGCCGCTCATTGCGCGGCGAAGATATCCACCGGCGAGGGTGCCAGGTGCTCCCTGAGTTTTTGCTCTGCGGTGTAGAGCGCTTCGGGGTAGCTGGCCCACTCGCGCCGCACGGTCAGCACGGGCGATCCGTCTTCTTCGAAGATGAAGACCCGGTCCGGCACATTGGCCGGTGCCGCCAGCGTTAGCGGCCTGACCAGGTAAGTCGATCCGGCGATTTGAAGGTTGGGTGGCCAGGGCAGACCGGTCGCGCGCATAGGTCAATTCAGGAGAGTTGAAACAATAGGTTCCATCCTAATGACGCCTGCGCCCAATACCGCAGGGCCAGGGCCAACACGCGGCAATGTCCTACGCAGGTGGTTGCGCCGAGGTGTGGATGAGGGATTGGCGGTGGCCTTGTGCTGCCGGCGCCGCCTGCCCGGGGTACCCATTCCGTAGAATGGACGCAAGGAGAGTGCTATGAACCGCATGGAACCCTTGCGCACGGTGCAGGCCGGTGTGCTGGATATCGCCTACGCCGAACAGGGGCCTGCCGAAGGACCCCCGGTGGTGCTGATGCATGGCTTTCCCTACGACATCCACAGCTACCAGGAGGTGGCTCCTCTGCTGGCCGCCGCGGGCTGCCGGGTGCTGGTGCCTTACCTGCGCGGCTATGGCGCCACCCGGTTTGTGGATGCGGCCACGCTGCGCTCGGGAGAGCAGGCCGCCCTTGGTGCGGACCTGCTGGCCTTTCTCGACGCGCTGCGCGTCGGGCGGGCGGTGCTCGCTGGGTACGACTGGGGCGGCCGGGCCGCCTGCGTGGTGGCGGCGCTGTGGCCCGAGCGCTGTGCGGGACTGGTCTCGGTGAACAGCTACAACATCCAGGATATCGCCAAGGCGATGCAGCCCGAGGCACCCGAGAAGGAACTGCGCCTGTGGTACCAGTACTACCTGCACGGCGAGCGCGGCCGCGCCGGGCTGGAGCAGAACCGCGCGGCGTTTTCAAAGCTGCTGTGGCAGCTGTGGTCGCCGACCTGGCGCTTCGAGGACGCGACCTTCGACCGCAGTGCTGCGGCCTTCGACAACCCGGACTTCGTGGACGTGGTGGTCCATTCGTACCGGCACCGCTATGGGCTGGTGCCAGGCGACCCGGCCTATGCCGGCATCGAGGCGCGCCTGGCTGCCCAGCCGGTGATCACGGTGCCCAGCATCACCCTGGATGGCATGGACGATGGCGTGCGCCCACCCGCCGACGCCAGCGCCCATGCCGCGCGCTTTGCACAGCTGCGTGCGCACCGCGCCATCGCCGGGGTGTGCCACAACCTGCCGCAGGAGGCGCCCGGGGAATTCGCCCAGGCGGTGCTGGAGCTGGTGCAGGGCCAGGGCCAGTGACCTTGGGGGCGAGAGGCGGCGCATCGCCAGGGTTGTTGCACTTTGAGCAAACTTCCTACAAATGGACATGTTTGGCCGGGGCACCCTTGGGGGTGATGACCATCGCCACCGATACACACCGTGCACCGGGTCGAAAGCCCATTGGAGGCTTTCCAACCCGGGACATCCCCTCTGTATGAACGCCAGGGACCCGGCAGTCCGTGCGCTTCTTCCTCAGTGGCCGTGGTCCGGTTCCCGCGCGTGGTGGCTGGCGGCCGCGGCCCTGGCCAGCGGGGCCGCCTGTGCGGACCCGGGCTACTACGTGGTCACCACCTACAGCAACCCTGGCACGAGGACCGTGGATTTCCGCTACTGGACCGTGTCCTCGCGCGGCTCGGCGCTGGCCAAGTGGCCCGAGGTCGGCCTGGGCTGGAACGTCAACAGCCGCTGGTACACCGCGGTGTTCGCCAGCTGGATCACCGCGTCGGACATGCCCACCACCCTGTCGAGCTGGAACTGGCAGAACGACCTGTTGCTGACCCAGGGCCAACTGCCGTTCGACCTGGCGCTGCACACCATGGTGTCGGCACCCCGGCACCTGGGGGAGGGCCACACGGTGGAGTTCGGCCCGGCGCTGCAGACCGACATCGACCGCACGCAGCTCAACTTCAACGTCTTCTTCGAGAAGGGCTACGGCGGCTTCAAGGCCCAGGGTACCCAGCTCAAGTACCAGTGGCAGGTGCGCCACCGCTGGAAGCCAGCGCTGCACTTCGGCGCACAGGGCTTTGGCGAGCTCGGCCGGTGGGACCGCTGGGCACCGAGCGAGCGGCAGTCGCACCGTGCGGGACCGGCGCTGTTCGGCAGCATGGCGCTGGCATCGGGCCAGATCGGCTGGCAGGCCGCATACCTCTGGGGCCAGACCTATGGGGCGCGTGGCAACATGTTCACCGCGCGCATCACCTACGATTTCTGACGGGGGTACAGCGGGCGGGCCGCCCGCACCTTGCGCCCACGCCCTTTGCAGGAGTGCCCGGATGCCACAAACCACCATCACCGCCTTCGAAAAGTCGCCCGACCGGGGCCGGGGCCTGGCGCGCGACATGCGCGTGCGCTGGGCACTGGAGGAGGTGGGGCAGCCCTACGGCGTGCGCCTGGTCTCCTTCGCCGCGATGAAGGCGCCCGCGCACCGTGCACTGCACCCCTTCGGGCAGATCCCCACCTACGAGGAAGACGGCCTGGCGCTGTTCGAGACCGGGGCCATCGTGCTGCACATCGCCGAGACGCACGCCGGCCTGCTGCCTGCCGATGCGCACGCGCGCTCACGCGCCATCATGTGGATGTTCGCGGCGCTCAACACGGTGGAGCCACCCATCGTCGAGTGGGGCGCGGCGAGGATCCTGGAGCAGGACAAGCCCTGGTACGCCCAGCGCCAGCCCATGCTGGACGACCGGGTGCGCACCCGGCTGGCCGATCTGGCGCAGCGCCTGGGCGACGCCGACTGGCTCGATGGCGATGCCTTCGGCGCGGGCGACCTGCTGATGGTGACGGTGCTGCGCCGCCTGGGCGACCCGTCGCCCCTGCTGCAGGAGCAGCCCAGCCTGCTCGCCTACATCGCGCGCGGCGAGGCCCGCCCGGCCTACCAACGCGCGTTTGCGGACCAGCTGGCCGTGTTCGCGGCCAGCCAGTCGGCCGGCTGATCCGTATCGGCTTTTCACTCCGCGTTCGTGGCGCCCACGGCGTATGAAACTGGCACGGCCAAGGCCAGTGCCCCCGTGCAAGGGCCGCCAAGCCGCATAGGCGGCGCTTCTCTTGTGTGCACCGGGGGCGTCCCCCTCCCGACTCGCGCAGCGAGTCGGGAGAGGGGTGAAGGCGCGAAGCGACTCAGGGGGTGCTTCACTTCAGCGCCGGAACCGCTCGCCGTTGAAGTACGACAGCTCGACGAAGTCCGTGCCGTTGTGGTCCTGCGGGCCATAGCGCAGCTCGAAGCCGCCCATGTCGTAGGGGCGCATGCTGTGCAGGGCCTCGACGAGCTTCTCGCGCGATGCGGTGCGGCCGGCGCGGCGCAGGGCCTCGATCATCAGACGTGCGCTCAGGTAGCCCTCCAGCGAAGAATAGCCCGGCTCGGCGCCGGCCGCGTGGGCCTTGAGCGCATCGCGGTAGGCCTTGACGATGGGCTTGGCGATGTTGTCGGGGTTTGGCGCCACCTGCGCCACGGTGATGCCGCGCGCCGACTCGCCGAGCGCCGCCAGCAGCGGCCGTGAACCCAGGAAGGAGATCGAGAACGCGGGCGCCTTCACGCGCTGGCGCAGCGCCTTGTAGAAGGGGATGCCGACCGCACCCACGGCCAGCGAGATCAGCGCCGTGGGCTGCCAGGCCGTGATCTCGTCCACCGTGCGTGCCACGCCCTCCTCGGTCTCGGGCAGCAGGAAGGCCTTCCAGTCCTTGTTGTTGTGCACCTTGGCCGCCGCGTCAAAGGCCGCCAGGGTGGCCTTGCCGAAGGGGTTGTCGATGTAGGCCACCGCGCATTTGGTGAAGCCGGTGGAGCCGAGCTGCTGCACGATCTTGTTCAGTTCCTGCGCATAGCTCGCGCGCGCATGGAACACGAGCGGGTTGAAGGGGCGCAGCGCGTCCGAGCCCGTGCCCGGCGCGATCACCGGCACCTTCGCCGCCATGGCCACGGGCAGGGCGCCCATCACGCTGGTGGTGCCACCGCAGGACAGCAGGGCGAAGACCTTGTCCTCCTCCACCAGCTTCTTCGCGTTGGCACCGGCCTTGGCCGGGTCGCCACCATCGTCGGCACTGGCGAACTGCAGCCGCCGCCCATCGATGCCGCCGCGCTCGTTCACCTCCTGGAAGGCCGCGGCAATGCCCTTGTTCATCTCCACGAAGGGGAAGGCCAGCGGCCCCGTGAGCGCGGCCGTCTGGCCGATGCGCCAGGGCTCGGCCTGCTGGGCCAGCGCCCAGCCGGGCAGCGCCACAGTGGTGGCCGCGGCGGCGCAGGACAGCACGCGGCGGCGTGTGGGTGCAAGGGACGGTGGTCGCGCCAGCGGCGCGCTGTGGTGGATGGGCATGCGGCGTTGTCTCCTGTCGGTCTTGTCGGTATGTGCCTCGACGGGCCTGCTGTGCAGCAAACGACCAGCCAACGAACAAGCAGGCAAGCAACCAACCAGACAGCATGCATGCGCGCGCACGGCTCCATCAACGGCAGGGCCAGTATCCAGCGCAGGCCGGCCTGGGGTTTGCGGGAAAACACGGGCAGGCGGTCACAAATCGTCACATTGGAGACTGTTCGCTGACCTGCCACGGCGTATGGGCCACTGGCGTATGCGGGCGCCCGAGCGCTGCTCCGTTCAAGCAAACAGACATCCCAGGGGCCACCAGACACTGATTTACGGCGCCATCGAAGTCCACCTCTCTGCGTCTCGAAGCCGATGCGCGCACCGCCCGTGCCCTGGATGCGTTGCCCAAAATGGATGAATGGCCGTTTCTGGTGCGCTCCATGTTCAGCCTGACCGCGAGCGAGCAGGGCACTGCGGCCTACCGCTGCCGCGTCATCCACTTTGGCGCATCTCTCAAGGCCGTTGAGCGGGAATGGGCCGAATGGTTCGCCAAGTTCGAGCAGCTGCTGTCGGGGCTCGACGGCATGACCGCCACCGTGCATCTGCAGACGGAACCGGTGGGCGGCCATACCTATGGGTGGCGGCGAACGAACGACGCGCCGGAGGGGGCTGGCCGCCGGTCTGGGCATTCCAGCGCGGGATGCGGTTCTCTAACTTTCTTTCAATCGCCGCCGAGATCCTTGGCGCCTGTTGGATCCCCGCCCTGGGTCCAGTAGAACCGCCACCCCCGGCTTTCCAGGTCCGCTGCGCGGGAGGCCATGAAGCGCATGCCCAGAGCCACTGCCTGCCATCCATCCTCTCCGAAAATCTTGTGCGGCGGTCCATCCACAGGGCTCAGTTCCACGAAGACGCCCCACTCGCCACCTGGCTCCTGGCGGGGCATGCCCACACGAAGGATCACCAGGCCTTCGCCAGCACCATCGGGTGCGACGGCGTACCACATGCGTTCGATTGCCGGCTCTGGGATGGACATATGCGATGGTCTTGCCAGACTCTCTTGAAGGTCTGCGTGGCTTGATGATGGCCTGAATCTACCGCACCGGTGCTCGATATGCAGCAGCGTGGCAAGCTATAAGACGGCCTTCGACCTTCTAAAGTGCGCCAGCATGCACATCACCCCCAACCTGTTTCCCGCCGCCAACCGCGCCATGGCTTCGGTGCTGCTGCTCTACTACCACCTGCTGCGCGAGGGAGGCTTCACGCACGACCAGACGGTGTACCTGGACCCGGCGCACTTCAACGCGCTGGACCATGTGGACGTGACGGTGGACGAGTCCGGGGCTGGTGAGATTGACGCGCTGCTGCTGCGCGAGGGCTCCGTGGTCTGTCTGCTCTGCGATCTGGACGACATGGTGGCCGAGCATGAGAACGACTACCTGCAGTGGCCCCTGACCCAGGCCATTCTGCGGGCGAATGCCCTGGGCCGGCTGGTGGCCGTGCCCGAGGCGGCGCTGGTGATCGCGCAGGTGGAGCGGGGCATCGCGCACCTGGACATGGCGCGCTACCGCGCGCTGCTGCAAGGCATCTATGAGAAGTATGTGGTGGGGCGCTGGCAGGCGCTGGGCCGCCTGCCGGGATAGGCCACCGCCTAGCCTGGCGCTTCAGCCGCGCCTACGGCCTCTGCCCGAGCGCCCCGCGCGCGTATGCCCCGCGCTCTGGCAGGCGCGGCGGTAGGCGCGCAGGGTCTGCTCCGCGCGGCCAAGCACCGTGTCGGCCACGTCGTCAGCGTCACCGGCCATGCCCGACGCCTGCCCCGTGAGCAGGGCGATGCCCTCGGCCACATGCTCTGCCGTGTAGACATGGAACAGGCCGCGCTCCACCGCATCGAGGATGGGGCGTGCCAGCATCAGGTGGCGCTTGTTGCGCGCGGGGATCAGCACGCCCTGCGTGCCGTCGAGCCCGGCGGCGGCGCAGGCCTGGAACCAGCCTTCGATCTTCTCGTTGATGCCGCCCACGGGCAGCACTTCGCCATGCTGGTTGAGCGCACCGGTCACGGCGATGCCCTGGCGCAGCGGCAGGCCCGACAGGCTGGACAGCAGCGCATACAGCTCGGCGCACGAGGCCGAGTCGCCCTCCACGCCGCTGTACTCTTGCTCGAACACGATGGAGGCATTCAGCGCCAGCGGGGCCACGTGGCTGAACAGGGCCGTGAGGTAGGCGTGCAGGATGAGCACGCCCTTGTCGTGGATGGGGCCGGACAGGCGGACCTCGCGGTCGATGTTGAGCAGCCCTTCCTGCCCGGCGAAGCTGCGCGCCGTGATGCGCACCGGAAAGCCGAAGCGGTAGTCCGTGAGGTCGATCTGCGACAGCGCGTTGACCTGGCCCACGGCCTCGCCCTGCAGGGTGATGAGGCATTCACCCTCGGCCAGGGTCTGGTGCAGCTCTTCTTCGGTCTGGTTGTGGCGCAGGCGCTGCGCGGCCAGGGCGGCCTGCACGTCGCAGGCCTGCACCAAGGCGCCGGCAGGGCTGCGCATGCTGCACTGGGCTGCAGCTTCGATCACCAGGGCCTCGGCCTGCGCGAAGCGGGCACTCTGGCGGCCCTGGTCGTCGGCCTCGCGGTGGCTCTGCTCGATCAGCAGGGCCACGGCCTCGGGGCCGAAGTGCGGCAGGCCGCGCTGCGTGCAGCACTGCGCCACGAAGAGCGCGGTGGCGCGGTGCGTGGCTGGTGTGGCGATGAAGCGGTCGGCAAAGTCCACCTTCACGCGAAAGCGCCGCGCGGCCTCGGGGTCGTTGTCCTGCAGGGCGTAGTACTCCTCCACCGAGCCGACGAGCACGATCTTCACATCCACCTCCACCGGCTCGGGCTGCAGGCCAGCCGGGGCACCGCCGCCACCGCCAGGGCCGCCGTTGCCGGCATCGTCGCTGATCTGCAGCCGGCGGCTGCGCAGGAAGCGGCGCACGCGCGGCCACAGGCCCTCTTCGGCGGCCAGGTCCTGCAGGTGCAGCAGGATGAAACCGCCATGCGCACGCAGCAGGCTGCCCGCGTGGATGGCCGACACGTCGGCCTGCCCCGGGTCGGCATCGTCGGCATTGGCGCCGTGGTCAATGCTGCCCATCAGCGTGCGCTGCTGCGGGTTGTCCTCCACGATCACCGGGGCGCCGCTGCGCCCGCCGTTGTCCACCGCCAGGTTCACGCGGCAGCGCGCGAGCAGGTCATCGAGGTCGTCCTTGCGGTCGGCTTCGGCATCGGCCTCGTTCTCGCCGTAGTAGGGCTCCAGCAGGTCGATGCTGTCCAGCATCGCGCGCTCCACCTGGTCCAGCCACTGGGCCAGGCGCGCGGCCTGCGGAGCGAGCTGGCGCGCGCCATGCAATGCCTGCTGCACCAGCGGCTGCACGACGGCACGGCGCAGCGCGGCCAGGGCGGCGTCGCGCTCGCGCTCCAGCGGGCGCATGGCCTGGGCAAAACGGTCGATCTCGGCGCGCAGGGCGTCCTCGTCGCGCGCGATGGCGGCGCGGCGCTCGGGGGGCAGCACGCGCGCTTCGGCCTCATTGAGCGGTTGGCCGCGCGGGCCCAGCGGGGTGATGGTCATCTGCCCGTTGGTGCGCACCAGGCGCAGCTGGCGCGCCAGCGCAAACGCGTCGAGCGCGGCCAGGGCGTCGTTCTCCTGCGCCTGCCAGCGCTGCTCCACGCGCGCCGCATCGGCCAGGAAGGCGGGGTTGGCCAGGTGCTGGGGCACTTCGGCCTCGAGCCGCGTGCCCATGTCCAGCAGGGCCTGGCGCAGCAGCCGGCCCTGGCCGGCGGGCAGGCGCAGGGCGCGCGGGCGCTCGGGGGCGTCGAAGTCGTGCAGGTAGCACAGGTCGGGCGGCACGGGGCGGCGGGCGGCCTCGGCCAGCATGGCCTGGTGCAGCAGCGAGGCGCGGCCGCTGCCCACGTCGCCCAGCACAAAGAGGTGGTAGTCGGGCTGCTGCATGGCCAGACCGAAGCGTGCAGCGGCCTCGGCGCGTTCCTGGCCGATCCAGGGCAAGGGCTGGCCCGCGAGTTCGGCCGTGCTGGCAAAACCCAGCGTGGCGGGGTCGACGGTGAGCCGCAGTTGGTGGGCAGGCAGGGCGCGGGCGGATGCGGACATGGGGGACGGCAATTCGGACAAACGGGGCAGGGGAGTTGTTAGGGACGTAAGGTGGTGTGGGCGCGCGTCAGCGGCCTGGCGGCACAGGGCCCTTGGGCGCACCGCCGGCCAGTGCGCGCTCGCGCGCATCAGCCTGGGCAGCCGTGTCGTCCAGCTCGGTGGGCCAGCCTGCCAGGTGCTGCTGCGCGATGCGGCTCAGCGCGGTGATCCAGTGGCTGCTGTCGTTCAGGCAGGGGATGTAGTGGAACTCCTGGCCGCCCGCATGCAGGAAGGCCTCGCGCACTTCCATGTTGATCTCTTCGAGCGTCTCCAGGCAATCGCTGGTGAAGCCGGGGCAGACCACATCCACCCGGCGCGTGCCGGCCTTGCCCAGGGCTTCGACCGTGGGCTGGGTGTAGGGCTCGAGCCACTTGGCCTTGCCAAAGCGCGACTGGAAGGTGAGCACATAGCGCTCGTCGCGCAGGCCCAGGCGCTCGGCCAGCAGGCGGCCGGTTTTCATGCTTTCGCAGAAATACGGGTCGCCCAGCGTGCGCGTGCGTTCGGGTACGCCGTGGAAGCTCATCACCAGCTTCTCGGGCTGGCCGTTGGCCTTCCAGTAGGCCTCGATGCTGCGCGCCAGCGCATCGATGTAACCCGGGTGGTCGTGGTAGCGGTTCACGAAGCGCAGCTCGGGCACGTGGCGTGTGCGTGCGGCCCAGTCGTAGACCGCGTCGAACACGCTGGCCGTGGTGGTGCCCGAGTACTGCGGGTACAGCGGCAGGATGAGGATGCGCGTGACGCCTTCGGCCTTGAGGGCGTCGAGCTGGCTGGCGATGGACGGGTTGCCGTAGCGCATGGCATGGCGCACCGCCACCTGGTGGCCGGCTTCGCCGAGCCAGCCGCGCAAGAGCGTGGCCTGCTTGGCCGTCCACAGCGCCAGGGGCGAGCCGTCTTTGGTCCAGATGCTGGCGTACTTGGCGGCAGATTGCTTGGGGCGCGTGCGCAGGATGATGCCGTGCAGGATGGGCAGCCACACGGGCTTGGGGATCTCCACCACGCGGTGGTCCGACAGGAACTGCCCCAGGTAACGGCGAACGGCCGGGGCCGTGGCCTCGTCGGGCGTGCCCAGGTTGCACAGCAGGATGGCGGTGCGTTCGGGCTGGCCGTGGGTGAAAGGGGGTTCGGTTTGGAAACGCATGCGGCATTGTGGCCCAGGCACCCCGGCCTATCTCCGAAAGCCGCTGGCTGTTCTCCGGGAAACCCCTCGTGCGCGCCTGAAACCGGTTTCATAGACTGGCGCCGTGAACTACCAATTCCAGTTCGAATCCGTTTTTGCCGCCTGGCCCCTGCTGCTCAAGGGCACCTGGATCACCGTGCAGCTCTCGCTCACGGCCACGGTGCTGGGGCTGGTGGTGGCCATTGCCTGCGCCTGGGGCAAGACCTCGGGGCCGGCCTGGCTGCGCTTTCTGATCAATGCCTACATCGAGCTGATCCGCAACACGCCGTTCATCGTCCAGCTGTTCTTCTTTTTCTTCGCGCTGCCGGCGGTGGGCCTGCGCTGGTCGCCCTACACGGCGGCGCTGACGGCGATGGTGGTGAACCTGGGTGCGTATGCGGCCGAGATCGTGCGCGCGGGCATCGAGTCGATTCCCAAGGGGCAGATCGAGGCGGGCCGGGCGCTCAACCTCAAGCCCTGGGACATCTTTCGCTTCATCGTGCTCAAGCCCGCGCTCAAGGCCATCTACCCGGCGCTCACCAGCCAGTTCATTTTGCTGATGCTCAGCTCCGCTGTGGTGTCGGTGATCTCTGCCGATGACCTGACCTCGGTGGCGGCTAACCTGCAGTCGCAGACCTTCCGCAGCTTCGAGATCTACATCGTCGTGGCGGCCATCTACCTGGCGCTGGCCGTGTCCTTCTCTGCGCTGTTCAAGCTGATCTACCGGCGCACGCTGCACTACCCCGACCGCCGCTGAGGACAGGCCACCATGCGCACCTTTGGAGTTTCCGAGTTCTGGTTCATCGTGCAGGCCGCGCAGTGGACGCTGGCGCTGTCGGCCATGGCCTTCGTGGGCGGCTCGCTGCTGGGCCTGCTGGTGGCGCTGGCACGCACGTCGGAGAACGCCGCCGCGCGCTGGTGTGCCAGCCTGTTCATCCAGGTGTTCCAGGGCACGCCGCTGCTGCTGCAACTCTTCTTGATCTTCTTCGGCGCGCCGGTGCTGGGCCTGGACATCAACCCCTGGCTGGCCGCAGGCATTGCGCTGGTGCTCAACAGTGCGGCTTTTCTGGGCGAGATCTGGCGTGGCTGCATCGAGGCCATTCCGCGCGGGCAGTGGGAGGCGGCGCAGGCGCTGAACCTCAACTACGTATCGCGCATGCGTTTCGTGGTGCTGCCCCAGGCCTTCAAGATCGCGCTGCCCCCCACCGTGGGCTATGTGGTGCAGATCATCAAGGGCACCTCGCTGGCCGCCATCATCGGCTTCACCGAGATCACGCGCGCCGGCCAGATCATCAACAACGCCACCTTCCAGCCCCTGCAGGTGTTCACCACCGTGGCGGCGCTGTATTTCATCATCTGCTGGCCGCTGTCGCTGCTGGCCGCGCGCATGGAGCGCAAGCGCGCCCGGGCGCTGGCGCGGTGATGGCCCCCATTTCTTCGTCGAGCGCGCATCCCACACCAACCTACAGGAGACATGCCATGACTTTCTCGCTCTACCGCCGCACCACCACCGCCGCCCTCGCGGCCCTGGGCCTCGGCGCCCTGCTCACCGCCTTCGCGCCGCTGGCGTCCGCGCAGAGCGTGGCCGACCTCAAGAAGAAGGGCGAGATCACCATCGGCATGCTGGTGGACTTTCCGCCCTACGGCACGACCAACGCGCAGAACCAGCCTGATGGTTACGACGCCGACGTGGCCAAGCTGCTGGCCAAGGACCTGGGCGTCAAGGTCAACCTCGTGCCCGTCACCGGCCCCAACCGCATTCCCTTTCTGCTGACCAACAAGGTGGATGTGCTGGTGGCTTCGCTGGCCATCACGCCCGAGCGCGCCAAGCAGGTGCAGTTCTCGCAGCCCTATGCGGCCGCCACCATCGTGCTGTACGGCAAGACCGGCACCAACATCAAGAGCGCGGCCGACCTCAAGGGCGTGCGCGTGGGCGTGGCCCGCGCCAGCACCCAGGACGTGGCCGTGACCAAGGCCGCGCCCGAGGGCACGGAGATCCGCCGCTTCGACGACGACGCATCGGCCATGCAGGCGCTGATCTCGGGCCAGGTCGATGCCATCGGCTGCTCGGTCACCGTGGCGGCCCAGATCGCCAAGCGCGTGCCCGCCAACACCTTCGAGAACAAGTTCAACCTGTTGCAGCAGGCCATGGGCATCGCCATGCGCCCCGGCCAGGAAGAGCTGCACAAGTCCATGGACGAGTTCGTGGCGCGCAACACGGCCAATGGCGAGCTGAACAAGCTGTACCGCAAGTGGCTCGAAACCGACCTGCCCAAGCTGCAGTAAGAGCGGCCAACAAATCTCTTCTGGCGTCGTTGCCGCGTCTTGTCGTACTACTCGTACTGCCTGCGACGCAGCGCCTAGCCAGAACCGCTTCGCTGAGCTTTGTTATCCGCTCTACCTACCAGGACCCCGGAGATTCATTCCCATGACGGACGCAGTCACGAGCACCCCCGGCACGCCGCCGATCATCCGCATGGAGGGGGTCAACAAGTGGTTCGACAGCTTCCAGGTGCTGACAGACATCGACCTGTCGGTGCGCGCCGGTGAGCGCATTGTGATCTGCGGCCCCTCGGGCTCGGGCAAGTCCACCCTGATCCGTTGCATCAACCGGCTGGAGACGGTGCAAAAGGGCCGCATCGAGGTGGATGGCATCGAGCTCACGGCCGGGGGCAAGAACGTGGACGCCGTGCGTGCCGAGGTGGGCATGGTGTTCCAGCAGTTCAACCTGTTCCCGCACCTGACCATTCTGGAGAACTGCACGCTGGCGCCCATGCGCTCGCGCGGCATGGGCCGGGCCGAGGCCGAAGAGGTGGCGATGAAGTACCTCACGCGCGTGCGCATTCCCGAGCAGGCGCACAAGCACCCGAGCCAGCTGTCGGGCGGGCAGCAGCAGCGCGTGGCGATTGCGCGCGCGCTGTGCATGGCCCCCAAGGTGATGCTGTTCGATGAACCCACCTCGGCCCTGGACCCGGAAATGGTCAAGGAAGTGCTGGACACCATGATAGCCCTGGCCGAGGACGGCATGACCATGCTGTGCGTGACGCACGAGATGGGCTTTGCCCGCAGCGTGGCAGACCGCGTGATCTTCATGGCCGACGGGAAGATCCTGGAGCAGGCGCCACCGGCCGAGTTCTTCGGCAGCCCGCAGCACGAGAAAACGCGCCAGTTCCTGGGGCAGATCCTCACATCCCACAACGCATGAAGCTCCTTATTTCCTTGTCTTCCTTCGGCGCGGCCGAAGTGGGGCGCCATGGCCAGCTGTGGTGCACCGAGCTCGCCCGCATGGCCGGTGCCGATGGCGTCGAGGTGCGCGGCGAGATGCTGCGCGACCCGGTGAACGAACTGGCCGCGCTGGCGGGCCGGGCGGCGGTGTTCTCCAGCCCCGAGGGGCTGTGGACGGCGGACGGCGCACTCGACGAAGCCGCCCTGGGGCGCGGCATGTCGGCGGCCCGCGTGCTCGGTGCGCCGCGGCTGAAGATGGCCATTGGCGGCTTCGGCGCGGCATCGCATGGCTCGCTGGCGCGGCTCAGGGAGCTGCTGGTGGGGGGGCCGGTCGAACTGGTGATCGAGAACGACCAGACCGCCACGGCCGGCACGCTGGCGGCGATGCAGGCCTTTTTCGACGCGCAGGAGCGTGCCGGGCTGGACCTGGGCATGACCTTCGACATGGGCAACTGGCACTGGCAGGGCGAATGCCCGCTGCAGGCCGCGCAGGCCATGGCGCACCGCGTGCGCTATGTGCACTGCAAGGGTGTGCAGCGCCTGCCGGGCAAATGGGTGGCGGTGCCGCTGGCCGATTCGGTGGCGCCCTGGCGCGCCATCCTGCGGGCCCTGCCGGCGGATGTGCCGCACGCCATCGAGTACCCGCTGGTCGGTGACGACCTGGTGGCGGTGACGCGCGCGCAACTGGCCGTGATCCGCGATGCACGGAGGCAGGCATGAGCAGCGCCGCACAGGAAACCGCCTTCGACGTGGCGCTGTTCGGCGAGGCCATGCTGCTGCTGGTGGCCAACGAGCCCGGGCCGCTGGAGCATGCCACGGGCTTTCACAAGCGCACGGCCGGGGCCGAGACCAATGTCGCCATCGGCCTGGCGCGCCTGGGCCTGAAAGTGGGCTGGGCCAGCCGCCTGGGCACCGATTCCATGGGCCGATCGCTGCTGGCCACCATGCAGGCCGAGGGCATCGACTGCTCCCACGTGACCTGCGACGCCACGCAGCGCACGGGGTTTCAGTTCAAGGAGCGCGTGACGGATGGGCGCGACCCCAAGGTGGAGTACCACCGCAAGGGATCGGCCGCGAGCCAGATGGGCCCGGCCGATGTGGATGAGCCCTGGCTGCGCAGTGCGCGCCACCTGCATGCCACGGGCGTGTTCGCGGCCATTTCCGAGACCAGCCTGCAGGCGGCCCTGCGCACGCTGGAGGTGATGCGCGCCGCGGGCCGCACGATCTCGTTCGACCCCAACCTGCGGCCTACGCTGTGGTCCTCGCCCGAGGTGATGCGGCACTGGATCAACGAGCTTTCGCGCTCTGCCGACTGGGTGCTGCCGGGCATGGAAGAGGGCGTGTTCCTCACGGGCGAGACCACCCCGGAGGGCGTGACCAGGTTCTACCGGGAACGGGGCGCCAAGCTCGTCGTTGTGAAGCTTGGCGCACAGGGCGCGTACTTCGATGGCGACGTGGCCGGCACCGGCCATGTCGCCGGCTTCCCCGTGGCCGAGGTGGTGGACACCGTGGGCGCGGGCGATGGCTTTGCCGTGGGTGTGGTCAGCGCCCTGCTGGCCGGCCGCAGCGTGCCCGACGCGGTGCGCCGCGGTGCCTGGATCGGCGCGCGCGCCGTGCAGGTGCTGGGCGATACCGAGGGGCTGCCCACGCGCGCAGAGCTGGAGCAGGCCGGCCTATGACGACCCGCAAGCAGGTGCTGGTGTTCCGCGACCTGCCGCCGGACCAGCTGGCCCGCCTGCAGGCTGTGCACGAGGTGACCGTGGCCGACCCGCGCAAGCCGGCGCAGCGCGCGGCCTTCGATGCCGCGCTGGCCGGAGCCCATGGCCTGATCGGCGCGAGCTTTCCCATCACTACGGAGCTGCTGGCGCGTGCGCCGCAGCTGCAGGCCATCTCCAGCATCTCGGTGGGGGTGGACAACTACGACCTGCAGGCCCTGCAGGCGCGCGGTATCGTGCTGTGCCATACGCCGGGCGTGCTCGACGAAACCGTGGCGGACACCGTTTTCGCGCTGATCCTGGCCACCTGCCGCCGGGTGGTGGAGCTGTCGCAGATGGTGCGCGAGGGCCGCTGGGACCGCAACATCGGTGAGGACCTGTTCGGCCACGACGTGCATGGCAAGACCCTGGGTCTGCTGGGCTTTGGCCGCATCGGCCAGGCCGTGGCGCGCCGCGCGGCCCTGGGCTTTGGCATGCCGGTGCTGTACCACGCGCGCCGCCCGGTGGACCTGGCGGTGCAGGCCCCCGCGCTGCAGGGCCGGGCCGAGCACGTGCCGCTCGGTGACCTGCTGGCGCGCGCGGACATCGTGGTGGCCATGCTGCCACTGTCGGACAGCACGCGCGGCCTGGTGGATGCGCGGGCCTTTGCGGCCATGAAGCCGGGCGCCATCTTCATCAACGGCGGGCGCGGCGCCACGGTGGTCGAGGACGACCTGCTGGCCGCACTCGACCACGGCACGCTGCGTGCCGCCGGGCTCGATGTGTTCGCCACCGAGCCGCTGCCGCTGGCATCGCCCCTGCGCACCCACCCGCGCGTGACACCGCTGCCGCACATCGGCTCGGCCACGCACGGCACGCGCCATGCCATGGCCCGGCTGGCGGTGACCAACCTGCTGCAGGCGCTGGCCGGTGAACAACCCACCGCGGTGTACCGGACAATCGGCGCATGAGCAGCAGTCGCAGCAAGCCACGCGCATCCACCGCCAAGGCGCCCGCCGCCGCCCCTGTCGAGACGCCTGGACGTGACCGGCCCACCATTGCTGATGTAGCGGCCGCGGCCGGCGTGTCCAAGGCGACGGTCTCGCGCTTTTTCAACCACCGCGAGCGCCTGCTCAGCCCCGACATCGCGGCCCGGGTGGAGGCCGCCATCGCCCAGCTCGGCTATGTGCCCAGCCCCATGGCCCAGGCACTCAGCCTCGGGCGCTCGCGCTTGATCGGCCTGGTGGTGGCGGACATCACCAACCCCTTCTCGGTAGCGGTGCTGCGCGGGGCCGAAGAGGCCTGCCAGGAGGCGGGCTACCTGGTGATGCTGTTCAATCTGGGCAATGACCGCCAGCGCGAGCGCAACGCCATCGACGCGCTGGCGAGTTACCAGGTCGATGGCTTCATCCTCAACACCCAGGGGCAGGACGAGGGGCACGCCGAACTCAGCTCCCTGCACGGCCGGCCGGCGGTGCTGGTGGACCGCAGGCATGCGGGCCTGGAGGCCGACTTCGTGTCATTGGACAACCAGGATGCCATGCGCGGCGCCTGCACGCATTTGATCGACCGTGGCTGGAGCGAGCTGCTCTACATCACCCAGCCTCCGGCCGGCGTGAGCTCGCGCCTGGAGCGGGCGGCCGCGTTCTCGCAGTGCGTGGCCTCGCACGGGCCGGGCGTGCAGGGCCGGGTGGTGGAATTGCTGGATGCGTCGGACGAGGTGCTGGATGCTGCGCTGCGCGCGCTGGGAAAGAAGCGGGCGAAGGGTGCACGCGGCGCCGTGGTCTCTGGCAATTCCGTGGTCACCCTGCGGGTGGCGGCTGCCATGGCACGGCTTGGCTGGTCTTTTGGCGCCGACATCGGCTTCGTGGGTTTCGACGACCCGGAATGGGCACCCCTGATCGGGCCGGGCCTGAGCACGGTGGCGCAGCCCACGGGCGACATCGGCCGCTGCGCCGCGCAGTGCCTCATCGAGCGCATGCAGGGCCTGCAGGCGCCTGCGCGCGAGCGGCTGCTGCCCGGCAGGCTGGTGGTGCGGGGCTCGTCCGTGGCGGTGGCCGCCGGCAAGAAACCCGCCTGACGCTGCAGCCGGGCCGCTGCAGTATCCTTGGCTGCGGGCCGGGTCGCTGGCCACGAATTTCTGTGTGCTTTGCCCTGCTTGCCATGCCTGCTTCTGCCCTTTCCCTGGATACCTCGCGCATCCGTGCCATCACCATCGACCTGGACGACACGCTGTGGCCCATCTGGCCCACCATCGCCCGGGCCGAGGCCGTGCTGCTGCAGTGGCTGACCGACCATGCGCCTGCCACGGCCACGCTGTTCTCGAGCACCGAATCGCTGCGCGCCATCCGCAACCAGATGGTGGAGCTCAGGCCCGACCTGGTGCACGACCTGAGCGCGCTGCGCCGCGAGTCCATCCGCCTGGCGCTCACCCAGGCGGGCGATGAGCCCGACCTGGCCGAGCCCGCCTTCGACCTGTTCTTTGCCGAGCGCCAGCGCGTGGAGCTGTTCGCCGACGCGCACGATACGCTGGCCTTTCTGGCCGCGCGCTACCCGGTGGTGGCCCTGTCCAACGGCAATGCCGATGTGCACCGCATCGGCATCGGCCACTATTTCAAGGCCAGCCTCAGCGCCACGGTGCTGGGTATCGCCAAGCCCGATGTGCGCATCTTCCACGCTGCGGCCAGCGCTGCCCAGGTGCAGCCGCACGAGGTGCTGCATGTGGGCGACGATGCCGCGCTGGACGTGCAGGGCGCACTGGCCGCCGGCATGCAGGCCATCTGGCTCAACACGCCCAACCACCCCTGGGCGCACGACCAGCATGGCGCGCCGCCGCATGCCACGGTAGCCAGCCTCACGGCCATCCGTGAGCTGCTCCAGGCCATCCCCGAGGCGCTGGCGCAGCCCCCACGCTGAGCATCGGCTGCGTTGCGGCGTTTTCTTGCCGTAGATCAAGGCGCGCACTGCGCTGGCGCGCGAGACTTGGGCCACCATGCGCCCCACGCCCCTTCCCACCCTGCCGCCCGTGCGCACCATCGGGCTGATGCAGCCCCTGGCCTGGCTGGCCCTGGCCTGGCGCGACATGGTGCGCACCGGCGGGCTCAGCTTTGCGCATGGCCTGGCGGTGGCGCTGTTCGGCGGCGTGTTGCTGGCCGTGGCGCACCACCGCTTCGGGCTGCTCGTGGGGGCCCTGTCGGGCTTTCTGGTGGTGGCGCCGGTGCTGGCCACCAGCCTGTATGCGCTGAGCCGTGCGCTGGAGCGTGGCGAGCCCGCCAATGCGGCCCTGGTGCGCCGCACCTGGCTCGACTGGCAGAACAGCCACCCCGCGAAGTGGGGCGACCACGATTACTGGTGCCTGGTGCAGTTCGGCGCGCTGCTGGCGCTGGCGGCCACGGGCTGGGTGCTCACTTCGGCGGCACTCATCACCTTGCTGGCGCCGCTGCCCGTGCGCACCCCGCTCGACTTCGTGCACCACGTGGTGCTGGCGCCCGATGGCCGGTTGTTCGCACTGTGGCTGGCGCTGGGCAGCCTGCTGGCCGCGCCCATCTTCGCCTCCAGCGTGGTGGCCATGCCGCTGCTGCTTGACCGCCGCGCCACGCTGCGCCAGGCGGTGCTGACCAGTTGGCAGGCGGTGCTGGCCAACCCGCTGCCCATGGCGCTGTGGGCGGCTCTGATCCTGGGCTTCACCTTACTGGGCCTGGCCTCGCTGCTGCTCGGGCTGATCGCCGTGCTGCCCATGCTGGGCCATGCGAGCTGGCATGCCTACCGGGATCTGGTCGATGCCTCGGGCCTGCCGGAGCGCGGCCGTGGCACGGGCGGGGTGGGGCGGCGGCCATGATCTTCGGCTTTACCGAGGCGCAGCTCTCGGGCTTTTTCCTCACCTGGGGCGTGGGCGCCTTCATCGTCTACATGCTGTTCATCATCGGCCAGCTGGCCTGGGAGTCCAAGGCCGGGCGCTTTGGCACCTTTGTGCTGTTCCTGGGGCTGGGCGTGGGCTTCATCGGCTTCATCGCCAAGGTGCTGATCCAATGGTGGCTGGAGCGGTGAGACCGTTTGCGACAAAGTGGTGATGGTGCAGTGGGTCGAACAGGTTCTAAGATCCGGCCCATGTCCTTACCCACGACCACCCCATTGCTCACCCGTGCCGAAACCAGCGGCTACACCGAGACTTCTACCCATGCCGATGTGATGGCCTATGTCCAGGGCCTGGCGGCCCTGGGCGATCCGCGCCTGCACATCACCGACTTTGGCAGCTCGCCCGAAGGGCGCAAGCTGCCATTGCTCGTGCTGTCGGCCCAGGGCCACCACACGCCCGAGGCCGCGCAGGCCAGCGGCCTGCCCGTGGTGCTGATGCTGTGCGGCATCCATGCCGGCGAGGTGGAAGGCAAGGAGGGCGTGCTGATGCTGGTGCGCAACCTGCTGCGCGGCGACCATGGCGACGACTTGCTGGCGCGCACCGTGCTGCTGGTGGTGCCGCTCTTCAACCCCGATGGCAACGACCGCATGAGCGCCGACAACCGCCCGCTGGACATCGCCCACCTGCGCGGGCAGGACGGCCCGGCCCTGGTGGGCACGCGCACCAACGCCGCGGGCGTGAACCTCAACCGCGACTACATGCGCCAGCAGGCGAACGAGATGCGCCTGTTGCAGCAGCGCGTGTGTCAGCCCTGGAACCCGCATCTCACGCTGGACTGCCATGCCACCAATGGCTCCATCCACCGCTTTGCGCTGACCTACGACATCCCCCACACCGAGCACACAGGCCGTGCCGAACCCGTGGCCTACATGCGCGAACGCATGATGCCGGCCGTGCAGGCCGCAGTGAAGCGCACCGAGGGGCTGGATACCTTCTGGTACGGCAACTTCGTGCGCGACGAGGGCGGCCAGGGCCAGGGCTGGATCACCTACACCCACCACCCGCGCTTCGGCTGCAACTACCGCGGCCTGACCAACCGGCTCGATGTGCTGCTGGAAGCGTATTCGTACATCAGCTACGAGGAGCGTGTTCAGGTCACCTACGCCGTGCTGCGCGAGGCCCTGGTCTATGCCGCCGCCAACGGCCAGGAGATCGTCGACCTGCTCGCCAATTGCGCCGAGCCGCCGCAGCAGGTCGCCATCCGCTACGCACTGGAGGCGGCCCCTGGCACCACGGTGGAAGTGCTCACGCGCGAGCCCTACACCCTGAGCGGCGACCCCGTGAGCGTGCAGGTGCCGCACTATGCCCACTTCGTGCCCACGGCCACGGTGCAGCGCCCCTGGGCCTACGCCATGCCCCAGGCCGTGGCCGACTGGCTGCAGGGCCATGGCCTGCAGGCCACGCCCGTGGCAGCCGGTACGCGGCTGGAGGTGGAAGTGCCCGTGATGCAGCAGCCCGTGGCCGAGCCCGGCCCCGCCATTCTCGAAGCCCAGGCCAGCACCCACTGGACCGCCACCCACCAGCGCACTCAGCGGGCCCTGCCCGAGGGCTGGTGCGTGGTGACCACCAGCCAGCGCTACGGCGCCATCGCCGTGGTGGCCTGCGAGGCCGAGAGCGATGACGGCGTGATTGCCAATGGCATCGTGGCCGAGCCGGTGGCGGGGGCGGAGTTGCCGGTGTGGCGGGTGGTACAGGCGGTGTGAGATGGCTGATTCCAGTCCACGCACATTGGGATGGAATTCGGCACAGTCGCTCGTGCTTGCTGCTGTGGCCTGTCTGATTGGTTTTGGTGCCGGAGTCGGCGTGACCCACCATCAGGCCAAGCAGTCTTATTGGGCCCAAGGATTCAATGACGGGTCCATCGAGGCGAGGTACCAGTTGATGCTGCGATTTGCCGAAGTAGCGGGCCCTCTCCCGGTGTGCTCGCCGGAACAACTGGGCCGCGAGGAGGAGGTGATTTCAGTCAAGGCGGACGCTGTGTTTGCAATCTCTCGCGGGAACGGCGTTGTGGCGATGTGCCGCGCGCAATGACCTGAAATCTCGGTGTTGGTTGTTCGGTCAGTGAGGACAGGGCAGCATGCTTTTTGAAGATTACCCTTTGGCTGCCAGCTTGCTGGTGTCACTTGGCTCACTCGGGGTGGGGGCGATAGAGGCCGAAGTCGTTAAATCGAAGGCGCCCGCTGCCTTGACATGGGGTCTCGGAGGATTTGCGTCGGTGCTGCCCATTGCTGAATCGAGCTATCCCTTGTCGATGAAGCTGATTCTCTTGACTGTGTTGATTCTGGGCTATGTCGGTGCGATTGTGTTTATTTGGAACAAAGCGCGTTAGCACGGACCTGGCTTGAGGAGCGGCTTCCCGATTTGGTTGATTTAGTCATTTGTGCTAATTATTTGATTTGACTAAAATAACCTAAATGGACCTTTTTCACCGCCCCGCACTGGCCGAGCAGATGGCCAGGCAATTGCTGGAACCCGGCCTGCTCGACCAGGGGTTGCGCTCGGGGCTCTTCCTGTCGGGCCTGCGCCGCACGGGCAAGACGACCTTTCTGCGCCAGGACCTGATCCCCGCGCTGGAGGCCAAGGGCGCCATCGTCATCTATGTCGACCTATGGGCCGACACCAAGGCCGACCCGGCCACGCTCGTGCATGCGGCCATCCGCCGTGCGCTGGCGGATCTGCAGTCGCCAGGCTCCGGCGTGCTGGGCCGCCTGGCGCGGCTCAAGGGGATCGACGTGGGGGCGGCGGGCTTCAAGTTCGGCTTTCAGCTCAGCGATGTAGGAGCCAAGGGCGGGGTCACGCTGGCCGAGGCGCTCACCGAGGTGATCGAGCTGGCGCAGACCGACCTGGTGCTGATCGTCGACGAGGTGCAGCAGGCCCTGGCTGGCGACGATGGCGCGCAGATGCTGCTGGCCATCAAGGCCGCGCGCGATGCCATCAACCCGCGGCCCGATACGCCCGGACATTTTCTCTTCATCGGCACGGGCTCGCACCGTGCCCAGGTGGTGGGCATGACGCTGCAGGGCAAGCATGCCTTTGCCGGCGCCACCTCGGTCGAATACCCCACGCTCGACGGCGACTACGTGGCCTATGTGCTGCAGGGCATTGCCGAGGAGGGCGCCCCCGTGCTGCCCAGCCTGCCCGTGGCGACCGCCGCCTTCAACCTGCTGGGCCGCCGGCCCGAAGAACTGATCCGCGCGCTGCGCCAGCTGCAGCGCGAAGACCCGGCCGAGGCCGACCGCCTGCTGCCCGTGATCGCCGCGACCCTCAAGGGCGCGGCGGCCGACGTGGAGCTGCGCAAGCTCGAAGACCTGGGCGTGCTGGCCGGCGCCATCTTCGACCGCGTGGCGCGCGTGGAGGGCGATGCCAGCGGCCTGTTCACTGCCGACGCCCTGGCCGAGTACACCACCACCGTGGGCCGCGAGGTCACGGCCGACCAGGTGCAGCGCGTGTCGGAAGAACTGCGCGATGCCAACCTCATCGTGCGCAAGGGGCATGGCACTTATGCTGTGACGGATCCGTTTGTGCAGCAGGCATGGCGGGAGCGCAAGGCTCTGGCAGGGCCAGTGTCCAAGCCCGATGGGATTGGGCAGGGCTGATTGCCAGACCAGTGCATATCGGCCGGACATGAACAAGCATTTTGAGGCGCTTCGCCTGCTGGCCACTTTGCAACGTCGACTCGTTGCGCGTCTTGCAGACGTTTATCCCGAGTACTTGAGGGGAGATCCTCTACTTTTTGGTGTGCCGTCCAAGTCTTCAATGGGTGTTGATGGCGTTCAGTGGAGTATTGCCAAGCACGGGGTCGGCGCATGTTTGACGCGCAATGCTCCATCGCCATCCCTCGTCGTGGATATGCATGTGGACATAGCGAATGCCTGCCGTGTGGATGCCTGGAGGCTGCAGCAGTTCATAGAGTCGCAGGGAGGCGAAATCACCTACGAGGAGGCTCAATCCGTGATTCACCATGCAGTTGAAGAGGGCCTTGTCGCATTTCGCGGTAGCGACCTGTTTGAGATAGTGGAGGTCGACACTCCATGACAACTTCAGACTTGATAGCCAGGATGCGCGCTGAAGGCCACACTATCGTCGAAACCATCAAGGCGGTGCGAAAGCAATTCAACCTGTCGCTCGGAGAAGCCAAGATCCAGGTGTCGAACCATCCCGCCTGGGCCGACGTCGTGAGGGCTGCGGAACCCTTGCATGATGCGCTTGAACGTGCGGCGGCCTGGGACGCATTCCGCGGGCTCCGCTTGGCTGAGATGGAAATCCACAGAATCCCATGGAGCACGCTGCGGCAGGCAGGCGGTACTGCAGAACAGGTGCCCCATGCCTTGATGGAACTGCTGCATGCACCCACCCCGGAACTGGCGACCCAAGCCTATTGGAGGCTGGAGAACCATGTGGTGGTCCAGGGACAGCTTTACCAGGCCGCAGAGCCGGCGGTGTCTGTTTTGATGGCGGCGTTGCTCGCTGAAGAGAGCCCTCGGCACGTGAGGCTTGGTGTGCTGGAATTGCTTTTCCAGATTCTGTCGGGCTCAGCGCACGACAGTGAAATTGCGCAGGGCAACAGGCGCTTGGACGAAGTCTGCCGTGACAGGGCCAGGGAAGGCCTGTGGATTCTGTACAGGGAATGGGTGTGTGGTGAGCGTGACGCTGCCGGGGAGGTCATCAAGTTGATCGAAGCCGATGGGACGCGGCTTGACGCCATCCGCAAGGTCGTCGAGGCATCGGATCACGAAAACCAACAATGACCTGCTCGCGGTCTGCCAAGAAAAGGACATGAACACCGTAAAGCCGCCTCGTTGGCCCAGCGGCGATTGCTGTGCGGTGCTCGCAAGCAAGCTGACAATGGACGAATTGCATCGGCGACAGCCCTTGCAATTGTTTCGTGCTCAAGACGATCTGGACTGGTTCACTGGCGCCCTGTTAGATGCGCCTTCCTTGGGTCCGTTGCTCTTGATGAGATATGACGGGAATCCCGATGGACTGATGGCCTTCTATGTGGATGCTCTGTGCGACGTAAAGGCTGCGCAAGCGTTTGTCATGGATCTATTTTGCTTGCGCGACGGAGAGATCGCCTGGGCTTTGGCATTGCGCTAAACATTGGCCCAGGCGGCTTGGCTGCCGACAGAGGCGGGTTCTGCCACGCTATGGCAATTCAGTACTTCAGCTTCGGGTACCAGCCCGCAGGCCGCCCCTCGGGCGTCAGATCCAGGATGGACCATAGCGATGCAATGTCCGGTGCATCGCGCGGGTCCTGCCCTGGGTCGGCCATGTCCTTGGTCATCTCGCTGGCCCAGAACAGGCGTACCTGGCCCTCGCCGTCGCGCTGGAACACCACCAGCGCCGGGTACTCGCTGCCGTCGTCCATGAGGATGCCCAGGTCCTTGGCGTAGTCGTCGCCGATGGTCTGCACGAAATTGAGGTCGCGCCAGCCGCGTTCCTGCGCGAAAGCGTACTGGCGCTCCACGGGCGAGCGGCCCAGGATCTTCAAGGCCACGCGCTGCTGGATGTCTGCGGCATTGCCCTCGACCGAGCCGAGCCAGTTGGTACACATGGGGCAGGGGCGCTCGCGCTTGGGGCCGTACATCCAGAAGTAGGTGACCAGGGTGTGCTTGTCGCCGAACAGGTCGGCCAGGCCGACCTCGAAGCCCTGCTCGTCCTTGAACCGGTAGTTCTTGGCGATCACCGGCCCGGGCGGCAGGGCCTGGCGCTGCGCGACCAGGCGCGTCATGTGGCGGCGGAACTCGATCTCCTCGGCCAGCAGGGCCTTGCGCGCGGCCTCGTACTCGGCGGAGGCGCCGGGGAAGGGGGTCTTGGCGTGCCCAGCCAGTTGACTGGCTGGCTTCAAGGCCTGGTCGGCATGGGTTGACATCCTAGGTCTCCTGGGGCCAGCGGCTGGCAATGAAAGCCTGACTGTGCCGCAACGCAAGGCCGCTGTGGGTAGGAGAAATGCCTGCTTTGCAAGGAGGCGCCGAGGGCGGCGGACCGGCTGCTCCAAGCTGCATGTGGGGGCACTGCAGCAGCCCGTGCGGTACTCCTGCTGGGGCGGTATGCGAGACAGGCGGTGATGCCGGACCCGGCGCGCCATGCCGTGAAAGCGAATTGACAGCCTCCCTTCCCTAGAGTGCGCTTCTGAAACAACGCCCATAGAAGGCGCATCAGCAGACGGGATGAGGAGACGATATGAATCGACGTATTTTGATGTGCGTGGTCTTGTTCCTGCAGGTCTTGGCCTGGCCCCACCTGGCCCGTGCCGAGACGGGGGTCGAGAAGTCCAGGATACTGATCGGCATGTCCAGCGAGCTGAGCGGCCAGGCGATCGCCCGGGAAGGGCTGGACAGTGCGCAGGCCTACTTTGCGCATGTCAACAAGCGCGGCGGCGTGTTCGGCCGGCAGATCGAACTCAAGGCCTACGATGATGGCCGCGATACGGAGAAAACCGCAGAGAACACGGTGAGGCTGATCACCCAGGACAAGGTCTTTGCCTTGTTCGGCTACCGGTCCACCCCCAACATCGAGGCAGCAATACCCATAGCGACCCGCCACGGGGTGCCGTTCATGGGCTTGTTCAGCGGAGCGTCATCGATACGTACGCCCTTCAGTCCAGTGGTTTTCCACCTGCGTGCCAGCTACCAGCGCGAGGTCGCGGCCATCATCGATCACCTTGCCGTGATGCGGATAGGGCGTGTGGCCGTGCTCTACCAGGACGACAGTTTCGGCAAGGATGTGCTGGAGGGGGTCAAGAATGCCCTGGCACGCACCAGCTGACGGCCGTGGCGGCCGCAAGCTACAGCCGCAAGGACCTCCAGGTCGAGGCCGCAAGCAAGGCCCTTGCCGACGCCTCTCCGGCTGCCATCATCATGGCGTGCACACCCAAAGCTTGCACCGATTTCATCCAAAAGACCAAGGCGCGGTTGAAGGGGGCCCAGTACTACCTTCTGTCCAACGTCAATTCCAAGGAGTTCGCAGCCAGCCTGGCCCGGGACCGGGATGGGGTCGTGGTTGCGCAGGTCGTGCCCTCGCCATCCAACGCCATACTGCCGCTGGCCCGGGAGTACCGGGAGGTGATGGCGCAGGCGGGTAACGCCCTGGCCACCGGCTATGCGGGGTTCGAAGCCTTCATCGCGGCAAAATTGCTGGTTGCCGCGCTGGAACGGACCGGCCCGGATGTGACCCGCAGCAGGTTCCTCACCACCCTGGAGTCGATGCGCGAAGTCGATCTGGGCGGCATGTTCATCCGGTTCACGCCATCCAATCACCAGGGCTCTTCGCTGGTCGAACTGACCATGATCAACCGCGATGGTAAGTACGTGCGCTAGGGCTGCGGTCCCGTAAGGACGCGGCTTTTTGGTACCACCTGTCTGTGGGAGCGCGCGCTGGGAGGCCCCTCTGGGGCGGTGCCGGCCTGGCTATTCGCCCGCGACCGCAATCGTCTCCAGGCTCTTTCTCAGCTCTTTCTCCACCGCTGGAAAGTCGCCCTTGGTGGAGTTGAGGTTGAGCACCAGCATCCGGCCCCGGTGCGGGGTGACCAGCATGATGTTGTAGATGTCGGCCTCGCTGGCGCGCGAGGTCATCTCCAGGTAGATCCACTGCTGGCCCTGCATGTCGATGAGCTTCTTCTGCTTCCAGTCGATGCGGGGGATGACGCGGTCGAACAGGGTTTCGAAGGAGGCCTTGACCTGGGGCAGCTTGTCCTTGGTGAGGGCCTGGGGTTTGAGTTCCAGGGCAATGGTGGTGGTGCGCTGCGCGTTGCCGGCCACAAAGGTCGGCGCGCGCCCGGAGGCGTACTTGGCGCCGATTTCTTCGCTCGTCAGTTCGGTGAATCCTTCGGGCGCCTTGAACGAGACGCCTGCGTCGGGAATCTCGAAGGTGGCGGCCCAGGCCATGGGTGCTGTGGCTGCAGCACCGGCAGCCAGGCACAGGGTGGCGATCCAGTTTTTCATGGCGGTCTGGTGCATCACGAGCATTCAAGCCCAAGGCCTGTAGGCCTCTGGCCTCCCTCCTCGTTGCACCGGTTTTTGTGGAGACGCCAGTATCCACATGCATCGGAGTTTTGGTGGGTGGTTGCAGACTTTTACTATTTGGTAAGTGCGCAGTAGTTCACACAAATGGGGGATTGCATTAGCCCGCAGTGTCAACCAAAAGGTCGTCGGTCAGCGTGGCCAGGTGCTCAGGCCCAGATGTGCGGCACTCCGGGTTGCAGGTGGGCCGTATGCGTTTTGCGATACAAACGCTCCCATGTCCCTGAGTCCGACCCAGCCGCCTGTCTTCCAACCCACCTTCGTCCACGTGCCGCCCGGCCCTGTGGCGGGCCCTTTGCGGTTGTTGCCCATCAACGCCGCCGTGGTGGCCGTGCACACGGCCACTGGTGCACATGTGGGCTCGCTCAAAAAGGTGGGTGGGACCTGGAAGTTCAAGGCCATGGGCTACGGCGCTGCCGGAGGCATGGAGCCGGGCCACGGCCCGCTGACGGACCAGCACAACATGCAGTTCGACGCGCCCGATGCCGCCGAGGTGAGCGCCAGGTTGCTGGGCGCGCTGGGGAGCACCTTGTAAGGGCGGGTGCGCCACTGGCCGCGCCGTGCCGTGCCCCAGGCCTGGCCTGCGGTGCCGATGGGGATGCCTGGGTGTCTGGCATGGCTGACTTGCGCGACGGGGTGCGGGTGAGCTGCCCATACGGCGTGGGTGCGGTGCAGGGCGTTCATAGAATACCGCGATGCCTTTCCTTCTGACCCGACCGCTGCGGCTTGCCGCGGCACCCTTTCTCGTGCTGGCCTGTGCCCTGGCCCACGCACAGAATGCACCCCACTCTGCGACGCTCCTCAAGGCCGTGGCTGCCACCGCCAGCACGCCCGCCATTCGCGCCACAGGCGCAGCATTGCCAACGGCACCGGCATCCCAGGCGATGCCGACCGCTGCCGCGGGCGTCGAACCGGTGGGCAGTAGTGCGGCTGCATCGGCCGCACCAGCGACGGCGGCAGCGGCCGGTGCAGCGGCTGTGCCCGCTGCACCCCTGTCCCGCGATGCCCGGCGCATCTATGAACTGTCGCGCGAGAAACTGGTGCAGATCCGCACACTGCTGCGCAATGCGGGCACCCAGGCGTCGATCGGATCGGGCTTCTTTGTCTCAGCGGACGGCCTGATCGTCACCAACTTCCATGTGGCCAGCCAGCTGGCGCTGGAGCCCGAGCGCTACCGCGGCGTGTACGTCACGATGGAGGGGCAGGAAGGCGAGGTCGAGCTGCTGGCCTTCGACGTGCAGCGCGACCTGGCGGTGCTGCGCGCCAAGGCCCGCACCGCAGCGGCGCCGGTGCTGGGCTTTCGGTCCGCAGCAGAGCCCCTGGCACAGGGCGAGCGCATCTACTCGCTGGGCAACCCGCTGGACATCGGCTTTGCCGTTACGGAGGGCACCTACAACGGCCTGGTGCGGCGCAGCTTCTACCCGCGGATCTTCTTTGGCGGCACGCTCAACCCCGGCATGAGCGGGGGCCCCTCGGTGGACGATTCCGGGCGGGTGCTGGGCGTCAACGTGGCCAAGCGGCTCGATGGAGAGCAGGTCAGCTTTCTGATCCCTGCCGAGTTTGCGCAGGTGCTGGTGCAGCGTGCGGCCAGCGCTGAGCCCATCACGCAGCCCGCCTACGCGGAGTTGACGAGGCAACTGACAGGGCACCAGCAGGTGCTGACCGAGCGGTTTCTGAAAGATCCGTTTCGTGAGCAGCGCCACGGCAACTACCGGGTGCCGGTGCCCGACGATGCGTTGGCGCGGTGCTGGGGATCGGGGCGCGACCCGAACTTCCCGGGTTTGAACCTGGAACGCACGCAATGCCAGGCCGACAGCGATGTCGTGGCCGGCGACTACAGCACCGGTACGGTGCGCCTGTCCTATGAGGCCTACAACGCTCCCACCATGGGTGCGGCACGGTTTGCCCGGGTGTTCTCGCAAAGCTTTGCCAACGAGCGGTTCCAGACGCGTGGCAATCGCCACCAGACGGCCGTCGAATGCAGCGAGCGTTTTGTCGACTCCGGCAGCCTGACGCTGCGGGCGGTGGTCTGCATGTCGGCCTACCGCAAGCTGCCCGGCCTGTACAACATGACTGTGCTGACGGCCTCGGTCAACCAGCCTACGCAAGGCATCCTGGGCCGCCTGGATGTGCAGGGCATCGCTTTTGACAACGGCATGAAGCTGGCCAGTCACTACCTCAAGGCGTTTCGCTGGGAGGCCGCACCATGATGCCCACCCTCGGTCTCATCGAAGCCTTTGACCGCCACGGCGCGCTGCTGGCACGCGCTCCCATCACCCGCTGGCCCGTGACGGTGGGCAGGGGCCTGGACTGTGACCTGGTGCTGGACGATCCGTTCGTCGCGCCCGCGCACCTGCGCATCGGCCGCCTGGAAGAGGCCCCGCGCACGGTACAGGTGGAGGTTCTGCACACCCGCAATGGCGCGCGCCTGCAGCGCAAGCATTACGCCCAGGGCGAGCGCTTCGACTGGCCGGGCGGCACGCCCATCGACCTGGGCCACACCCATGTCGCGCTGCGCCTGGCCGATGCCCCCATCGCCGACGAACAGGCGCTGCCCCAGTTTCCGTGGAGCACGGTGGCCACCACGGCAGCGCTCATGGTGCTGGTGTTGGCGGCGGCCTTGGGGTCGGCGTGGCTGGAGGCCCGGGACGCGTCGCAGTATCTGAAGTCGGTTCCTGGCCTGCTGCTTGGCCTGCTGGCCAGCCTGGGTGTCTGGTCGGGCGCATGGGCGGTGGCCAGCAAGGTGTTCGGCGGCCAGCTTCGGTTCTGGCGCCATGTGCGCATCGCCTGCACTGCCGCGTTGGCGGTGGATGCGGTGCACCTGGTGGCGAACTTCGTGGCGTTCAGTTTCTCGTTGGAGTCCTTTTCGCGGTTTGCCAATGTGCTGGTGGCGCTGCTGGTGGCGGCGGCGTTGTATGCCCACCTGTCAACGGTGCTGCCGCGCCGCCGCGTGGGCTTGGCCTGGACGCTGGCTGCGCTGGTGGCATTGGGATTGCCGTCGTGGCTGGGTGCGCAGTGGCTGAACAACATGCGCCTGTCGAACAAGCTGTACATGAGCAGCCTGTTCCCGCCAGGCCTGCGCGTGGCCCCCGCCGTGCCCGTGGACCAGTTCCTGAAAGACACCGAGTCGCTGCGTGGCAAGCTGGATCGCCGGCTGCGTGATGATGGCCAGGCGGATGACAGCAAGGCCGACGATGAATGAGCGCGGGTAAAACAACCCAGCGAAGCGGTATGGGTGTCCAGCAGCAGCCGGCATGCGCGCACGCAAACCGGCGCCAGCTGCAGCCCGCGCTGTCAACGGATCAACGCGGCCAGGTGCGCAGGCCCAGGTCCTGCGCCATGCGCCGGTAGTCCTGCAGGCTGCGCTGCACGAAGTCGTCGAGCGCTGCGCCCGTGCGGGCAAAGGGGTACAGGCCATAGCGGCTGCACAGGGCTGCGTAGCCTGGTGCGGCGAGGGCCTGCTCGAAGGCGTTGGTCCAGGCGCGCACGGCGGCTTCGGGCGCGGTGGCGGCCATGTACAGGCCGCGCACGGTGGGCCAGACCAGGTCTACGCCCTGCTCGCGTGCCGTGGGCAGGCCGGCGAGCTGGCCCTGCAGGCGCTCGTGTGCGAGCACGGCCAGGATGCGCAGCGGCAGGCCCTGGGCCGCGGCCTGCAGGGCCTCGGCTGCATCGCCGGTGAAGATGTCGAGGTGACCGCCTTTCAGGGCCTTGAGTGCCTCGCCTCCGCCCTCGAAGGCGACAAAGCGCATCTTGCGGTGGTCCTGCCCGGCCGCACGCACCAGTTGCGCGGCCTTGATCCAGTCCTGGCTGCCGATGGTGCCGCCCGCGCCGAAGACCACGCGCGCCGAGTCGCGCTGCAGCGCAGCGGTCACCTGCGCCAGGGTCTGCCAGCGCGCATCGCGGTGCACGGCGATCACGCCGTAGTCCGTGCCCAGCGTGGCGATGAAGCGAACGGCAGTCACCGGGTGCGGGCCGAAGCGGCCCTGGGCGATGTTGAGCAGCGAGCCGCTGGAGAACGCCACCAGCGTGCCCGGCCCGCCCAGGCGCCCCGTGGCCACCTGGTCGAAGGCCACAGCGCCGATGCCGCCGGGCAGGAAGCGCGTGGGCAGCGGCGCGCGGCCCGGCCGCACAGCCTGGATGGCGTCGGCCGCGAGCCCGCAGGTCAGCCCGAAGCCGCCGCCGGGTTTGGACGGAGCGATGCACTCGCCGGGTTCGGTGCTGGCATCGGCCGGTGCCGTGGCCTGCGCACCGGTGGCCAGGCCGCCGAGCAGGGCCATCAGGGCATGGCGGCGCGAGAGCGAGTTGATGAATGGGGGCATGGGGACCGTCATGGTTTGGGCCACCAGAATATGGCCAACAGGCCCGGCCCGTGGGGCCGCGCCTCCAGCCGCAGCGCGCCCCGGTGCCGCTCGGCGATGGAACGCGCAATCGCCAGCCCCAGGCCCGAGCCCCCGGCTGCCGCCTGCGAGCCGCGCCGGTAGCGCTGGCCCAGCGCGGCGCGTTCCTCGGGCGCCATGCCGGGGCCGTTGTCCTCGACGTTCACGCTCCAGCCCAGGGCATCGCCTGCGGCCGACAGGGTGATGGTGCCGTGCGCGGGCGTGTAGGCAATGGCGTTGGCCGCGAGGTTGGTGACGGCCTCGCGCAGCAGGCCGCTGTCGGCCACGGCCATGAATTCCGGCGCGGTGGCGGCGTTGGGGGTGTGGATGCCGAAGTCGATTTGCTTGGCGCGCGCCTGGGGCAGCAGCTCCAGCGCCACGCTGCGCAGCAGGGCCGCCAGGTCGAACGGTGCGTATTCCACGGCGGCCGTATCGCTGCGGCCCAGGGCCAGCAGCTGCTGTGTGCTGCGCGTGGCGCGTGCGATCTCGCCGCCGATGGCGGCGAGGGCGTCCTGCACCTGCACGGGGTCGGGTTCGCGGCGTGCGTAGTCGATCTGCATCTGCAGCGTGGTCAGGTGCGTGCGCAACTGGTGCGAGGCATCGTCGAGGAACTGCCGCTGCTGCGCCACCAGGGCCTGGGTGCGCGCCATCTGTTCGTTGACGGCGGCTACCAGGGGGCGGATGTCGGCGGGCAGGTCGGTGTCGGCAATGGGCGTCATGTCATCGGGGCTGCGCTCCTGCACGCCGCGCGCCAGGCGCGACAGCGGGCGCAGCGCAATGGCCAGCGTGGCCGCTGCGCCCAGCACCATGAGGGCCAGCACCAGGCCATCGCGCAGGGCCGCGCGCTGCACGAAGCGGCGCGTGAATTCCTGGCGCGACTGCGTGCTCTCGGCCACCTGCACGAGCACGCTGCCGGGTTGTCCTTCGGCCGTGGCCGGTATGGCGCGGTCGGCGATATCGACGGTGCGCCGATAGGCGGCCAGCCGGACGGATTCACCGAAATACTCCGCATCGTAGAAGCGCGGCACGCCGGGCTCCAGCGTGCCCGGGGGCAGGGGCAGGTCGGCGTTGCCCAGTTCCACAAGGCCATCGGAAGACGCGACGCGGAAGTACACGTGGCCGCTGGCGGTGAGCTCGAAGAATTCGAGCATGGTGTAGGGGAGCTCGGCGGACAGGCCACCGGAGGCGGTGGAGATGTTGGCGTCTATGGATTTGAGGGCTCCCAGGAGGGAGCGGTCGTAGGCGGCGTTGGCGGCTTCGAGGGCGTCGTGGCGGGTCATCCAGAGTTCTACGCTGGTGACCAGGGTGAGGGTGGGGAGGAGGAGGAGGGCCAGGAGGCGCCAGAGGCTGGTGCGGCGCAGGTTCTTCCATGGGTTGTTGCGAATGTGTGAGGCCATTCAGTCGGGCCTCGAATGGTGTTGGGGCACTGTGCTGTGGTGGCTTCTGTTCTTGCTTTTAGGGCGGGAGCCGGGATGTGCGCCCGGCGGCGCACCTACTTTCTTTTGCGTCGCCAAAAGAAAGTAGGCAAAGAAAAGGCGACCCCCAGTCTGCGTCCCTCCGCTTCGCTGCGGGCAACCTGCGATGCTCGATCCTGGGGTGGCGTCGCAGAACTCACTGCGTTTGGCCGGCGGCCAAACTCCGTTCAAACATCTGCGACGAGCTAGATCACGAAGTGCGTGTGTCCTGCGGCACACGCACCCACCCCAGGCCCTGCGCTTCTCGGCGCAGCCAGAAGGGGTGGGGAGCGGGTACCACACGGCTGCTGCTGCGCAGCTACGCCGGGTGTCGGTCACGCGCGGCGCGCTGCCGACGGGCGGCGCAGCCGCCCTGCCCAGGCCGAGCGCAGCGACGGCACCCCGGGCCGAGCGAAGCAATGGCCCGTATGGGGCCCGATCCCCACCCCTTCTGACCGTGCCGAGAAGCGCAGGGCCTGGGGTGAGCGCGTGCCGAAGGACACGCGCATCGTTGTCTAGCTTGCCGCAGCTGTCTGAGCGGAGTTCGAAGAACGCAGCGAGTTCTGCGGCACACCCCAGGACCGAGCATCGCAGGCTGCCCCCTCGCCCCCGGGCGAGGGGGACGCGGGCAGCGGGGTCGCCTTTTCTTTGCCTTCTTTCTTTTGGCGACGCAAAAGAAAGAAGGTGCGCCGCCGGGCGCACATCCCGGCCTCCGCCCTCAATCAAGGCAAGCAGCAACCACAGAGAACGAGCCGAAGCCATCACTCCTGCTCCAACGCATACCCGAGCCCGCGCAGCGTAGTGATCCTCACCCCACTCCCATCCAACCGCTTCCTCAACCGATGCACAAACACCTCAACCGCTTCAGGATGCACATCCTCCTCATCCGAAAACACCCGGTCCAGTATCTGCTGCTTAGAAAACGGTTCCCCACTGCGCTGCACCAGCACCCGCAGCACCGCCTGCTCCCGTGGCGAGAGGGCCAGCGGCTCGCCGTGCAGCACGAACTGCTTGCGCGCCCCGTCGTACACCAAGGGCCCGCACGCCAGGCGCGGGTGCTCGGTGCCGCGCGCGCGGCGCACCAGGGCATGCAGGCGGGCTTCGAGCTCGGCCAGCTCGAAGGGCTTGGCGAGGAAGTCGTCGGCACCGGCGTTGAGCGAGCGCACGCGCTCGTCGAGCGAGTCGCGCGCGGTCAGGATCAGCGCGGGCAGGCGCTGGTCGCGCTCGCGCAGGCGCTGCAGCACGGCGTGGCCGTCCAGGCCGGGCAGGCCCAGGTCGAGCACCAGGGCGTCGTGGTCGCGCTGCTGCAGCGCGCGGTCGGCCAGGCGGCCGTCGGTCACCCATTCCACCTGGATGCCGGCGTGCTCCAGCGCGCGGCTCAGCCAGGTGCCCAGGGTGTGTTCGTCTTCGGCCAGGAGGATGCGCATAGTCGTAGTGGCCTGATGCTACCTGCCTCGCACGCAGGCGCGGCGCTTCAGTCCGGTTTCACCTTGGCGCGGAGCAGCACCTTCTTCCAGCGCGCCTGCTCGGCCGCGATGAACTGCGCGAACTGCGCGGGCGTGTCGCCGATGGCCTCGGCCGCATCGGCATTCAGCCGCTCCAGCGAGCCTTGCGACTTGACGGCCTTGGCGGTCTCGGCGGCCAGCTTGTCCAGGTTGGCGGGTGCCAGGTTGGCCGGGGCCAGCATGCCGTACCACTGCGTCATCTCAAAACCAGGGAAGCCCTGCTCGGCCACGGTGCCCACGTCGGGCAGCTGGGGCAGGCGCTTGGCCGATCCGGTGGCGATGCAGCGCACCTTGCCCGACTTGATGAAGGGCAGGATGGCCGCGGCACCTACGGCCGAGGCATCCACGCGGCCCGAGAGCAGGTCAGTCAGCATCGGGCCGGTGCCGCGATAGGGCACGTGCAGCATGAACACGTCGGCCGTCATCTTCAGGTACTCGAAGGCCAGGTGGCCGGCGCTGCCGTTGCCGGCCGAACCGTAGCTGAGCTTGCCGGGCTTGCTCTTCACGTAGGCGATGAACTCGCGCAGGTTCTTGGCCGGCACGTCGGGGTGCACCACGTACAGGCTGGGTACCTTGGCCAGCAGGCTCACGGGCTTGAAGTCCTTGTTGGGGTCGTAGGGCAGCTTGTCGAAGATGAAGGGGTTCACCGCCAGTGTGCCGATGTGGCCCAGGATCAGGGTGTGCTGGTCTTCCGCACGCGCCACTTCCGACATGGCGATGTTGCCGGCCGCGCCGGGCTTGTTGTCCACGAACACGCTCTGGCCCAGGGTCTTGGTCAGCTCGGCCGCGGTGGAACGCGCCACGATCTCCGAGCTGCCGCCGGGCGCGAAGGGCACCACGAAGCGCACGGACTTGGCGGGCCAGACAGCCTGGGCCTGGGCCATGCCGGGCAGCAGGCCCGCGAGGGCGGCGGCGCCGCCGGCGGACAGCAGCTGGCGGCGGCGCGCGTTCAGCGGAGAAAAAGCGGGGTCGTGGGGGGCGAGGAATGCATGCATGGGGTTGTCTCCGTCAGAAGCGGCTCGAAAGGAAAAAATGGCCTGCGCCAATGGTGGCGCGGGCCTGCTTTCGGAATGCTGTCAGTCGGCCCCCATCCTCAGCGTTTGGGGTGCTTGAATGCTCGGGGTTTACCCTGGTTCGGCAGCCAGCGCCGCCGCGGCCGTGCCACACAGCACGGCGCCTTCCAGCGTGGCGGGGTAGGGCCCGTCCACATAGTCGCCACAGGCCACCAGGCCGGGCGCCACGGCCATGCCGGGGCGCACCAGGCCGGGCGTGCAGGCAAAGGTGGCGCGCTTTTCCACCACGGTCTGCAGCGCCTGCAGGCCGGGCAGGCCCAGTTGCTTGCCAGCCTGGCGCAGCACCTGGTCCGTGACCACGGAGCGCTCGCCGGTGCTGGCACTCACCACGAAGGCCAGCACACCGTGCAGGCCATCGAGCTGCCCGCGGTCAAAAACGAACTGGGCAGGCAGTTCGGCGCTGTTGCGCAGTGCCACCATGGGCTGCGCCAGCCGCGCACCGGTGCCATGGGCGTACACCGTGGTGATGGCTTCGAAGCGCAAGCCATCGGCCGCGCTGCACCACTGCTGGCGCGCGGCATCGTGCGCCGCCGGCACACCCGTGGCTGCGGCGACCAGACGGCTTGCCTCCCAGGGCGGGCAGGCCAGGTTGATGTGGTCATAGGGGCCGTGGAAGTCCGTGCCCTGCAGTCCCCAGCGCCCATCGGGCTGCTGCGCGATGCCTTGCACGCGCTGCCCCGCATGCACGGCGCCGCCATGCTGCGCGGCCAGCCAGCGTGCCGCCGCCTCGGGGAACAGGGCGCCCAGGTTCTCGCGCGGCAGCAGCAGGTTGGAACCGCCCCGGCCGCTGAACAGGCTGTCGCGCAGCACGCGTAGGAAGACCTGGCCGCTGGCCTCGTGGGCGGGGGTGTTCAGGGCCGACACGCACAGCGGGTCGATGAACTCGGCCACCAGCCGCTTCGGCAGGCCGGCGCACAGCTGCGCCACCGAGGTTTCGGGCGCGCAGCGGAAACCGCCCAGTTGCCAGCCGCTGGCCGCGCGCAGCAGCGCGAGCTTGTCGCGCCAGCCCCAGCCGCGCGCGCGGGCAATGCCCAGCACGGCGTCGAAGGGCGGTGGCAGGTCGGGCAGGGCCAGGCCTGTGCCGTCGGGGAACCGCAGCGCCAACGGCAGGCGCAGCAGCGCTTTCTCGGCGTCCACGCCCACCAGGCGCATCAGGCGCAGGCTTTCGGTGTAGGCGCCAATCAGGATGTGCTGGCCGTTGTCCAGTGTGGCGGGTGTGCCGTCGGGCAGGGTCGCCGGCACCGCGCGGGCACGGCCGCCCACGGTGCGCGCAGACTCCAGCACGGTGACGGCATGGCCGGCCTGCGCGTGGGCGATGGCCGCGGCCATGCCGGCCCAGCCGGCGCCGATGACCGCGACCTTCATGTGGCCGCGGGCCGGGGCTTGGCGGGGGCTGCCGTGGCGCTGGCAGCCGCGGCCTTGCAGGCGGCCTGCACGTCGGCCGGCGCGGTGCGCAGCACGGCGGGGTCGGTGCAGCGATCGCGCAATTCCTTCTGCGCCGCGCGGTGGCCGGCCGATGCGGCATGCGCCAGCAGGCGCAGCCCGGCCAGGCTCATCTCGGCTGCGGCTGATGGCGAAGGGCCCGCTGCGGCCGGCGATGGCTGGGCTGTGGCGCCGGCCTTGACCGGCACCGGCACGGGCGGGGCGGGTTGCGGCAGCGTCTTGGCGCCGTGCACCTGGGGCATGCGCTCGATCACGCTGAAATCGCCGGTCTTGCCCGCTTGCGCCACCATGCGCTGGTACAGGCCCATCATGGCGGCCGTGTCGCTGCCCGTGAGGCTGGCAGCGGGCTTGGCCAGGTACACGGCCACCTCGGGCGGCAGCGCGGCATTGACGGCGCTGAACCCGTGCGCTGCGCCGCCAGCGGCGTCGGCTGTGCCGGCCGCCTTGCCACCGGCACGGGCCGCGTCATCGGCCAGCGTGGCGGCCCCGGCACCTGCGGCGGCTGCTTTTCCGGCCGTGCCTGCCGCGGTGGCCGCCTCGCCGGCGCCACCCGCGGCCCCGGCCGCACCCGCAGCCCCTGCCGCCTTGCCCGCGGTACCACCGGCCGCCTTGCCAGCACCACCGGCGGCCTTGCCGAGCAGGCCCCAGAAGGCGTGCGCGGGAGGGGGCAGCACGGTGGCGCCCAGGGCTATTGCGAGCAGGGCGGCGCCGGCCAAATGCGTGCGTATGGGGGCGTGGCGGTTCATGGCGGCTTTCCGTGGGGGACTACATGCGGCCCAGTGCCTGCACCTTCCAGGCCAGCCAGAACTTGCGCAGCGGTGTCAGGCGGATGCGCTGGTGCAGCACCTGGAAGTTGTCGCGTTCGATCTCGCGCAGCAGGGTGCGGTAGATGCTGGCCATCATCAGTCCGGGCTTTTGCGCGCGGCGGTCGGCGTCGGGCAGCAGGGCCAGGGCCTCGTCGTAGGTGCGGTGCGCGCGCTCGGCCTGGAACTTCATGAGCGCGGTGAAACGGTCCGAGTACTGGC
Organism: Acidovorax sp. FW305-C-20-28; assembly: GCF_058783375.1. NCBI lineage: Bacteria > Pseudomonadati > Pseudomonadota > Betaproteobacteria > Burkholderiales > Comamonadaceae > Acidovorax > Acidovorax sp. FW305-C-20-28. Next base: position 154,999 of record NZ_JBYSYM010000006.1, on the reverse strand, counting down.
GCTTGAGGATCTCGTGCGCCTTCACGTCGAACTGCTGCAGCTCGGCCACGGGCAGGTAGATGCGGCCCATCATCGCGTCCTCGCCCACGTCGCGGATGATGTTGGTCAGCTGGAAGGCGCGGCCCAGGGTGTGGGCGTACTGCGTGGTGCGCTCGTCGGTCTGGCCGAAGATGCGTGCCGTGACTTCGCCCACGATGCCCGCCACCAGGTGGCAGTACTGGGTGAGGCCGGCGAAATCCAGGTAGCGCGTCTGCTCCAGGTCCATCTGGCAGCCGTCGATCACGGCCTGCAGGTGGCGCTGCTCGATGCCGTAATCGGCCGCGAGCGGCATCAGCGCCTGCATCACGGGGTGGGTGGGCTGGCCTGCATAGGCCTTGGCCACCTCGGCCTGCCACCAGGCCAGCTTGGTGCGGGCCACCCCAGGGTCGCTCACCTCGTCGACCACATCGTCCACTTCGCGGCAGAACGCATAGAAGGCCGTGATGGCCGCACGGCGCGGCGCCGGCAGGAACAGGAAGGCGTAGTAGAAGCTGCTTCCGGAGGCGACGGCTTTTTGTTGTACGTACTGCTGCGGTGTCATGGGGTGTGATTGTCCCATGTCCGGGCGACTGCCCGGTGGCGGGCGGGATTTGGTGGCAGGGCAGTCAGCCGCCTGTCACAAAAGGATGGGCAGCTATGTTTTTGATACCGTTTACAGCCGCTCGCTTGCCCAGTCGCACCAGTTGGCCACGGCCGCGTCGCCCGGCGTGGCGCGCTTTCCCAGGTCGGGCCAGCGGCGGTGGCAGGCGTTGAGCACGCTTTGCAGCTGGAAGATGGCTTCGCGCCCCACCAGGGCCACCTCGGCCAGGCCCACGGCATCGCCCTGCAGCTGGGCCATCAGGTCGGCCTGGTGCTGCGGGTGCGAGCCGGCCTCCACCAGGGCCTTTTGCAATGCCATCAGCCGGGCATCGGTGAACGCGAAGGCGCTGGCGGGGGGCATGGCCTTGAGCATGGCCGGGGGCAGGGCGGTCTTGAGTTCGTCCCATTTCATGAAGGCATCGGCCAGCAGTTCGGCCTGGCGCGGGGCATCGTTGCCCAGCGGCATCAGGGCCGATTCGCGTGCCACCTCTTCCTGCAACAGCGGCAGGATGTGCCCCACCAGTGCCGACGGAAACTTGCGGTGGTTCAGGCGCAGCACCAGCGACAGGCGCTGCGCCGGCATGTCGTCGTATTTCTCGAAGAAGGCGGCCACCACCTCGGCCAGCATCAGGATGCGGCCCATGGACGAGATGCCCGCGCCCGCGAGGCCGCGTGGGTAACCTGTGCCGTCCATGCGCTCGTGGTGTTCCAGCACCGCGTCGGCCACGGCCTGGGGGTAGGCCTTGCTGTCGCGCACCATCAGCATGGAGGTGATGGGGTGGGCCACCAGGTGCTTGCGTTGCACGCCCACCACCTTGAAATCGGGGTCGTTCCAGGCCGGGTCCATGTGCAGCACGCCCAGGTCGTGCAGCAGGGCCGCGGCCGCCAGTGCGCCCAGGTCGCGCTCGGCGGTCTTGAGGCCCAGAAACACCGACACCATCATCATGCGCACGCTGTGCAGGTACAGCGCGGGGCGCTTGTCGCGCATCACCGTGAGCTTGCAGGCAATCGGCATGGGCAGGGCGACGGCGCGCAGCGGTGCCAGCAGCCGGGCGCCGGAGCCTATGGCCTCGGAGAGCAGGCTGCACAGGACATCCTGCTCGGCCAGGTCCTGCCCGGTGGCCACCAGGGCTTCCGCGTTCACGGGGTTTTCCACCGATAGGTGGCTGTCGATGGGCTCGCGCAGCTTGTGCTGCACCAGTCGGTCGTACAGGCGGCTGTCGATGCGCGCGCCCTTTTCCACCAGTTTGATGCCGTTGTCGGTGTAGATGGCCGCACCGGCCACCACCGTGCGCTCATCGGCCATGTCCGTCAGCGCGCGCAGGTAGTGGGGGCTGTCGCCCGCGTCCACACCGTCCGGCAAAGATGCGTCTGTCGTGCTCGTCATTCGATAGTTACAAATTATTGCTATCGACTATAAAGCGACCCAGGCCCGCCGCGCCCTGAATTTTGGCCGGTTGTCAGCAAGTGAAAGGAGGCTTGATCCGGATCAAGCCCCCAAGGCCACTAGAACGCGATCTGCTCGACCCCGATGTCGCTGGGCCGGCGCAGGGCTTCCTTCATGAAGATGCTCATCGGCAGCGTGCCCTGATCGGCGCTGAACCACTTCTTGTACAGAGCCGTCATCTCTCCGCCCTGGATCATGCGGCGCGTGACGCGGTCCACCAGTTCCTTGAACTTGGGGTCGCCGCGGCGCAGGCCGATGCTGTAGGGCTCCACCGAAAGGCGCTTTTCCAGGAAGACGTAGTCGTCCATGGACTTGCCCAGGCGGGTGAGCGGGATCCAGATGCCGGCGTCGTCGGCAAAGGCCGCATCGGCCTGGCCCTTGGCCAGCGCGTTCACGGCGTCCAGCGTGCTCTCCACCGGCACATACTCGAACTTGCGGTTGAAGGTACGCTCGTTGGCCTTGAGCAGGTTTTCGTTGGTGGTCTTGGCCTGCACGGCGATCTTCTTGTTCTGCAGGTCGTCCAGCGTCTTGATGCCCGAGTTCTTGCGCACCAGGAAGGCCGAGGACGCCACGAAGATGTGGTGGCTGAAGGAAATCTCCTTTTGCCGCGCCGCCGTGTTGGCCGTGCCGCCGCACTCCAGGTCCACCACGTTGTCCTTCACGTCGCTGATGCGGTTCTTGCCGTCCACCAGCAGGTACTTGAGCTTGAGGTCCGGGCGCTTGAGCTCCTTCTTGATCTCTTCATAGATCTGCAGGCAGATGTCCACCGTGTAGCCCTGCACCTTGCCGCTGGTGGCGTCCTTGTACGAGAAGGGCAGCGATTTCTCACGGTGCCCCAGGCGCAGCTCGCCCGCGCTGGCAATGCGCGCCAGCGTGTCTTCGGCCCAGGCGGGTGCATTGGCCAGCAACAGCGCCGCCATCAGCGCCCCATGGCGCAGCATCGAAACAGATTTCATGGAAGGAAGAAAAGAAAAGGAACCAGGCGGATACCCGAGGAAAAAGCGCCAGGGAACCTTGTGGGCCACCAGGCGGTGGGCGGATTGTGAAGCGGCTGTGGCCGCTTTGCCACTTTCTCGCCCCGGGGGCGTCGGCATTCCGCCACATCGGGGGTGCCGGACCGCCCATGGCCCTGTGATAAAAAGCAGGCGATTGCATGCCACCGATTGTTCCGGGGTAGTTCATCGGTAGAACGCTTGGCTCCGGACCGAGAGGGAGCTGGTTCGACTCCAGCCCCCGGATCCAGCCACACACCACCCACCGGAATGACACCAGAGCACCAGGGGCCGCCCGGCGCCGAACCACCTGCCGTCGGTACCGGCTACGCCACGGCGCAACTGGCCCGCGCCTTGTCGCGCGCCCAGCGCGAAACCGACCCCTCAGCCCAGCTCCAGGCCCAGGGGCATGTGGAGCGCTGGACGGCCGCGCTGCTGGGCCAGGTCGCGGGCACCCTGCAGCCAGGCGAGCGCACCCCTGTCAAGGACATGCCTGCCTGGGCCACGCTCGAGGTGGTGCGCGGCGGCTTTGTTACCGGCGCCGTGCTTTCTGGCGGACCGTTGCAGCCCCACGAGCACGATCTGCTGCTGGCGCTGGGCATGCAGCCCGCCACCGATGCCGATGCGCGCGAGGCCCTGAACGTGTGGTTCCTCACCGAGCCGGGCCAGGCACGCCTTGGGCAATGGCTGCAATCGGGCTGCTATGCCATCGACGTGCCCGAGGAGGGCGCGTTGCTCGCCGTGGCGCAGTTGCTGCGGCAAGGGCACGGGGATGCGGCGCGCCAGGTGGTGGATGCGCTGGCGCCGTACTTCAGCCGCCTGCGCTTTTATCCCCGCCCGGTGGCCACAGCGCCACCTGCCCAGGGCCGGCGCGTGCATCTGCAGGACGCGGGCACGACGGTGGGGCAATTGCAGGACACGCCTGCCAATCCGCGGGTGGATCGGCAAAAGGAATCCGTCACCGTCTGGACACCGCTGTACGACGAAATTGTGGCGCTCTTTCTGGACACCGTGGTGGGCGATCCACCCCGCGCGCGGCGCCAGGCCGATGGGGGCTGGCAGCGCACACCTGCCGGTGGCTTTGTCATCGATGGCGGCTGGCCCGCAGAGCACTACCCCGAGGGATGGGAGGTGCGTGCCCACGCGCTGCTGCAGCGCTTCGAGCAGTTGCAGCAGCACACGCTGTGCAGCCGACCGCATCGCAGCAAGACCAGCCTGGGTTCGCTGCTGGTGCTGCTCGCCCAGCGCCTGCGCACACCCGAGCGCTTTGCGCGCCGCGAGGCCGGGCGGGTGCGCCTGGTGCTGGCGCGCTACGTGTCCACCCATGGCTTGCCGGCTTCGCGAACCTGCCAGCACCAGCGCGCCTTGCAGTGGGGCCATGCCAATGCGCCCAGCCACCGCCAGATCGCCCGGCAGGTGGCTGCGCGCCTGCATGCCCACCCCGCGGATGAGGGCCTGGACGACATGGGCGGTGTGCTCTTGCCGGTGCAACCGGAAGAGACCCGGGCCAGCGGCCTGCCGGAGGGCCCCCTCGTGCCTGCGTCGGTGCACAGGAAGGTGCAACGCTGCCTGGCGGCCCCGCTGCAGGAGCTGGTACGCCTGGGGGTCGTCACTTCGGCCGAAGTGCTGGCCACCTTGGTTCCGCAGATCACGGCGCGCCTGCGTGCAGAGGCCATGGTCGACGAAGCCTGCGGCCGGCTCTACGCGGCGATCTATGCGGCGTTTCGCCAGCGGCGCTCCCTGCTGCTGCTCAACCTCGCCCGGCAGGTGCAACTGGAGGAGTTGCCCTGGCTGGCGGCACTTGGCCGGCATTCCAGCCGCAAGGCCGATGCCCATGGCGAAACGGACCCTGCTGCGCTCCAGGTACTGCGCGAGGTGGTGGTGCTGTCGCTGACGGCGTTTCCCTTTGCCATCCTGCCCAACAAGCTGGTTCGAGAGCTGGATGCCCTGGCCCGCACCGCCGGCCTGGGGGACTTGCCCCTGACCGAGGAAGTGGCCGCCGACATCTTCATGGGCCGCTTTTCTGCCAAGTACGCCAGCGCCGCATTGCAAGCCTGGCGCGTGGTGCAAGGCACCATCTATGCGCGCTACTACGGTATCGAGCTCGATGCCGAGCTGGTCACCTCCAGCTGGCTTGGTCGTTTGAAAACGGGCAAGGTGCAGCCGCCTTCCCTGGATGAGCAGTTTTCCGACCTTTGCACCCGGCGTGCGGGCACGGCGCCCGGCAAGGGGTTCAGCGTGGCCCGCAACGGCACCATCATTGAGCAGCAGCAGGTGCTCACCACGCACAACCTGGCGGTGCTGGTGGGGCAGTTGGGCCTTCAGCAGCCAATGGCGGCACACTTCATGTCCATGGCGCAGGAGTGCTTTGCCTGGGTCTTGCAGCGGCTGCAGGTGCGGGTGCATGCATCGGACTGGCACAGCCGCCTGGTGCATACCAAGAACGCGGCCTATGCCTGGCGGCAGATGGTGTTCTTTCTGGCCATGTTGGAGCCGTTGGAGCGCAAGGGCGAAGCGGTCGAGGACTTCTTGCGCTGGGCCCACGAGCAACTGGCCGCCCAGCCCCGGGCTTTTGCGGCGCGGCTGCGTCCCGCCCTGGTGGGGCTGGCGCAGTCCGCGTCCGGCCCCGTGCGCGAGGATGGGCGTGTCTTTCTGGGCTGGAGCCAGGGCGTGCACTGGCTGGGGTGATGCCCGGTCGCTGGCATGATCGACGGCCAGCCGTTGCCTCAGTGCCCTTGCCCGGCGTGCGCGCTCCCGCTCCATGACCATGCCCCACACCGTTTCTGCCCCACCCGCACCTGCCCTGCACCTGGCGCTGGACCGCAGCGCGCGCGAGCCCGTCACCGAGCAGATCCGCAAGGCGCTGCATGCCGCCATTGCCCAGGGGCGGCTGGCGCCGGGCGCGCGCCTGCCGTCCTGGCGCGACCTGGCCTCGCAGCTGGGCGTGGCGCGCGGCACGGTGCGTGCGGCCTACGAGGCATTGATCGATGCGCAGCTCATCGTGGCCCTGGGCGCGGCGGGCACCTTCGTGGGGCGCCACGGGGTGTCTGCACCGCCGCCTGGGGCGGTGGCCTCTGCGACCGCCGTGCTGCGCGACCCGGTGGCCAACTACCCGCGCAGCGTGAGCGGCGTGTTCCAGATGGGGGTGCCCGCGCAGGACGCCTTTCCGGCCAAGGTGTGGGAGCGCACCGTGGCCCGCGCTGCCCGGGAATCGGCCCATGCCCCGCTGCGCTACCCCGACCCGCGCGGCGAGGCGCTGTTGCGCGCGGCCATTGCTGCCTACCTGGCGGTGGCACGCGGCATGGCCTGCAGCGCGGCGCAGGTGTACATCACCAGCGGGCACACGGCAGCCATTGCCCTGGCGGTGCAGGCCCTGGGCCTGAGCGGCCAGGCCTGGAGCGAAGACCCCGGCTACCCGCTCACGCGCCGCACGCTGGCGGCCCTGGGCCTGGCCTGCGTGCCGGTGCCGGTGGATGCGCAGGGCCTGGATGTGGCGGCCGGAATGGCCGTTGCGCCCCAGGCGGCGCTGGCGGTGGTTACCCCGGGGCAGCAGGCGCCGCTCGGGGCTGCGCTGTCGGTGGAGCGCCGGCAGGCCTTGCTGGGCTGGGCGGCGCAGGCCGGCGCCTGGGTGCTGGAAGACGATTACCTGGGCGAGCTGCAGCTGCCGCCCGGCCGGGCCCTGTCGGCGCTGGCCGCGCGGGACCCGGCAGGGCGTGTGCTGCATGTCGGCACTTTCAGCAAGACCATCAACCCGTCGCTGCGCCTCGGATTTCTCGTTGTGCCGGCCGCCCAGGTGGCGCGCTTCGATGAAGCGGCGGCGCTGTTCGGTTCGGCGCCGGGGCCGCTGCTGCAGCACGCGGTGGCGCAGTTTCTGCAGGGCGGCCACCTGTTGCGCCACCTGCGCCGCATGAAGCAGCTCTATGCCGGGCGGCGCGATGCCATTCTCTGCAGCCTGCGGGCCGAGGGGGCGACCTGCCGTGCGGCAGGGCTCGCGGTGCTGCTGCGCCTGCCCCCGGGCATGGACGATGTGGCGCTGACCCTGCAGGCCCGCCAGCAGGGTCTGGCACCGGTGCCGCTGTCGCCCTGGTATGCCGACCCGCAGCCCCACCACGCCGGCCTGGTGCTGGGCGTGGCCAATGTGCCCGAGGGCGAGGCCGCCGCGCACTGCCGGCAGCTGTTGGGCTTGGTTGGGGGCAGCCAGCCCTGATCGCTCAGGCGGCCGCTGCAGCCGCCGCCTGCGGTACCAGGCGCATTCCCACGCCCAGGCGGTTGAAGGCGCTCATCAAACAGATGGCCATGGTCAGGTCCACCACTTCGCGCTCGCTGAAGACGCGGGAGACCGCGGCAAAGTCTTCGTCGGGGGCTCCCGTCTGGTCCACGCGCGCCAGCACCTCGGCCCAGGCCAGCGCAGCGCTCTCGCGGGCGTCGAACAGGGCACCGGCCTCGCGCCAGGCAGGCACCAGCACGAGCTTGTCCACGCTGACACCGTGCTTGAGCAGATCGCGCGAGTGCATGTCAATGCAGTACGCGCAGCCATTGATCTGGGACACGCGCAGGTAGACCAGGTCGATCAACACGGTGGGAAGGCCGCACTGGGACACATAGGCGCTGGCGGCATAGAAGCCCTTGGCGGCGTTGGGGGCGATCTTGGAATGGTCAAGGCGTTGGGTCATGGAAATTTCTGGAAGAAAAGGGACAAAAAATGGGGCTGCTCAGGCAGCCAATGCATTGGCGCCTTGGGGCGCCAGCACGGCATCCAGCACCGCCGTGGCTTCGCTCCAGGCCTGGGCCACGCGCTCGGGGCCGAAGACCAGGCCCTGCAGGGGAAAGAAGTGCAGCGTGCGCAGGCCCATGGTGTTGAGCGCCGCCTGCAGGTAGGGCGTGACGAAGTCGGGCTGGTTGGCGCGTGCGCCGGTGTAGAAGCCGCCCGAGGCCACGGCGATGTACACCGGCCGGTCGCGCAGCAGGCCGCGCTTGCCCTCGGGCGAGGGGACGAAGGTGTGGTGGATGCGCAGCACATGGTCCACCCAGGCCTTCAGGCACGAGGGGATGGTGTAGTTGTGCATGGGCAGGCCGATCACGATGGCGGTGGCCGCGTCCAGCTCGGCAATCAACTGTTCCGACCGGGCCAGGCTGTCCAGGGAACCCGCGTTGCGGGTGTCGGCCGGCCTGCCCGCCAGTGCGTGGGCGTATGGACCGTCTACATGCGGCAGAGGGGCCCAGGCCAGGTCGCGCAGGGTGACTTCGGCCGGCTGCAGGCGCTCCACGATGCGGTAGGAGAAGCGGGTGCTCTGCGAAGCCTCGGCGCGCGCGCTGCAGGTGATGTGCAGGATGTTCCGCGCGGTCATGCGGCCGCCTTTCCCAGCGGACGTCCAAAGCGCATGGCCTGTGTCAGCAGCCCCTGGCGGAAGTAAAAGCGCTGGGCCAGTGCATTGGACAGGCCGGTGTCCAGCACCAGGCAGGTGCAGCCCTCCTGCTCGCCAATGCGCGCCATGGCGTCCATCAGCGCCTGGCCCCAGCGCGCGCCGCGCGCCGTGTCCAGCGTGACCAGGTCATCCACGTACAGATAGCGCCCATAGATCAGGTTCTCTGCCAGGCGGTAGCCGCCCAGCGCCACGGCGGTGTGGCGGTCCTGCCATGCGGCCAGGATGCGGTAGTGGTCGGCGCGCATGCGGTGCACGCGCGCGATGAAGTCCTCGGCATTCGGCAGCCGGGGGCGCAACTGCTGCACTACGGGCCAGCAGGCCAGGAGGTCGGCGTCGCTGTCGGCATGGCGCAGCGCCGGGCCGGGAGATGCTTCGCCGGCCTCAGGCGGTGCCAGGCGGCTCGGGGGAGGGGGTGTGTGAAGGTCCATGGGGTGGACTGTAAGCAGGCACCCGGCCCGGCGGTAGCACCAAGAATTGGCGTTGGGCATGGACCATGCGGTGCCTGCCGCCGGTCTGCGCGGCGCTGCGTGCCAGGCTTTTTTGTGGTGTGGCGGCACCAGGTGCAGGCCCCTGCTTCGGCAGGGGGGCTGGGAGCGGCGCCCAGTCGCATGTAACATGCTTGGCTGCGCGCATTTTTGGATAGCCATGCCCTCCCTCCCAGCCAACCGCCCTGACGCCGGGGAGGGCACCGCCGATCTGTCCATGCCGCACGAAGCCACACAGGGTACGAGGGAGGTCGCCCATGCCATTGCCGCAGATCAGGAACATCGCCCGCCGGCCCATGCCGGTCCACACCCGCCGCCTGCGCTGAACGGGCTGCCTGCTTCCGTGGACCGCGCTCCGTTTTCCCTCTCGCTCCCCGCCGTGGCGCCCCGGCCGGCGGGCGCACGTGCGGGCCAGCCGGCGCCTGCGGCACCCGCCGGGCAGGTGTCGGTGCCCGTGCCGGCCGCGGTGCAGGCCCAGGCACAGGCGGGTGATGGCGAGGCCCGGGACGCCCTGGCCGCGCTGGAGTCGGCTTCCTCCGCGAGCCTGCATGCCGCGCCGGACTCGGCCCACGCCATCCTGTCCGCCTGGTTGTCGCTCGAGGTGCTGGCCCCGCTGGCCTACACCGATCCGGCAACCCTGGTCGGTGGCGACCGTGCCTCCATCGCCCGGGTCGATGGCGAACCTCTGCCGTGGCAGCGCGGTGAGCAGTCCTACAAGCCGCCCTTCCGGCTGTTCTACCTGGTGGTGCTGGGCGAGGTCAGCATGGAAATGTGCATGACCGACCTGCTGTCCTCGTTCGGCAAGGACGAGGAGACGCGCACCTACCAGCGGCACCGGGCGCCGATCGCCATGGCCATCGTGGACCAGGACGGCCAGCTCGCGGGGCCCGATACGGTGTCCATCTCCAGCTTCGCGTGGGGCGTGCCGGCGGTGTTGCGCGGCAAGGCCGGCGCGCTGGCGCGCTGGCCCGAGGCCGAGAAGCTGCTGCGCGAGCAGCTGCAGCGGCGCCTGGCCCGCGTGGACGGCGAGGGCCGGCCCCTGCCGCTCGACCTGAGGACCATCAACGACAGCCATGGCTGGTTGTGCGCCACCCTGGGCCTGCGCCCCGACCATGTGCTGCCGCCCAGCTTCGTGGCGCGGCTGTACCGCCACCCCAAGCTGGAGGGCGCGCCGGACTCGCCGCCCATCAACTCCTTCTACCTCGACGACCTGGCCAAGGCGCGCGCCATGGTGGATGGCGGGGCCGCGCCCGAAGCCCTGCTGCGCTACCTGTCCGTGCTGAAACCCGCGGCCGTGGGCGATCTGCTCAAGGACACGGCCGGCATTGCCGAGCTGATCGCCCCCGCGCGCTTTCCGCCCGCACGCTGGCCCAGCCGGGGCAGCCACCCGGTGGTGACGCTGCAGCAGGCGGCCGTGAACGCGGCGCGTGCGGAGTTCGCTGGCGACAGGCAGGGCATTCTGGCGGTGAATGGACCGCCCGGCACCGGCAAGATGACCTTGCTGCGCGACCTGGTGGCCCACTGCGTGGAGAGCCGCGCGGCCCGGCTGGCGGAGTTCGACGATCCGAACAAGGCCTTCATCCCCACGGGCCAGAAGTTCCAGCTGGGCGATGGCGAATTTCTCCACCTGCACGGGCTGGATCCCCGGATCAAGGGCTTCGAGGTGCTGGTCGCGTCGAGCAACAACAAGGCGGTGGAAAACGTCAGCCGCGAGCTGCCTTCCGGCCGCAGCATCGAGCCCGGCCCGCGCTACTTTGCCGCCACCGCGCGGGCCCTGCTGTATGGCGAGGAGCGCAACTTCCCTGCCGACCCTGCCGACCATCCCTGGGGGCTGATGGCTGCGGCCCTGGGCAACAGCCGCAACCGCCGGGATTTTCGCCAGCGCTTCTGGCTGCACGAGGATTTCGGTTTTTCCACTTACCTCAAGGCGGCGCGCGGGCTGGACGTGTCGCGGCCGGAGCCCGCCGCCGAAGGCCAGCCGCCGCGCATGGTGGCCCCCCGCATCGTCGCTGCCGAACGGCCGCTGAGCGGCGATGCTGCAATGCAGCAATGGAAGCGCACCCGCAAGTCCTTCATCGACCTCAAGCACTCGGTCGAAGGCATCCTGGCCCGGCTGGAAGAGGCGCGCACCCTGGCGCCCCGCCTGACCCGGCTGCGCGATGAGGTCAACCAGCTGTACACCCGGCACAAGACCGTCGCCCGGTCCCTGAGCACGGCGGCGGCGGCCTATGCCCTGGCCATCGAGGGATCGAGCAAGGCCCGCGCTGCTGTCCTGGCGGCCGAGCGCGAGCTGCAGGCCCTGCAGGCGGCCCGCCCCGGTGTCTCGGCGCGGGTGTTCGTCTCGGAGGCGTTCCGGCGCTGGATGTCGGAGGCCTCCGCGCGCGAGGGCGTGCACCGCGAGGCCGTGCGCGCCGAAGCGCAGGCCCAGTCCGAGCTGGAAGCCGCCGCGCAGCGACAAAAGAGCTTTGCCGAGGACCTGGGGCTCACCAACGCCCAGCTCGAGACCGCGCAGCGGGAGGTCGAGAGCCTGGGCGCCCAGCTCCGGGAGGCCTATGCCCGCATCGGCGACCGCTTCGTCGACGAATCCTTCTTCGAGCGTGGCCACGAGGCCTGGAACCTGGCCGTGCCCTGGCTCGACGACCAGATCCACCAGCAGCGTGAAAAACTGTTCGTCGCCGCGCTCGACGTGCACAAGGCCTTCGTCACCGTGGCCGCGCACAAGATGGAGCACAACTTGGGGGTGCTCATGGCGGCCCTGCAGTCGGGCACCTTCCCGGATGCGGCGCGGCGCCAGCTGCTGCCGGACCTGTGGTCCAGCCTGTTCCTGGTGGTACCCGTGGTGTCCACCACCTTTGCCTCCGTCCACCGCATGCTGGGGGATCTGCCCGCGGCATCGTTCGGCTGGCTGCTGGTCGACGAGGCCGGGCAGGCCACGCCCCAGGCGGCCGTGGGCGCGATCCTGCGGGCGCGGCGCGCGGTCATCGTGGGCGACACGCTGCAGATTCCTCCCGTGGTCACCATTCCCGAGAACCTGGTCAACCAGATCTCGCTGCAGCAGCGCGTGGACCGCAGCCTCTGGTGTGCACCGCAGGCCTCCGTGCAGACCCTGGCCGACAGCGCCAGCACCATCCAGGCCTGTTTCCGCACGCCCGAGGGCACGCGCACCGTGGGCCTGCCGCTGCTGGTGCGCCGCCGCTTCCAGGAGCCCATGTTCGGCGTCTCCAATGCCATTGCCTATGACAACCGCATGGTGCCGGCCATGGGGCCCGACAGCGTGGGCGATGTCGCCGACATCCTGGGCCCCTCGGCCTGGTTCGACCCCGACACCAGTTCCACCGCCAGCGCCCCCAAGTGGAGCGCCGAAGAAGGCCAGGTGGTCATGCGCATGCTGCGCAAGCTGGCCCGCGCGGGCGTGCAGAACCCCGACATCTACGTGATCTGCCCCTTCCGCGTGGTGGCGCAGGAGATGCGCCTGCTGCTGCGCGCCGAACCCCAGCTGTTCGAGCTCTTCGGGGTCGATGCGCGCAAGTGGCTCGACGAGCGCGTGGGCACCATCCATACCTTCCAGGGCAAGGAAGCCGAAGCCGTGATCGCTGTGCTGGGCGCCCCCATGGCGGGCGAAAAGAATGCCCGCCAGTGGGCGGGCGGCGTGCCCAATATCCTCAACGTCATGGCCTCGCGCGCCAAGTCACGGCTGTACGTGGTGGGCTCGCGCACCGCCTGGGGCAGCGTGGGCCATTTCGCGGAACTGGCACGGCAGGTGCCCAAGCGGACGTTCGGGTGAGTGCAGCAGGTGCGGGTCCGCACCTGCAACTGCAATGGGCGGACCGCCTGGCTATTTCTCTTTCGCCCCCTCCTTGAGCGCCACCTGCACCGTGTGCAGCATGTCCTCCAGCGGCTGGGGCTCTTCGCCTTCATACGACACCACCGCGCCGAAGTCCTGCGCCAGTGCGCAGCTGACCATCATCACGCAGGCCAGGTCCTTCATGCGTCCACCCCAGGTCATGGTGATGCAGTAGTCGCGTCCATCGGCCATGGCGGCGAAGCCGTCGTCGTCGCCCACCACGTCCTGCGCCGGGCTGTAGTGGATCTCGAAGCCCGGTCCTTCCACGCCATGGAGCGTGAAGGGCAGAAACCCCGAGTCGTCGAAGCGGGTGAAGTCCGGGTGCAGCGTGAGGTCGAAGCCGAGCCGGTCCAGCGAAGCCTGCAGCGCCGCGCGGTCGGGAACGGAGCTGCGTGGGAGAAAGGCGAACTGGCTGTTGGACATGGGGTTTCCTGGACAGTGGGGGGCGGTGTTCGACCGGGGTGGCGGCCCGTGGGAGTCTAGCTTCCCTGCCTTGGGCCGTACCCATGCCAGAAGCATGGGGTGGTGGCCGCTTGCCGCCGACAGGGTACCCCGCTACCCTTGGACCCATGGGTTCCACCCGTATCTCCCTGAAAATCCCCGCCCCGCGCCCGCGCGTCTATGCCGCATTGGTCGATGCCGACGCCATTGCGCAATGGAAAGTGCCCGACGGCATGGCCATGGTGGTGCATGCCTTCGATGCGCGCGAGGGCGGGCGCTTTCGGATCTCGCTCATCTACCAAGAGCCCGGCCTGGCCGGCAAGACCTCGGCACACACCGACACCTACCACGGTCATTTCCAGGAACTGGCCGTGAACGAGCGGGTGGTCGAAGTGATGGAATTCGAGACCGCCAACCCCGCCATGCAGGGCCGCATGACCTCCACGGTGGAGCTCTCGGACGAGCCGGGTGGCGGTACCCGGCTGGTCGCGCTGCACGAGGGCCTGCCGCCTGGAGTGGCGCCCGAAGACAACGAGGCAGGCTGGCGCATGTCGTTGGCCAAGCTGGCCGGGCTGGTCGCGGCGGGTTGATGGGGCAGGCTGTCTAGGCGGGCACGCGCGTGTAACAGGCCCTGCGCTGCAGCATCTCGTCGGTCTGGCGTGTGGCGATTTCCAGGTCGTAGGAGGTGTGCGGCGGTGGCGACGGTGGTGGGGGGAAGATGGCCAGCACGACAGCGTAGAACGCTGGGCACATGAAATCTCCCTTGAGCGCCCAGCGGCCATAGGGTTTGCTGTCGGCCGAATCCTGCGTCCAGTGCCCCCAGAAGACGGCAAAGGAACCGGTGGAGGCCGTACGCCGTACCACGAGTGAGGTGGCCGTCTCCGGCGGGAGGAGCCGCACCGTGCCGCTGCCTGTGCAGTCGCCGCTGGCATAGCTCACTGCACCATAGGACTGGGTAAACAGCGTGGCGTCCTGGCGCACCACGCGCAAAAGGCCGCGTTCACTCAGGCGGCTGCCGATCACCGTGCAGCCCTGGGACTGCCAGTCGCCCACTAGCAGGGCCACGTCCTGCGGGGGCGGGGCGTCACTGCTGCCACCGCAGCCGGCCAGTGCGGCGGCGAGGGCGAGCAGCGAGAGTCGGGTGAGGGGGGCAGTCGGTGAAATGGCAGACAACAGTGTGGTCATGGCAAAAAACCCGATTCTGTGGGCCTGTCCGGTCCATGAGAACCCTACCGGAGTAGGGGCGGTCTCCTCAGCACTCGACGACGTTCACCGCCAGCCCGCCGCGCGAGGTTTCCTTGTACTTGATCTTCATGTCGGCACCGGTCTGCATCATGGTCTTGATCACCTTGTCGAGCGAGACCACGTGCTGGCCATCGCCGCGCAGCGCCATGCGGGCGGCGTTGATGGCCTTGATGGCGCCCATGGCGTTGCGCTCGATGCAGGGGATCTGCACCAGGCCGCCCACGGGGTCGCAGGTCATCCCGAGGTTGTGCTCCATGCCGATCTCGGCGGCGTTCTCCACCTGCTCGGGCGTGCCGCCCATCACGGCGGCCAGGGCACCGGCGGCCATGGAGCAGGCCACGCCGACCTCGCCCTGGCAGCCCACCTCGGCGCCCGAGAGCGAGGCGTTTTCCTTGTAGATGATGCCGATGGCGCCCGCGGTGAGCAGGAAGGTGGCGATGCCGTCCTCGTTCGCGCCGGGCAGGAAGTTCACGTAGTAGTGCAGCACGGCGGGGATCACGCCGGCCGCGCCGTTGGTGGGGGCGGTCACCACGCGGCCGCCAGCGGCGTTCTCCTCGTTCACGGCCATGGCGTAGAGGTTCACCCAGTCCAGCATGGACAACGGGTCGCGCAGCGCGGCCTCGGGCTGGGCCTTGAGGTTCTTGTGCAGCTCGGCCGCGCGGCGCCGCACGTGCATGGGGCCGGGCAGGGTGCCGGTGGCCGCGCAGCCACGCTGCACGGCGCCCGCCATGGTCTGCCAGATGGCCAGGAGCCGGCGGCGCAGCTCGGCCGCGCTGTGCCAGTGCTGCTCGTTGGCGGCCATGAGGGCGGCGACCGACAGGCCGGTGGCCTGGCACTGGGCCAGCAGTTCGGCGCCGGTGTGAAAGGGGTGGGGCAGGCCCTGGCCGTGGCCTGCGGTGTCGGCTGCGGCGCCGGCGCTGGCGTTGAGCACGCGCTCGCCCGCCGCATCGGTCACGAAGCCGCCACCCACCGAGTAGTACTCGCGCTCGGCGAGCTTCGCGCCGTGGGCGTCCAGCGCATGGAAGGCCATGCCGTTGGGGTGCAGCGGCAGGCTCTTGCGGCGGAACAGCAGGTGTTCTTTTTCCACGAAGGGCACGCTGTGCACCCCCAGCAGGGCCAGGCTGCGGCTGGTGCGGATGCCCGCCATGGTGGGCGCGATCTGGTCGGGGTCGATGCGATCGGGCTCGTGCCCGGCCAGGCCCAGCAGCACGGCGGTGTCGGTGCCGTGGCCCACACCGGTGGCCGAGAGTGAGCCGAACAGCTCCACCACCACGCCGTGCACGGCCGCCAGGCCCACCGTGGCCTGCAGGTGGCAGGCGAACTGGCGCGCCGCGATCATGGGGCCCACGGTGTGCGAGCTGGAGGGGCCGATGCCGATCTTGAAGAGGTCGAAAACGCTGACGGACATGGATGCTGTGCCTTCAATGGGATGCCGGTGGGTTCGGTCAACAGCGAAGGCCGCATGCCGACGGCCTGCGCAAGGCAGCGATGGCGCGGGTGGCGCCATCGCTGGCTGGGCGATCATGGTCTAGGCAGCATGCGTCTTCGCACTGCCTGCATTCTTGGTGCGGGCGTGATGCCAAGGCTAACCCCGCGGCCGGGTCCCGGTACGGGCGTTATCCCTGAGAGCCCTCGCCAGACCGCCGGTCTGGCGCCTTCAAGACTTTGATTGCTATTGATTGGATAGCAATCAGGCTTTATGAGGCGGTCACCTTCGCCATGGGGTCACGAGTCGCTGGCCGGGCTTGCCGCCCATGAATGTTTCTTACATTCGCACGCGCCTTCAGCGCGCCTTGGTGACCGCGAGGTTCCACAGCGCCACGAGCTGTTCGTATTCCTGCGAGGCCTTGTCCTGGTCCAGCGGGAAGATCTTGATCGCCTTGAGGTCGGGCAGCGCGGTGAGCTTGGAGACCGCGATGTCCGTGCGCGTGGGGCGGCGGAAGTTCTTCACCAGCAGGGCTTCCTGCACCTCCTTGCTCAGGAGGCCGTTGTACAGCGTCTTGGCGGCTTCCATGTTCTTGGCGCCCTTGACGATGAACATGCCCTCGGGCGCCAGGTAGCTGCCTTCGGCGGGATAGACCAGCTTGATCTCCTTCTGCCCGCCGGCCACGTACTCCTGTGCGGCGTACTCGATGGTCAGGCCCACGGGGTACTCGCCCGCGGCCACGCCCTTGTAGGTGGTGCCCGAGGACGAGGTGACCACGGCGTTGGCCGCGATCTTCTCCAGCCCGTCCTTGCCGAACTGCTTGAGCAGGCCGTACACCAGCATGTAGGCGGTGGCGCTCTTGCTCGGGTCGGTGATGGCGAACTTGCCCTTCCACTCGGGCTTCATCAGGTCCGACCAGGTCTTGGGCGCGGCCAGGCCCTTGAGCTGGCGTTCGTTGACCATGAGCACCATCACGTGCAGGTTGGTGCCCACCCACAGGTTGCCGGGGCCGCGGAATTCGGCCGGAATGGCGGCCAGGTCGGGCGACTTGTAGGGCTCCAGCAGGTCCTTGTAGGCGCCCATGGTGCCGAAGCCGCCGCTCCACAGCACATCGCCGCGCGGGTTCTTGGCCTCGGCCTGGATGCGCTTCATGAGCGAGCCTGTGCCGCCGGTGACCTGCTGCACATTGAGCGAGCCGGCCTTTTGCTTGACCACGTTGAGCGCGGTCTCGATGGTCTCGGTGTTGTTGGAGGAGTACAGCACCACGGTCTGCGCCTGGGCCAGGCTGGCGGCCAGGCCGATGGCGGCCAGCGTGCATTGCAACAGGGTCTTGATCTTCATGGGAGGCCTCTCGGTGGTGAAAAGATGGATGGGGCTTACTTGCTGGAAAACAGGTTGATGCGAAAGACCTTGATGGCGACCACGATGGGCAGCAGGATCACGCTGACCAGCGCCGCCCCATAGGCCGAGGCCAGTCCCAGCCGCCCGCCATCGACCTGGCGGAAGATGGCGATGGGCATGGTCTCCAGGCCGCCGGTGTAGACCACCACCGAGGCCGAGAGCTCGGAGATGGTGGTCACCCACATCAGGATGGCGGCCGAGATCAGCGAGGCCTTCATGGCCGGCAGGATGACCTTGAAGAAGGTCATGAAGGGCGACACCCCGAGGCTGATGGAGGCCTCCTCGATCGAGTCCGGAATGTTGAACAGCGTGGACGATGCATTGCGCACCGCAAAGGGCAGTCGGCGCACCGTGTAGGCCAGCACCATGATGCCCGAGCTGCCCGCCAGGATGAGCCAGCCGGTGTTGAAGGTCTGCACCAGCGCGATGCCGAGCACCGTGCCCGAGATGGTGAGCGGCAGCACCACGATGTAGTCGAGCGCCTGGGTGAAGGTGTTGCGCTTCTTGATGGTGAGGTAGCTCACCAGCAGCGCGAAGGACACCCCTGCCAGCGTGGCGATGGACGAGAACTTGATGGAGTTGATGATGGGCTCGGGTGCGCCCTGCAGCGCGCGCTGCAGGCTGCCCAGCGACCAGCTGCCCCAGCGCATCACCGGGCCGCTGGTCTCGGTGAAGGCGCCCACGAACACGATCACCAGCGGCAGCATGGAGGCCAGGATGACCAGGCCCACGGTGACGGTGAACAGCAGCGCCGCGCCCGAGCGCACGCGCACCGGCGCCGGTGCGCGGCCCTGGGTCATGGTGTACATCTTGCGCTCCACCACGCGCTTCTGGAAGAACAGCACGATGGCCACGATGGCGATGGACACCACCGACATGGCGCTCTGCAGTGCGGGGCTGCCGCCCATCTCGCTCACGAAGGTGTTGTAGGTCATCACCGACAGCAGCGGCACGCGGCTGCCCAGCAGCATGGACAGCGCGAAGTTGCCCACCACCAGGGTGAACACCACCAGTGCGTTGACCAGCACGGCGGGCAGCATCACCGGCACCAGCACGCGCATCTTGGTCACGAAGGGCGAGGTGCCCAGGCTCAGGCCCGCTTCTTCGAGCGCGCCGTCGAAGCCGCGCAGCGCCGCCAGCACGCCCAGGTAGATGTAGGTGTAGTACACCAGCGTCATCGAGAAGACCATGCCCGTCCAGCCGTAGAACGAGGGCAGCTCGATCCCCAGGTCGGCGAAGAAATTGGTGAGCAGGCCGTTGTTGCCCAGGATCAAGAGCCACGACTGGCCGACGATGATCTCGGGGATCACGATGGTCATGATGGGCAGCACGGCCACCAGGTTCTTGAGCGGGAACTCGTAGCGCGCCACCATGTAGGCGAAGGGCACGCCCACCAGCACGGTGCAGGCGGTGACGGAAAAGCCCAGCACCAGCGTGTTCCTGAAGGCCAGCAGGTACTGGCTGTCGCGGGCCAGCGTGGCGAAGGCGGCCAGTGAATAGCCGCCGCCGTCGTCCACCACACTGTTGCCGAACAGCACCGCCAGCGGGTACAGCACGAAGAAGCAGAGCAGGACCAGGCTGACCAGCGTCAGCACGCCCCAGGGCCACCAGTTGATTTTCATGGCTTGCTTTCGGGGGATGCGGCGCTCACGCGCCCACCACGCGGCTGTCGGCGGGCACCAGCACCTGCACGGCATCGCCGGCCTGGAAGTCGGCCACGGTGTTGCCGGCATGCAGCTCGACGCGGATCTCGGGGCCGCCCTGCAGCGCAATGCGGTAGGCCGTCTTGAAGCCCAGGTACTGGCGGCGCAGCACCTGGCCGTGCAGGGCATTGGGCACATGCGGGGCCGGGGCCATGAGCGACAGGTCCTCGGGCCGGGCGATGAGCACGCTGTCGCCGGCAAGCTGCGGACTGCCCTGCACGCCGTCGAGCTCCTGGCCCGCCAGCTGGTAGCGCACGTGGGCGGGCGCGCCGGCGGCGCTGCTGCCCTCGTCCATGCGCCGGGCCGCGACGGGGATCACGTTGGCCGAGCCGATGAAGTCGGCCACATAGGCATTCACGGGCGTGCCGTAGAGCTCCTCAGGCGTGCCCAGTTGCGCGATGGAGCCGCGGTCCATGATGGCGATGCGGTCGGACATGGCCAGGGCTTCCTCCTGGTCGTGGGTCACGAAGACGGTGGTGATGCCGGCCTCGCGCACCAGGTCCAGGATCACATCGCGCATCTGCAGGCGCATTTTGGCGTCCAGGTTGGACAGGGGCTCGTCCATCAGCAGCACGCGCGGGCGTATCACCAGGGCGCGGGCCAGGGCCACTCGCTGGCGCTGGCCGCCGCTCATCTGCGCGGGGTAGCGCTCGGCCAGGGCCGACAGGCCCACCTTCTCCAGCGCCTCGCCCACGCGCCGCGCGATCTCGGGCTTGGTCACCTTGCGCGCGCGCAGGCCGTAGGCCACGTTGTCGAAGGCCGACTTGTCGGGGAACAGCGCGTAGTCCTGGAACACCATGCCGATGTCGCGGTGGTGGGTGGAGACGCGGGTCACGTCGTCCTTGTCGAACAGCAGGCGCCCACCATCGGGTTCGTAGAAGCCGGCAATGCAGCGCAGCAGCGTGGTCTTGCCGCAGCCGCTGGGGCCCAGCAGGGTGTAGAAGGCGCCGTCGGGGATGTGCAGGGAGAGGTTTTGCAGCACGGTCTGGCCGCTGAACTGCTTGACGATGCCGTCGATGGTGATGGATGCCATGGCGTGTGGGGGAGGGGCGGTGACCGCTGGTGGGCCATGATAGGCAGCGGGGTGCCACAGCCACCAGCGGTTTTTTATGGGGCATGCGGTTAGTTTTTCTAATGGGGACCTCCCCTAAGATGCAAGAGATTGTTTTGTCTTCCTGCGTTGAAAGCCGCCCCGCTGCCCATGCCCCGCCTTGTCGTTTGCCAGATGGTTTTGCGCATGCGCCGCACAGCGCCCGGGCAGGGCTGAGGGCGGCCGCATGGCGACGCGCGTGCTCCCGCCGCTCAAGGCCCTGCGTGCCTTCGAGGCGGCTGCGCGCCATGCCAACTTCACCGCGGCGGCCGAGGAGCTGAGCATCACCCACAGCGCGGTGAGCCAGCAGATACGCATCCTCGAGGACTACCTGGGCCAGCCGCTGTTCACGCGCGAGGCGCGCGGCGTGGTGCTGCTGCCCCATGCGCGCGAGTACTTCACCGAGGTGCAGGCCAGCCTGGACCGCATTGCCGCGGCCACCAGCGCCGTCAAGTCGCCGGGGGCACGGCGCACGCTGCGCGTGTGCACCTCGCCCTCGCTGGCCATGAAGTGGCTGATACCGCGGCTCGGCGGCTTCCAGGCCCTGGTGCCGGGGGTGGATGTGCAGCTGTCCACCATGGGGCGCCAGTTCATCGAGCGCGCCGACGCCAGCAACGACGTGGTGATACAGCGCATGCCCATGCAGCGGCCCGAGCACACCTGCGTGCGCGTGCTCGACGACTACCTGCTGCCCGTGGCTTCGCCGCGCTTCATCCAGAACAACCGCCTGCACACCGTGGCCGATTGTCTGGGCCACCCGCTGCTGCAGGTCAGCGGCGGCATGGACGCGTGGCCGCAGTGGTTCGGCCTGGCCGGGCTGCAGGTGCCGGCGCAGCTGCCGGGCCCGGTGTTCGATCACCAGTTCCTGTGCATGCAGGCGGCCATGAACGACCTGGGCATTGCCCTGGTGCCCTGGTGCCTGCTGCAGGAGGATGTGCACGCCGACCGGCTGCGCCCGCTGTTCGCGCGCCCGCGCCTGCAAGGCCCGGGCGTGTATGCGCAGTACCGCACGGACAGCCCGCTGGCCGCCCTGGCGCGCCAGTTCATCGACTGGCTGGGCCTGCAAGGGCATGCAGGTGCGTGACCCCTTGGCCGTTTTCCCCGCATTTCTGGAGACCTGAGCCCATGCTTGACTTTGCCCCCGGCCTGCAAGTGCGCAGCATGGCGCTGCCGCAGCGCCTGTCCGACTACCGCCTGATCGCGTTCGACATGGACTCCACGCTGATCGCCATCGAAACCGTGGACGAGCTGGCCGATCTGGCCGGCTGCCGCGCGGCCGTGGAGGCCATCACCGAGGCCGCGATGCGTGGCGAGATCAGCGACTACAAGGAGAGCCTGCGCCAGCGCGTGGCCCTGCTCGCGGGCCTGCCTGAGGCGGCGCTCGATGAGGTGTACGAGCGCCGGCTGCGCCTGAACCCGGGTGTGCAGGCGCTCATCGGTGCCTGCAAGGCGGCGCGGCTGCGTTGCATCCTGGTGACGGGCGGCTTCACCTGCTTCACCGACCGGCTGCAGACGCGCCTGGGCCTGGACGAGGTGCGCGCCAATGTGCTGGAGGTGGTGCAGGGCCGCGTCACGGGCCGCCTGCTGCCCCAGCCCTGGGGCGACATCGTCGATGGTGAGGAGAAGAAACGCAAGCTGCTCGCGGTGTGCGCCGAGATGGGCATTGCGCCCGCGCAGGCCATTGCCATGGGCGATGGCGCCAACGACCTGCCCATGATGGGCGCAGCCGGCCTGGCCGTGGCCTACCGGGCCAAGCCCGTGGTGCGCGCGCAGGCCCATGTGGCGATCAACGAAGGTGGGCTCGACCGCCTGCTCGAAGTGCTGGGCTGAAGCCCGGCCGGGCGCCGGGGCGGGCCCGCAGGCCCTTGGAGCAGGCGCTTACAGCGCCGTGCCTGCGCCGGCCCTGTGGGCCACCACCAGCGCCACTTCCACCAAAGGCGTGGCCACGGCGCCCGTGGCACCGGGCAGGGGCCGCGCCGGCGCATGGGCATGCACGGCCGGTGGTATCACCTGGGGACGGGACAGGCCGCCGGCCATCCAGCCGCTCAGCATGCGCCGGGCGTCCGCCATGTGCATGGGCTCGCGCACGAACAGCTCGCACGAGAGCACCCGGTGCCGGTGGCTGCCGGCCTCGCGCAGCAGGCGGTCGGCGGCGGCCAGCACCTGGGCCAGGGTGTGTTCCAGGTCCTGGGCGGGCGGCGGGATGGCGGCCGTGCCCAGGCCGGCGATGCGCAGGCACAGCGAGTTGGCCGCATGCCGCACGCCCACACGCAAGCGCACCGCCACACGCGGTGCGGCGGCCCTGGCCGGTGCGGCGGCGGGCGGGGCGGTGGTGCTGCCATCGGTGGCCATGGGGGTGTGACTCCGGTCCTGCCGCGGGGTTCCGTCAATGCACGGCGCCCAGGCGCCGGGCACTGGCGGCCACACCCGCCAGCAGCGCCACCAACACCAGCATGGCGGCCACCAGGCTGGTGCCATGGGCGACGAAGCCGATCAGCGCAGGCCCCATGAGCACCCCGGCATAGCCCATGGTGGCGATGGCCGGCACCGCCAGGCTTTCGGGTATGGCGCGCTGCCGGCCTGCCAGGGAGAACAGCACGGGCACGATGTTCGAGCAGCCCAGGCCCACCAGGGCGTAGCCGGGCAGGGCCAGCGGCCAATGGGGCGCCAGCGTGGCCAGCGCCAGGCCGGCGGCCGCCAGTGCTGCCCCTGCGAGCACGGCGCGCCGTGGGCCGACGCGCTGCACCCAGTGGTCGCCCGCAAGGCGCCCCCCGGTCATGGCCGTGGCAAAGACGGCATAGCCCAGGCCGGCGCGCTCGGCGGGCAGGCCCTGCACGTGCGAGAGGAACACGGCGCTCCAGTCCAGCATGGCGCCCTCGGTCAGAAAGAGGATGAAACACAGCGTGCCGATGAACAGCACCACACCCGTGGGACGCGCGAAGGCCGGGCCCCTGGGTGCGCTGCCTTGTGCGCTGCCCTGTGCGCTGCCCCGGGTCAGAAAATGCGGCCCCGCGGCCGCCAGCAGCACCAGCACCAGGGCCGCCACGGCGCTGGTGGCCTGCCACAGCGATGCACCGAGCAGGCCCAGCAGTGCGGTCATGCCGCCGGCCCCCGCGACACCGCCCAGGCTGAACAGGCCATGGAAGCCCGACATCATGGGCCGGCCGCAGGCCCGCTCCACCAGAACGGCCTGGATGTTGCCCGCACAGCCCAGCCCGCCGATGCCGGCGCCGAACAGGAACAGCGCCACCCCCAGCCAAGGCGCGCTGGGCACCAGGGCCAGCAGCGGCAGGGCCAGGCTGGCCAGCAGGGCGGCTGCCACCAGCACGGGCCGGCAGCCCCAGCGTGCGCTGAAGGCGCCGGCCAGCGGCATGGAGACGATGGAGCCGGCGCCCATGCACAGCAGCAGCAGGCCCAGCGTGGCCTCGCTGATGGACAGGCGGGTCCGGGTGAACGGCACCAGCGGCGCCCATGCGGCCATGGCCAGGCCGCTGATGAAGAAGGCCACGCGCGTGGCATGCGCCGCCGCCTGGCCGGTGACCACGGTGGGAGGCGCAGATGGGGGCGGGCATTCTCGAAAGGGGCGCGGCCCCGCCAGGTCGCCGGCCCGGCACACAATGAGCAAATCTAACCAGTTGTGACCTTGCATGGTGCCGATGCTACGCATTGGCGGTGCCGGCGACTATCGATAATAATTTGCACACCCATGAAATCAGCTCATGCCAAGTCGGGATCCGCCGGCGTGCCGCGCCGTCTGCCGCCGCTGAACATGCTGCGCGCCTTCGAGGCGGCGGGCCGCCTGCTCAGCGTGACGCAGGCCGCGCGCGAACTCAGCGTGACGCAAAGCGCGGTCAGCCACCAGATCAAGGCGCTGGAGGAGTGGCTGGGGGTGGCCCTGGTGCAGCGCGAGGGGCGGGGCCTGGCGCTCACTCCACCGGGGGCGGCCTACCTGCCGGGGCTGAGCAGCGCACTGGACCTGATGGCCCAGGCCACCGCCGGCATCGAGCGGCCCACGCGGCGCAACACCCTGGCGGTGAATGCCACCTCCACCTTCGCCACACAGTGGCTGATTCCGCGCCTGGCGGCCTTTTGCGCGCAGATGCCCGGGCTGGACGTGCAGCTCGTCACGACAGTGGGTCATCTCGATTTCGAGCCGGCGGACTACGACGTCTCCATCCGCTGCTTTGCCGATGGCGAGCTGGCCCTGCTGCAGCAGCGCACGCCCTGGCGCGGCACCAGTGCCGGCATCTTTCTGCCCGATGTACTCACACCCGTGTGCAGCCCCGCGCTGCTGGCGGGCGGCAAGGCGGTGCACCAGCCCGGCGACCTGGCGCGCCACACGCTGCTGCACAGCCGCTCCACCCCGCTGGTGTGGCAGCAGTGGTTGCAGGAGGCAGGCATCCAGGGCATCGAGCCCGCCGGCGACCTGGTGTTCGACCATGCCCACCTGAGCGTGCAGGCCGCCATCCAGGGCCTGGGCGTGGCGCTGGGCAACCCGCGTTTCCTGAGCGAGGCGCTGGCCAGCGGCCTGCTGGCCATGCCCTTCCCGGGACTGCTCTCGGGCGACAAGCAGTACTACTGGATGTTGTCGCCGCGCGCCGCGCAGGATGCAGCTTCGGTGGCGTTCTGCAATTGGCTGGCTGTGGCCTGACCGGTGCTCACATCACCAGCGCCCGGCCCAGCATCACGCACCAGTCCCAGGGGTTGAGCCGGGGGCGCGTGTGCAGGCTGGCGCCCTTCAAGGCCAGCACCTTGTCCAGGATGCGCAGGCCGCCCTGCACCACCAGGCGCAGCTCCCAGCCGGCGCGGCCGGGCAGGCGGTGCACCAGCGGGGCGCCGCGCAGCATGCTGGCGCGGGCCCAGGCGGCCAGGTCGAGGATGAGGCGGGCATTCTGCGGGTTGCTGCGCAATTCCAGCAGCTCGGCCTGGCAGGCGCCATGGGCGGCGCAGTCTTCGCGCGGCAGGTAGTGGCGCCCGCGCGGAATGTCCACGCTCAGGTCCTGCCAGAAGTTGGCCAGTTGCAGGGCGGTGCAGATGTCGTCGCTCTGTGCCAGGGCCTGGTCGCCGTCCACACCGTACAGGTGCAGCAGCAGCCGGCCCACGGGGTTGGCCGAGCGGCGGCAGTAGTCCAACAGCTCGGTGCGGTCGGCGTAGCCGTCGGCATCACGCGTCTTCTCCACATCCTGGGCGAAGGCGCTCAGCAGGTCGGCCAGCAGGGGCACGGGCAGGCGGTGGCTCACGAGCACGGCCTGCAGCGGCATGAACACATCGGCCCAGCGCGGCGAGGGGGCGTGGCCCTGGGCAACGGCATGCAGGTCGGCGTCAAAGGCGGCCAGGTCGGCCAGGCGCTGGGCGGGCATGGCATCACCCTCGTCGGCGATGTCGTCGGCCGTGCGCGCGAAGGCGTAGATGGCTGTGATCACCGGACGCAGGTGCGGCGGACACAGCAGCGAGGCAACCGGGAAGTTCTCGTAGTGTGTGACCGGCGGCGCCAGCGCGGGCGTGCCCTGCGAGGCGGGGGCGGCCGGGGGCGCGGTGGCGGCGGACGGAGAGGGCGGGTTAGGGTTCACGGCCGTGATTGTCGCTTGACAAGGCGGGGGCGTTTCTCATAGATTACTAACCAGTCAGTCAGTAACTTGTTGGTGCCAGTGTTTACCCTGACGCAGCCTGGGGGCTGTGGGGCGGTGCGCTGGCTGTTTTCCGTGTCGGCTTTTTCATTCACCGGATTTTCCATGCGCACACCCTCCGCCTCGCGGCCCGTTCACCGGCCATCCAGGTTTTTGTTGCTGGCGGCCTCGGCCCTGGTGCTGGCTGCCTGCTCCCGGCCGGCCCCGCCCGAGGAGCCGGTGCGCGCCGTCAAGCTGATGACGGTGGGCGTGGGCGCCCTGCAGTCGCAGGTGGAGTATGCGGGCGAGGTGCGGGCCCGGGTCGAATCGCGCCTGGGCTTTCGGGTGGCCGGCAAGATCGTGCAGCGCCAGGCCGAGCTGGGCCAGCGTGTGAAGGCTGGCGAGGTGCTGGCCCAGCTGGACCCGCGCGACTACCAGTTGGCGGCCGATTCGGCCCGCGCGCAGCTGGCCTCGGCCACCACCCAGCGTGATCTGGCCGCAGCCGACTACAAGCGCTACCAGACACTCAAGGACCAGAACTTCATCAGCGGTGCCGAGCTGGAGCGCCGCGATGCCACCCTGAAGGCCGCGCAGGCCACGCTGGACCAGGCGCGCGCCCAACTGTCGTCGCAGGGCAACCAGGCCACCTACACGCGCCTGGTGGCCGATGTGTCGGGCGTGGTCACCGGCATCGAGGCCGAGCCGGGCCAGGTCGTTGCGGCCGGCACGCCCGTGGTGCGCATTGCGCAGGATGGGCCGCGCGACGTGGTGTTCGCGGTGCCCGAGGACAAGGTGGCCCAGATCGCCGTGGGTTCCGATGTGGCCGTGCGCGGATGGTCGGGCGGCGCCGAGCTGGCCGGCAAGGTGCGCGAGGTGGCGGCCAGCGCCGATGCGGCCACGCGCACCTTCCAGGTCAAGGTGGCCATCGAGGGCAGTGAAGTGCCCCCGCTGGGCGCCACGGTCTATGCCCGGCCCAAGGCCCTGAGCCATGCCGGCGTGTCCGCCATCAAGCTGCCCACCAGCGCGCTGCGCCAGGAGGGCCAGGCCACGGCGGTGTGGGTGTACGACGCGGCCAGCAGCACGGTGAAGTCCCAGGTGGTGCAGATCGCCACGGCCGACGGCAACGATGCCGTGGTGGCCGGCGGCCTGGCGCCCGGCATGCAGGTGGTGTCCACCGGCGTGCATGTGCTCTCGCCAGGGCAGAAGGTCACGGTGTACCAGCCCAAGACGGGAGGGGCCGCCGCGGCCAAGGCGCAGACGGCGCCGGGCAATGTCGCCCTGCCGGCGGCTCCCACCGATGCGCCCGCGGCCGCAGCCCCTGCGGCGGCGAAGTAAGGGGGCGCCATGAGCCAGATCCAACCGAAAGAGGGGTTCAACCTCTCCAAGTGGGCGCTCGACCACCCCGCGCTCACGCGCTACCTGATGGTGGTGCTGATGTTGCTGGGCTTTGCCGCCTATTTCCAGCTGGGGCAGGACGAAGACCCGCCCTTCACCTTCCGCGCCATGGTGGTGCGCACCTACTGGCCCGGCGCCACGGCGCAGCAGGTGGCCGAGCAGGTCACCGACAAGCTCGAACGCACCTTGCAGGAGGTGCCCTACGCCGACAAGATCCGCAGCTACTCCAAGCCCGGCGAATCGCAGATCATCTTCCAGATCAAGGACTCGTCCAAACCCGGCGAGGTGGCCAACGTCTGGTACACCGTGCGCAAGAAGATCGGCGACATGCGCTACACGCTGCCTGCCGGCATCCAGGGACCGTTCTTCAACGACGACTTTGGCGACGTGTACGGCGTTATCTATGCGCTCGAATCCGAAGGCTTCAGCTATGCCGAACTCAAGAGCTTTGCCGACGACGTGCGCCAGCAGCTGCTGCGCGTGCCCGACGTGGCCAAGGTGGAGCAGTTCGGCGTGCAGGACGAGAAGCTGTTCATCGAGATCTCGCAAAAGCGCCTGTCGCAGCTGGGCCTGGACATGAACCAGGTGCTGGCCCAGCTGGGCCAGCAGAACGCCGTGGAAGGTGCGGGCGCCGTGCAGACCCCGCTGGACCAGGTGCAGGTGCGCGTGGCCGGCCAGTTCAGCGCGGTCGAAGACCTTGCGGCCATGCCCATCCGCGGCCCCTCGGGCGCGCAGCTGCGCCTGGGCGATATCGCCGAGATCAAGCGCGGCTATGTGGACCCGGTCGCCGTGAAGGTGCGCCACCAGGGCAAGGAAGTGATCGCCCTGGGCGTTTCCATGACCAAGGGCGGCGACATCATCGCCCTGGGCAAGGCGCTGCATGCCGCCACTGACCGCATCGGCAGCTCGCTGCCCGCGGGCGTGAAGCTGGTCAACGTGCAGGACCAGCCCAAGGCCGTGGCCACCTCGGTCAATGAGTTCGTGAAGGTGCTGATCGAGGCCGTGGTCATCGTGCTGGCCGTGAGCTTCATCAGCCTGGGCTTTCACAAGCGACCGGGCAAGAACCCGCTGTGGAAGCGCTGGTACATCGACCCGCGCCCCGGCCTGGTGGTGGGCATCACCATCCCCATGGTGCTGGCCGTGACCTTCCTGGGCATGTGGTACTGGAACATCGGCCTGCACAAGATCTCGCTGGGTTCGCTGATCATCGCCCTGGGCCTGCTGGTGGACGACGCCATCATCGCGGTGGAGATGATGGTGCTCAAGCTCGAAGAGGGCTATGACAAGGTGCGCGCCGCCACCTTCGCCTACGAGCTCACGGCCATGCCCATGCTCACGGGCACGCTGATCACGGCGGTGGGCTTTCTGCCCATCGGCATCGCCAAGTCGACCACCGGTGAATACACCTTCGCGATCTTCGCGGTGACGGTGATCGCGCTGGTGCTCAGCTGGATCGTCTCGGTCTACTTCGTGCCCTACCTGGGCACCCTGCTGCTCAAGGTGCCGGCCCACGTGGCCCATGCCCAGGAGCACCATGGCGTGGAGGCGGGCGGGCACGAGGTGTTCGACAGCCCGTTCTACAACCTGTTCCGTCGCCTGGTGACCTGGTGCGTGCGCCACCGCTGGATCACCATTGCCTTGACCGTGGGCACGTTTGCCCTGGGCATCTTCGGCATGGGCAAGGTGCAGCAGCAGTTCTTCCCCGATTCGAGCCGCCCCGAGATCATCGTGGACGTGTGGTTCCCCGAAGGCACTTCCTTCGCGGGCAACGAAGAGGTCACCAAGCGCGTGGAGGCGCGCCTCCTGGCCGAGCCGGGCGTGACCACTGTGAGCACCTGGGTGGGTTCGGGCGTGCCGCGTTTCTACCTGCCGCTGGACCAGGTGTTCCCGCAGAGCAACGTGTCTCAGTTCATCGTGGTGCCGCAGGACCTGAAGCTGCGCGAGAGCCTGCGCATCAAGCTGCCGGCGCTACTGGCCCAGGAGTTCCCCGAGGTGCGCGGCCGCGTCAAGCTGCTGCCCAACGGGCCGCCTGTGCCCTACCCGGTGCAGTTCCGCGTGGTCGGGCCCGATCCGCTGGCGCTGCGCGCGCATGCCGACGAGGTCAAGGCCGCGCTGCGCGAGAACTCGCAGATGCGCGGTGTGAACGACAACTGGAACGAGTCCGTGAAGGTGCTGCGCCTGGAAGTGGACCAGGCCAAGGCGCGCGCCCTGGGCGTGACCAGCCAGTCCATCGCCCAGGCGAGCAAGACCATCCTGTCGGGCACCACCGTGGGCCAGTTCCGCGAGGGCGACAAGCTCATCGACATCCAGCTGCGCCAGCCGCTCGATGAGCGCAACGCCATCACCGACATCGCCAACGCCTACCTGCCCACGGCCTCGGGCAAGTCGATTCCGCTCACGCAGATCGCCAAGCCCGTCTTCACTTGGGAGCCGGGCGTGATGTGGCGCGAGAACCGCGACTACGCCATCACCGTGCAGGGTGACGTGAGCGAGGGCGTGCAGGGTGCCACCGTGACTGCGCAGCTGCTGCCGGGCCTGCAAGCCATCGAGAAGAAATGGCGCGATGCAGGGCAGGGCGCCTACCGCATCGAGGTGGCGGGTGCCGTGGAGGAAAGCTCCAAGGGCTCGGCCTCCATCGCGGCCGGCCTGCCCATCATGCTGTTCATCACCTTCACGTTGCTCATGCTGCAACTGCACAGCTTCAGCCGTGCGATGCTGGTCTTCCTGACTGGGCCGCTGGGCCTGGCCGGTGTGGCGGGCGCGCTGATTCTGCTCAACCGCCCCTTCGGCTTCGTGGCGCTGCTCGGCGTGATCGCGCTGATGGGCATGATCCAGCGCAACTCGGTGATCCTGATCGACCAGATCGAGCAGGACCGTGCCAAGGGCGTGCCTGCATGGGACGCCATCGTCGAGTCCGCCGTGCGCCGCCTGCGCCCCATCGTGCTCACAGCGGCCGCCGCTGTGCTGGCCATGATCCCGCTGTCGCGCAGCGTGTTCTGGGGCCCGATGGCCGTCGCCATCATGGGTGGGCTGATCGTGGCCACGGTGCTCACGCTGCTGGCCCTGCCGGCGATGTATGCGGCCTGGTTCCGCGTGAAGCGGCCGGAGGACGAGCGGCGCCTCGCCGCAACCTGATGCCGGGGCTTGGGCAATCCCCTGCCTGTGGCAGGGGTTATGCCTGGGGGCAGGGTAGATCCCAGCACGCCATGTGTATGCGGAAATTGGAGCACCCTGCTTTACAGGTTAAAATCAAAGGTTGACCGATTTCACACAGGCGGCGGGCATACCTGCCGCCTGTTTGTTTGTTGTTGAATCGCGCGGGTGGCGAAATTGGTAGACGCACCAGGTTTAGGTCCTGACGCCAGCAATGGTGTGGGGGTTCGAGTCCCCCCCCGCGCACCACCATGTGAAACCTTGCGGAACACTGCGCTGCAGCGAGCACGATCACATTCTTAGAGTCTTAGAGGAATAGCCATGTCCGTTACTGTTGAAACCCTTGAGAAGCTCGAGCGCAAGATCACGCTGAGCGTGCCCCTGACCGTGATCCAGACCGAAGTCGACACGCGTCTGAAGCGCCTGGCGCGCACCGTGAAGATGGACGGCTTCCGTCCCGGCAAGGTGCCCATGAACGTGGTCGCCCAGCGCTACGGTTACTCCGTGCAGTACGAAGTGCTCAACGACAAGGTCGGTGAAGCCTTTGCCGTGGCCGCCAACGAAGCCAAGCTGCGCGTGGCCGGCCAGCCCCGCATCACCGAGAAGGAAGGCGCTCCCGAAGGCCAGGTGACCTTCGATGCCATCTTCGAAGTGTTCCCCGAAGTGAAGATCGGTGACCTGTCGAGCGCCGAAGTCGAGAAGCTGTCGGCCGACGTGACCGATTCGGCCATCGACAAGACCGTGGACATCCTGCGCAAGCAGCGCCGCACCTTCGCCCAGCGCGCCCAGGGCGCCGCTGCCGAAGACGGTGACCGCGTGTCCGTGGACTTCGAAGGCAAGATCGACGGCGAACCCTTCGACGGCGGCAAGGCCGAAGACTTCCAGTTCCTGGTCGGCGAAGGCCAGATGCTCAAGGAATTCGAAGAAGCCGTGCGCGGCATGAAGACCGGCGAAAGCAAGACCTTCCCGCTGGCCTTCCCTGCCGACTACCATGGCAAGGACGTGGCCGGCAAGACGGCTGACTTCCTGGTCACGGTCAAGAAGATCGAAGCCGCCAACCTGCCCGAAGTGAACGACGCCCTGGCCAAGTCGCTGGGCATCGCCGACGGTTCGGTGGAAGGCCTGCGCGCCGACATCAAGAAGAACCTGGAGCGTGAAGTCAAGTTCCGCCTGCTGTCCCGCAACAAGCAGGCCGTGATGGACGCCCTGGTGGCCAAGGCCGAACTGGACCTGCCCAACGCCAGCGTGCAGGCCGAGATCGCCCGCCTGCTGGAAGGCGCCCGTGCCGACCTCAAGCAGCGCGGCCTGAAGGATGCCGACAAGGCCGAGATCCCTGAGGACGTGTTCCGTCCTCAGGCCGAGCGCCGCGTGCGCCTGGGTCTGGTGGTGGCCGAGCTGGTGCGCGCCAATGAACTGCAGGCCAAGCCCGAGCAGCTCAAGGCCCACATCGACGAGCTGGCCGCCAGCTACGAGAAGCCTGAAGACGTGGTGCGCTGGTATTTCGGCGACCGCCAACGCCTGGCCGAAGTGGAAGCCGTGGTCATCGAGAACAATGTGACCGACTTCGTGCTGGGCAAGGCCAAGGTGGTCGACAAGGCCGTCTCGTTCGACGAACTGATGGGCCAGCAGGGCTAAGATTTGTGCATGAACCATCCCTTGCGGAGGGTTCGGCATCGGTCTGACACAGGGGCTTGTGCTTTCGTGCGCAAGCCCCAATTCATTTCTGGGTACAGTACGCCCTGACTGGAGAAAAAATGAGTTCACTGGATACACAAGCCCTGGGCATGGTCCCCATGGTCATCGAGCAGTCCGGACGCGGTGAGCGCTCCTACGACATCTATTCGCGCCTGCTCAAGGAGCGCATCATCTTCCTGGTGGGCGAGGTCAACGACCAGACCGCCAACCTGGTGGTGGCGCAGTTGCTCTTCCTGGAGAGCGAGAACCCCGACAAGGACATCTCGTTCTACATCAACTCGCCCGGCGGTAGCGTGACGGCCGGCATGGCGATCTACGACACCATGCAGTTCATCAAGCCCGACGTGTCGACCATGTGCGTGGGCTTCGCGGCCTCCATGGGCGCCTTCCTGCTGGCGGCCGGCGCCAAGGGCAAGCGCTTCTCGCTGCCCAACTCCAAGATCATGATCCACCAGGTGCTGGGCGGCGCACGCGGCCAGGCGACGGACATCGAGATCCACGCCCGCGACATCCTGCGCACCAAGGACCAGATGAACCGCATCATGGCCGAGCGCACCGGCCAGCCCCTGGAAAAGGTCAAGAGCGACACCGAGCGCGACTACTTCATGACGGCCGACGAGGCCAAGGAGTACGGCCTGGTGGACCAGGTGATCGCCCAGCGCCCCTGACCGGGGCTGCGTGATCGCGCGGCGGCGCTCGTTTCCCTGACTTGCCTTGGCGCTGTGCCGGGGGTAAGTTATGAAAACTGTCCGAGGCCTGGAGTGGGTGCACGGCATTCACCCCTGGCTGGCGGGGCGGTTTCCCCGGGAAAGAGCGCCGCTTTTTATTTGGTTATCATCTGTCGACAACTTTCCGTAACAAGGCATTGCCCCCATGGCCGAGAAAAAAGGCTCCTCCAGCGAGAAAACCCTCTACTGCTCTTTCTGCGGCAAAAGCCAGCACGAAGTGAAGAAGCTGATC
The DNA here is from genome assembly GCF_058783375.1 of Acidovorax sp. FW305-C-20-28. Classification (NCBI taxonomy): domain Bacteria; kingdom Pseudomonadati; phylum Pseudomonadota; class Betaproteobacteria; order Burkholderiales; family Comamonadaceae; genus Acidovorax; species Acidovorax sp. FW305-C-20-28. The sequence continues at coordinate 122,072 of NZ_JBYSYM010000006.1, read as the reverse complement.
GCCGGACCGTCCGTCTTTATCTGCGACGAGTGCATTGACCTGTGCAACGAAATCATCCGTGACGAACTGCCTGCGGGCGAGCTCGCCAAGGACGCCAAGAGCGATCTGCCCACGCCGCTGGAGATCAAGTCCAACCTGGACAACTACGTCATCGGCCAGGACCTGGCCAAGCGCACGCTGGCCGTCGCGGTGTACAACCACTACAAGCGCCTGCGCCACAAGGACAAGGCGCACAAGGACGATGTCGAGCTCTCCAAGAGCAACATCCTCTTGATCGGGCCCACGGGCTCGGGCAAGACGCTCTTGGCCCAGACCCTGGCGCGCATGCTGGACGTGCCCTTCGTGATGGCCGACGCCACCACGCTGACCGAGGCCGGCTACGTGGGCGAGGACGTGGAGAACATCGTCCAGAAGCTCCTGCAAAGCTGCAACTACGAGGTCGAGCGTGCCCAGCGCGGCATTGTCTACATCGACGAGATCGACAAGATCTCGCGCAAGTCGGACAACCCCTCCATCACGCGCGACGTGTCGGGCGAGGGCGTGCAGCAGGCGCTGCTCAAGCTGATCGAAGGCACCATGGCCAGCGTGCCGCCCCAGGGCGGGCGCAAGCACCCGAACCAGGACTTTTTGCAGATCGACACGACCAACATTTTGTTCATCTGCGGCGGCGCGTTCGCGGGCCTGGAGAAGGTGATCGAGAACCGCACCGAGGCTTCGGGCATCGGCTTCGGTGCATCGGTCAAGAGCAAGAAGCAGCGCTCGCTGACCGAGGTGTTCACCGAGATCGAGCCCGAAGACCTGATCAAGTTCGGCATCATTCCCGAACTGGTGGGCCGCATGCCCGTGGTGACGGCGCTGGCCGAGCTCAGCGAAGACGCCCTGGTGCAGATCCTGACCGAGCCCAAGAACGCCTTGGTCAAGCAGTACAGCAAGCTGTTGGCCATGGAAGGTGTGGACTTGGAGATCCGCCCCGCGGCGCTCAAGGCCATCGCCCGCAAGGCGCTGGCGCGCAAGACCGGTGCGCGCGGACTGCGTTCCATCCTGGAGCAGTCGCTGATCGGCACGATGTTCGACCTGCCCAACCAGAGCAATGTCGAGAAGGTCGTGGTGGACGAGTCCACCATCGAAGAGAGCAAGCCGCCGCTTCTCGTCTATCGGGAAGCGGCCAAAAAGGCCTGAGGCCCCTGAGGTCTGAGATGTCCTGGCGGTGCGCACAACTGACTGCATGCACCGCTCCGGGCGGCCGTCTGCGCTGCCCCTCAACCCTTCTTCCGGTACGGCTGGAAAAAGGGGTTGAAAATCCCCGCTTGTGGACCATATGCCACAGAGTTAACTGAGGATTTCCATGTCCGGACATACCCCCCTGCCAGCCACCCCCATCGACCTGCCGCTGTTGCCCCTGCGCGACGTGGTGGTGTTCCCCCACATGGTGATTCCGCTCTTCGTGGGCCGCCCCAAGAGCATCAAGGCGCTGGAGCTGGCCATGGAGGCCGACCGCCGCATCATGCTGGTGGCCCAGAAGGCCGCCGCCAAGGACGAACCCTCGGTCGCTGACATGTTCGATGTCGGCTGCGTCTCCACCATCCTGCAGATGCTCAAGCTGCCCGACGGCACCGTGAAGGTGCTGGTCGAGGGCCAGCAGCGCGCACTGGTGACCTCCATCGAGGACGCCGAATCGCACTTCACGGCCACCGTGACGCCCGTGGAGCTGGCCGCCGACGCGAACAAGCCCAGCGAGATCGAGGCCCTGCGCCGCGCGGTGATGCAGCAGTTCGACCAGTACGTCAAGCTCAACAAGAAGATCCCGCCCGAGATCCTCACCAGCATCTCCAGCATCGACGACCCGGGCCGCCTGGCCGACACGATTGCCGCGCACCTGCCGCTCAAGCTCGAGAACAAGCAGATCGTGCTCGACCTCTCGGACGTGAAGGCGCGCCTCGAGAACCTGTTCGAGCAGCTCGACCGCGAGGTCGACATCCTCAACGTCGACAAGAAGATCCGTGGCCGCGTCAAGCGCCAGATGGAGAAGAACCAGCGCGACTTCTACCTCAACGAGCAGGTCAAGGCCATCCAGAAGGAACTGGGCGAAGGCGAAGACGGCGCGGACATGGAGGAGATCGAGAAGAAGATCAAGCTCGCCAAGATGCCCGCCGAGGCGCGCAAGAAGGCCGATGCCGAGTTCAAGAAGCTCAAGCTCATGTCGCCCATGTCGGCCGAGGCCACCGTGGTGCGCAACTACATCGATGTGCTCACGGGCCTGCCCTGGAGCAAGAAGACCAAGATCAAGCACGACCTCATGAACGCCGAGGGCGTGCTCAACGAAGACCACTACGGCCTGGACAAGGTCAAGGACCGCATTCTCGAGTACCTCGCGGTGCAGCAGCGTGTGGACAAGGTGAAGGCACCCATCCTGTGCCTGGTGGGGCCACCGGGCGTGGGCAAGACCTCGCTGGGCCAGTCGATCGCCAAGGCCACGGGGCGCAAGTACGTGCGCATGGCCCTGGGCGGCATGCGCGACGAGGCCGAGATCCGCGGGCACCGCCGCACCTACATCGGCGCGCTGCCGGGCAAGGTGCTGCAAAGCCTGTCGAAGGTGGGCACGCGCAACCCGCTGTTCCTGCTCGACGAGATCGACAAGCTCGGGACGGACTTCCGCGGCGACCCTTCGAGTGCGCTGCTGGAGGTGCTGGACCCCGAGCAGAACCACACCTTCGGCGACCACTATGTGGAGGTGGACTTCGACCTGTCCGACGTGATGTTCGTCGCCACGTCGAACTCGATGAACATTCCGCCCGCCCTGCTCGACCGCATGGAAGTGATCCGCCTGTCGGGTTACACCGAGGACGAGAAGACCAGCATCGCCATGAAGTACCTGCTGCCCAAGCAGCTCAAGAACAATGGCGTGAAGGACGAGGAACTCGAGGTGACCGAGGCCGCCGTGCGCGACCTGGTGCGCTACTACACCCGCGAGGCGGGCGTGCGCTCACTCGAGCGCGAGCTCTCCAAGATCTGCCGCAAGGTGGTCAAGGGCCTGCAGCTCAAGAAGCTCGAACCCAAGGTCGTGGTCACGGCCGACAACCTGCCGGACTTCCTGGGCGTGCGCAAGTACACCTACGGCCGTGCCGAGGCGCAGAACCAGGTGGGCCAGGTGGTCGGCCTGGCGTGGACCGAGGTGGGCGGTGATCTGCTGACCATCGAGGCCGCGGCCATGCCCGGCAAGGGCGTGATCACGCGCACCGGCTCGCTGGGCGATGTGATGAAGGAATCGGTCGAGGCCGCGCGCACCGTGGTGCGCAGCCGCTCGCGCATCCTGGGCATCAAGGACGAGGCCTTCGAGAAGCGCGACATCCACATCCACGTGCCCGATGGCGCCACGCCCAAGGACGGCCCGAGCGCGGGTGCCGCCATGACCACGGCCTTCGTCTCTGCGCTCACGGGCATCCCCGTGCGCGCCGATGTGGCCATGACCGGCGAAATCACGCTGCGCGGCGAGGTGACTGCCATCGGCGGCCTCAAGGAAAAGCTGCTGGCGGCCCTGCGCGGCGGCATCAAGACGGTGCTGATCCCCGAAGAGAACGTGAAGGACCTGGCCGAGATTCCGGACAACGTGAAGAGCGGCCTGGAGATCGTGCCCGTGCGCTGGATCGACAAGGTGCTGGAAGTGGCGCTGGCCAGCCGGCCCGTGCCGCTGACGGACGAAGAGGTCGCGGCCTCCGTGGCGCCGGCGCCCGAGAAGGCCGGTGCCCCGGCAGCCGACGGGCTCAAGCACTGAGCGGCGAAGAAAAAATGGCGATGGAATGAAGAAATTGCACTTTTTTCTGGAGACCCCCAAAAAGTGCGCTACAATTCATTCCATCGCAGCACACAACGTACTAAACGATGTACAATGTAAGGCTTCGGTAAATGCGGGAATAGCTCAGTTGGTAGAGCGCAACCTTGCCAAGGTTGAGGTCGAGAGTTCGAGACTCTTTTCCCGCTCCATACATCGCAGGCTGCACACAAGTTGATGTGCAGCAGGCAAACGAAAAGGATCCTTCGGGATCCTTTTTTGTTTTCAGCGCCTGCGCTTTCCTTCGCGCCTGCCCCTGTCAGGGGCCATCGCGCAGCTGCTGTGCCAGCAAGGCAGCGCGGCGCTCGCGCGTGCTGGTGCTTTTGCCCGTGCGGATGTGCTCCATGGCGGCACGGCGCAAGGCATCGCTGCGCTTCTTTCATGCAGCAGCCAACTCCGGTGCCTGCGCTAGCAGTGCCTGCAGTTCATCGGGCACCTTGGTGTCCGCCCGAGTCAGCGCCAGTTGCAGCGCATCGCCCACGGCCACGCCGGCGCTCTTGCACCAGGGTGCGGTGAACTCCAGGAACCAGGGGGATTGGGGGGAGGCGTCCCAGCGCTTGAGCGTGCGCCGCCCCAGTGCATGGCCGTTGGCCGAGCCTTCCACCACCGTGGTGGCCTGCAGCTCCCAGGGCGCGACGACCGCATGCGGAATGACCACGTACACAGGCAGGCGCGGGTCCTTGCGGGCCAGGGTGGCGGTGCAGCACAGAACCGGGGCGGCAGGAGGCTGGGGCATGGCGGTCAATGGCAGATGGGGCAATGTCAGGGCCCGCCCCAGGTGCATGCAGTGAAGCCATGGAAGGCGGTGATGCGCGCACGCTGCGGGTAGGTGCCAGCTGCGGAGGTGTCGCCGACCAGCACCGAGAAATCGGACAGCTCGGCCGTGGCCTGGGCCTGCCAGCAGTCGGCCTTGGCCAGGCGCCGCGGTGGGGTAATGCCCACTGGGGGCTGGGCCGCGTCGAGCTTGATGCGCTCAAAGCGCGCGCGAAAGAACGGGCCGGTGCCGTGGAAGACTGCGCGGGCCGGGCGGAACTCCAGTGCCCCGCCATCGTTGGGCTCGAAGCGCAGCGTGCCCGGGACCTGAAGCCGGCCCGCGATCTGTACCGACCCATACAGGCTGGCCTGGTCGAGCGAAAGGGTTCGGGGCAGCTGCTGCACGGGCTGGCATACCGCAGAGCCGGCGTCGCCTTGGGTGGCGATGGCGCTGTGGCCGCGGATGGAGGTGATGGCAAAGCCCGCGGGCATGCGTGCCGTCAGCCGGGCGGGGCGGATGCTGCACTGCCCGTCGGGGCCGCAGTCCAGGCGCACGCAGTCCTGGGCCGATGCCGGGCTCGCCAGCACCGGCAGCAGTGCGGCCATGGCGAACGGCAACGCCATGCGCAATGCGCGGGCTGCCATGGTGGGCTGGGCGCCTGGCATGGTGTGGACTGCTCCCTCCGATCCTTCAAGCTGGTGGGCGGACTATAGACCACCGATTCCCATGCGGGGAGCGTGCGGCATGGTGCCCTGGTTGCACCGTGCTCAGCGGCCCGATGCCGGCGGACCGAAGCGCTCCCGATACTGCCCCGGGGTGATGCGCACGCGCTTCACGAAGGCGCGCTGCAGCGCGTCCACGCTGGCAAAGCCTGCGCGCTGGGCCACGCGGGCCAGCGGCCAGGCGGAACTCTCCAGCAAGGCCTTGGCACGTTCCACGCGCGCAGCCTCCACGAACTGCGCGGGGGTGAGCCCGGTCTCTGCGCGAAAGGCGCGCGCCAGGGTGCGTTCGGACATGCCCGCCCGCCCGGCCAGCGCTGCGGCGCTGCAATCGCCCGTGGGGTCGGCGAGCAAGGAGGCGACCAGGGCCTTGATGGGCGGGGCCGCTGCAGCCTGCACCTGCAGCCCCGCGCTGAACTGCGACTGCCCGCCCGGGCGGCGCAGGAACAGCACCAGCTCACGCGCCACCGCGAGCGCCGTGGCGGCGCCATGGTCGGCCTCCACCAGTGCCAGGCACAGGTCGATGCCGGCGGTGACGCCAGCCGAGGTGTAGACCGGGTGGCTGGCGACAAAGATGGCGTCGGGCTCCACCGCGATGCCCTGGCCCAGCGACTGCAGAAGGGCGCAGCGGTTCCAGTGCGTGGTGGCGCGGCGCCCGTCCAGCAGGCCGGCGGCGGCCAGCACCAGCGCGCCGGTGCAGACGCCCACCACGCGGCGGGCCGCCTGCGCGCGGGCCTGGATCCAGGGCTTCACCACGGGGTCGGCCGCGGCGGCCAGCAGGGCCTGCTCGCTGCCGCCCGTGACGACCAGCGTATCGGTGCCCGGCAGCAGGTCCTGCAAGGCCACCACCGGGCCCAGCTGCAGTCCCGCGTGGGTGCCCAGGGGGCGGCCGGTGGGCGAACCCAGCGTGAGCCGGTAGGGCCGCGCGTCGGGCGGCAGGTGCTCGTTGGCCACGGCGAACACTTCCATGGGCCCGGCCACGTCGAGCATCTGCACGCCATCGAAGGCGATGAACACCAAGTCGACAAAGGGCGGCGGTGGGCGGTAGTCGGTGTCAGAGGGCATGGGTGCGCATGCTATCGCGCCCCGGGGGGCGGAGGGCGGGGCCGGCAGCGCGGCATGTGGCAGGAACTGCAGGTGATTTGTCCAACGGCGCGGCGCCGGCCTGCCTATCGTCGCCGCATTGCATCTTCCTCGCAGACATCTGCCCTCGCCCATGCCTTTTGCTTCCCTTCTCAATCGTCGCCAGGCCTTGGCAGGCTGCCTGGCCCTGGCTGGCACCGCCTGCGGCTGCAGCACCGCCGATATGCCCGCCAGCCCTGCTGTGCCCGCGCAGCCGCTACAGGCCTTTGCCGATGCATTGCGGCAGGTGCTCCGTCCAGCGGGCGCATCGCGCCCTCCCGTGGTCGCGGTGCTTGCGCACAACGCAGGCACCGAGATCACGGACTTTCTCGTGCCCCATGCACTGCTCGCCCGCTCGGGCGTGGCCCGGGTGCAGGCCGTGGCGCTGCGCGGCGGGGTGGTGCAACTGGTCCCTGCGCTGCAGGTGCAGGTGCAGGTGCCGTGCAGCCTGGACGATTTCGATGCACAGCACCCCCAGGGCGCCGACTGCGTGGTGGTGCCCGCCATGCTGGTGGACGATGAGCCCGTGCTGCTGGCATGGCTGCGCCGCCAGGCTGCGCGGGGCGCGGCCATCGTCGGTGTGTGCTCCGGTGCGCAGGTGCTGGGCCAGGCTGGACTGCTCGATGGACGCCGCTTCACCGGCCACTGGCACGACCGCGCCACTCTGCTGGCGCGCCACCCCACGGCCATGCATGTCCCCAGCCAGCGCTACCTGATCGACAAGGGCGTGGCCACCACCACGGGGGTCTCGGCCTCCATTCCCGTGTCGCTGGCGTTGGTGGAGGCGCTGGGCGACACGGCGGCGGCGCAGGCCCTGGCGCAGCAGATCGGCATGGTGGATTGGGCACCGCACCACACAGGCCAGGCCTTTGGCCTCACGCCGCCGCGGGTGGCCGTGTACCTGGCCAACCGCCTGCGGGGCTGGGCCGGCGGGCAGATGGTGGTGCGCATCGCCGACGGCATGGACGACCTGCGCCTGGCCCTGGCCATGGATGCATGGAGCCGCACCCACCGCCTCGCCGGCCTGGTGGTCGAGCCGATGGCGGCAAGCCCAGGGCAGGGTGTGCGCCTGGCCAGCGGCCTGGCCGTGGCGGGGCCACCTGCAAGCGCGGGGGGTGCGCTGCTGCCCGCGCTGCCCCTGTACGCCGATGTGCCCCCGGCCCGGGTGCTCGATGCCGCATTGTGCGACATCGGCCAGCGCTATGGCGCGGGCACGCGCGACTGGGTGGCGCTGGAGATGGAGTACGCGCCGGTGCACACCTCGCGGTGCCGCGTCACTTGAAGGTGCTGCTCAGGATCACCCATTCGATGCCATCGCCATCGCCGCCCACGTCCTCGCGCGTGGCGATGTTGATGCCCAGCTCCGGGCAGTCCTTGCCATCGCCCAGCCACTGTGTATCGCGCAGTTGCAGTTTGGCTGCCTTGAAGCGCTTCTTCACGTCGGCAAAGGTGGTGCCGCCGTGCAGCGGCGCGCCCTGGTAGGCCAGCGCGCCACCCAGGAACTCGATGTCCTGCACCTTGTCGCCGGCGTCGTAGCGCACGCGGATGAAGGTGGCCTGGTCGGCGCTCTGGAAATCGTCTTCGTCCTGGTAGCGCTCGGGCTTGGGCGGCACGAAGCCGGCGGCCACCATGGCGCCGCGCAACGCCGCACGTGGCTGGCCGAAGTCGATCTTCAGGGCGCCGCAGGAGATGCCTTGGCGGGGCAGGAGTTGCCAGGTGGAAGGGCTCATGTGCTTGCTGCAGGGAACGGCCGGGCCGGTGGCGGTGGTGGTGCGGGTGGTGCCTTGCGCCTGTGCCCCGGTGCTGCACAGCACCAGGGCAACACAGCACAGCAGCGGGGCAGACAGGCGGAATGGGAGCACGATGCAGGCCTCTTGATCGGCGTTGGGGGATGGTGGTGGGCTGCAAGCATAGCCTTGCAGCGTGATGGCATGCACTGCCAAAGGGGTTTTACGGCGCAACGCTCAACCCGCGTGGCTGGCAAAGCGCACGATGCGCCACTGGCCCGGTTCTGTTTGCCGCAAGGTGATGCCGAACAGGCAGGGGCTGCCCTGGAACTCCACGGTGACCTGGGGCTCGTCCACATCGCGCCCCGCAAGCCAGCGCCGCAGGCGGTTGCCATGGGACTGGAAGGGCAGGGTGTGGCGCACCTGTGCGGGCGGGCACAGCTGGCGCGCTGCATGGGCTCGGAACTCTTCCGGCGTGGTACCGGTGGCCGCGTTGCGTGCCGTGCGCGCGTGGGCGGCCGCCAAGCGGCCTTGCTCTACATCGCGCACAAAAGCCTGGGCCTCGGCGATGGCACTGGCGGGTGTGTACGGCTGGTGTGCCAGCCACCAGGGCGCACCTGCCAGGGCCGGCACGGCCAAGGCCAGTGCCACAGAAGCGCGAAATCGCGTCCCTGTCAGGACGCCCACCAGTCCGCCACCAGGAAGGGCCGCGGCTGCCCCGGCACGGACACCATGATGTGGCCCCGCCCGCAGGTGGGGCCGCAGCGCTGGGCCAGGTAGCGGATGGCGACAGCGGGCACAGGCTGCCGGCTGCCCGCGGGCAGCACGGTGGCGGCGCCGCGCTCCAGGTGGGCGAGCACCACGAACTGGTCTTCGCCGTCCAGCGTCTGCATGACCTGGTGGCAGGTGCTCGGGCCGTCCTTGGCGGGCGTGGCGGCCTGCAGCAGTGCCGCGGCGCGGCGCCCCTCGATCAGGGCCATGCGCTCGGCCTCGGTCTTCCACGCGGTGGGCTTGGCGCTGGCCTGGCGGCTGAGTTCGCCGCGGTCCAGCAGCACGGTGACGCCCTCGAGCACCACCGACAGGCAGTCCACCGGTGCGCGGCTGCGCTGCACCACGCTGCGGGTTTCATCCACGTCGCCGCCGGCGGCCGGGCGCTCTGGTGCGGCGCTGGCGCCGTGGCCTGTCATGCTGCTGCCCAGGCCGATGGCCAGCACGCAAAGGGCCAGCCCACGGCGGAGCCTGCGGGCGGCGGGAGGCGGTGTCGTGGTGGATGGCGGCCGCATGGTGGGGCTGTCCTCGCGTGGTGGTGGGTGGTTGTCGTGGGTCCGTGCATCACAGCGCTCTGCGGGGCATTTGCGTGGCGTGGAAGAAGGCAGCGGGGCTTCCAGCATGGGGGATCTTAATGTGCCAGCGCCAGGCGATCCGGCAGTGCAGTCCCCGCATCAGTGGCCCACCAACGACGCCGGCTTGCCCGGCACATCGCCCAGGTTGGCCCGCGCGTAGGCCGCGGGGGAGCAGGCGGCAAAGTAGCGAAACTCCCGTGTGAAATGGCTTTGGTCGCTGTAGCCGCACCGGGCCGCCAGATCGGCAAGCCCGGCCGTGGGTGTGGCCAGCAGCAAGGCATGGGCGCGCGCAAAGCGCTGGCGCATGGCCGCGGCCTTGGGGGCCAGGCCGAAGTGGGCGGCAAAACGCTGGGCAAAGTGCCGTGCGCTCCAGCCGGTGTGTTCGCGCAGGGCTGCCATGGGCACCTGGCCGTGTTGCAGCGCCATCTGCGCCCAGGCCTGCTGCAGCCGCGCATCCACCTGCCGGCGGGGTGCCTGCAGGCGCCCGGCCAGGAAGTGCTCCACGCGCGCAAAGCGGGCCTCCCAGCTGGGCAGGCTGTTGAGCTCATCGGCCAGCGATCCTATCTGTGCCCCCCAGAGCTCGGACAGGTCCAGCAGGCCCGCGCCCACCGCGGCCCCGTCGCCCTGCAGCAGGCTGAAGGCGGACCAGGGCGGCAGGTCCACTTCGATGCAGGACTGCATCGCCGGGTGCTCCGTCGTCATCGCACTGCCGGCCATGCCGATCAGGAAGGCCTGGCAACTGCGTGCCGCGTCCGACGCACCGGGCGCGCCCGCGGGGGCCAGCCGGTAGCGGGCCTCGAAGCCGATCACCAGCCGCACGCGTGCACTGGCGACCTCCAGCCGCTGCACGGGCTGGCCCAGGTCCTCGCTGAACCCGGCCAGCCGGCAGTCCCAGTGCGAGAGCAAGGCGCTGTGGGGCGCCGGCAGGTATTGCCAGGTGGGCAAGGGCGTGGAAGGCCGAGCCATGGTGTGGCAAGCAGGCCGGTCAGGCGGGTCAGATGGGCGCAAGGCCCGCCAGGGCCCGCGCCCGGTAGCCTGCCGGCGTGAGGTGCAGTGCGCGCCGCATGGCGGTGCCCATGTGCGACTGGCTGGCATAGCCCGCCAGCGCCGCCACGTCGGCCAGCACGGCCTGCGGTGCTTGCAGTTCGCGACGCGCGCGCTGGAGCCGCCGTTCGTTGACATAGGCGTGCGGCGTCATGCCGGTCAACTGCTTGAAGTGCCGCAAGAAGGCCAGAGGTGCTTCGCCCACCTGGGCGCTCAGGGCGGCCAGGCTGAGGTCTTCCGCGGGGTGGCCGATTTCATCGTCGATGCGCTCCAGCACCTGCGCATAGGCCGGCCGCAGCGCGGCCCAAGGGGTGCGCGTGGGATCGGGCCTTTGCAGCAGGGCATCCACCCCTGCCAGCACCTGTTGCACCCGTGCCTCGATCTGCGAAGGTGGGGCCTGGCCCACGAGCAGCCGGCGCAAGGCCAGGGCCTGCTGCAGCAAGACCGCTGGCGCCGTCCGCTGGGGCCGTGACAGCGCGCGATGGCCGCCCTGGTCTCCCCCTTCGTCCCAGCGGATCGCCAGGTACTCACCCCCGGTGGCGGATTCCGAGAACACGTCCAGGCCCGGCGGGGTGAGGGACATGGTGCCCATCCAGGTGTCGAAGTCCTCGCGCCGGTCGCCGCCGATGGCGTGCACGCCGAGCTGGCGCTCCAGCGCGATGCCGAAGGTGGCCTGCAGCACATCGTCCCGTGCGCTGTAGGGCGCCCGCGCGAGCAGTTCCACGGTGACACAGCCGGGACCTGAAATTCCGTGATAGACGATGGAGTGCACGCTGCGGATCATGGCAGCTTTCCAGCAGGAGATCCATGTGAAGACCATTGGCCTGATCGGCGGCATGAGTGCAGAATCCACCGCCGAGTACTACCGCCTCATGAACCAGGCGGTGCGCAATCGCCTGGGGCCCTTGCGCTCGGCGCAGTTGCTCTTGCACAGCGTGGACTTCGGCCCCATTGCCCAGGCCCAGCACGAGGGCCGCTGGGACGATGCCGGCGCCCTGCTGGCCGACAGCGCGCGCCGCCTGCATGCCGCCGGGGCCGATGCCATCGTGCTGTGCACCAACACCATGCACAAGCTGGCCGGCACCATTGCCGCAGCCACGCCGCTGCCCTTTCTGCACATTGCCGACCCGGTGGGCGAGGCGGCGCGTGCGCGCGGCCTGCGCCGGCTGGGCCTGCTGGCCACGGCCTTCACCATGGAGCAGCCTTTCCTCAAGGACCGCCTGGCGCAGGCGCATGGCCTGGAAATCCTCACCCCGGACGCCGCCACGCGCGCCGAGGTGCACCGCGTGATCTACGAAGAGCTGTGCCAGGGCACCGTGCGCGAGGCCTCGCGCACCTTCTACCAGCAGGCCATCGCGGCGCTGCAGAGCCAAGGCTGCGAGGCCATCGTGCTCGGCTGCACCGAGATCTCGCTGCTGGTGCAGCAGGTGCACAGCCCCCTGCCGCTGCTCGATACCACCGCACTGCACGCCAAGGCGGCCGTGGACTTTGCACTGGCGTAAGTGCATTTTTCAGAACTGCCCCAAATTCGGTTAGAATCTAAGGCTCACGGCGCGATAGCAAAGCGGTTATGCCCCGGATTGCAAATCCGGTTAGACCAGTTCGACTCTGGTTCGCGCCTCCAGAATTTACCAAGCCAGTACTGAAAAGCCTGCTATCGAATCGGTAGCAGGCTTTTTCGCTTTTGGATCACTGGAGGGTCGGCTGGTCATGCCTGTCCCTGTGTTTTGACAGCCACCACCACCGGTGGGCGCTCCGACGGCAGTAGACTTTTGGCAAACCACCCGGAGTGATTGTGGAACGCTATGTCGCCTTTCTGCGGGGTGTCAGCCCCATGAACTGCAAAATGCCAGCGCTCAAGCGTTGCTTCGAGGCCGCCGGCTTTTGCGAGGTCAAAACGCTTCTGTCCAGCGGCAACGTGGCTTTTTCGGCGCAGCCCCAGATAGTTCCCATCCTGGAAAGCGCAGCGGAAGCCGCGATGGAAGAACACCTGGGGCGGATTTTTCAAACCATTGTCCGCCCGTCTTCATTCCTTCAGCGGCTTGTGGCGCGAGATCCGTTCGCGGGCTGCAAGCTCTTTCCCAAAGCGAAACCGGTCATCACCTTTCTTCGCAGACCTCATGAGGGAGAGATCGCGCTTCCGATAGAGCAGGCGCCAGCCTCCATCTTCAGGCTGGAGCGCACAGAAGTATTTTCGGCCTATGTTCCGGATGAGAAGGGCACTGCGCTCGGCGCTCTGTTGGAGAAGAAATTCGGCAAAGCCATCACCACGAGAACGCTGGAAACCGTGCGCAAGTGCGCTGCGTCTTAGGGGGCTGTGCCGCCTTCCGCAGCCGCCTGCCCGCACGCCCTGAACTTCGCGCCCAGGCGACCCACCGCAGCCAGGCCGCAGCAGGCAGGAGGTCGTGTGCCCTGCCTTTGCCCGCCGCGACCCGGGTGTCCAGGCGCCCACCAGACGGTGCGCGCTGGCATGGGCGTCTTACAGCCGCGTGTAGCAGCCCTTGCCCGCGATCGAAAGGTCGGCCGTGCGCTCGACGATGGCCGCGTCCGGCAGCACCGATGGCGTGCTGTCGGCCAGGATGCACAGCGATGCGCCCTTGCGCGCCCAGACTGCGGGTGTGACCACGGGGACAGCGGCCGGCACCGTCCAGGTGCCCCAGAAGGCGGTGGCTGTGGCGGTGCTGCCAGTGCGCGCGAGCACGAAGCTGCCGCCGCCGCCGGCCGGGCCGGGTGCCGCGGAGCCCGTGCCCGTGCAGTTGGCGCCGCTGTACATCACCAGGCCGAGTGTCACGTTCACGCGGGTCTCGCTCTCGCGCGTGATGCGCCAGAGGTTGCGGCCCCATTGGTTTGGCCGCACCTGGCTGCACAGGTCCTGCTGCCAGTCGCCGTCGGGCAGTGCGACGCTCGTGGCGCAGGCCACTTCCACCGCGCCGACATTCGCGCTGCCCACGGTGCCGCTGCCGTTGCGCACGGTGCAGCCCTGGCCGGAGGGCTGGGTGCGGATGGTGACGGCATAGGCCGCGCCGCCGGCCAGCGCCGTCTGGAAGGTGAAGCCCCCGTTGCTGCCCACGGCCAGGTCGTCGCCACCGTTGTTCTGCAGGGTGAGGCTGGTGCCTGCGGCCAGGCCGCTCACATTGCCGCCCACGGTGAAGCGCGCGGTCGGCAGGTTGCCGCACTGCACGGCGATGTTGCCCACGTTGCCGCTGGCCGTGCCGCTGCCCTGGGCCACGGTGCAGGTCTGGCCGGCCGGCTGGCTGCTCACCGTCACCGCGTAGGCGCTGCCGGCAGCGATGCGGCGGTCGAAGGTGAAGCCGCCATTGGCACTGACGGCGAGATCGGCGGTGCCGTTGTTCTGCAGCACCAGGCGGCCGTTCGCGGCCAGGCCGCTGACGCTGCCACCGAGCGTGTAGCCGTCGCCGACCGGGGGTGTGCCGTTGTCGTCATCGCTGCCGCCGCCGCAGCCTGCGAGGGCGAGTGCCATCGCCGTGGCGGCAAAAAGGGCAACAGGCTGTGTGCTGATGTGCATGGTCATTCCTTTGCAGATAGAAGAAGAACAACCGGCAATTGGAACGGCCCGCGGCTTGCCTGTGTTTGTCAGTTCTGACAGTAGACGAGGGCCTGTGTGCAGCGGGCGGGGGGCGCTCTTTCCGCGCCGACGCAGCGCAAACCCGTGGGGGTTGCTTCGTGAGCGAGCCTGCACACTGCACACCGGTTCCGTAGTAGCATGGAAGCGCCGCAGCACCAGCGGCTTCCTCCCTCGTGCCCGGCACGAGTTCAAGCCCGTCTCCATACGGGCTTTTTTCCGTGCGGAGCACGCCCAACCCGTGAGAAGCGCAGAGGGCTGGATGGGGGCAACACACCTCGTGCGCAAATTTTTTTGCGCCGAAGTTTGCAAGCCAGAAAAATGGCGCTATAATTTGAGTCTTGCTGATGCAGACTGACGGTAACGAAAGCGGCACAGTAAAATGCGGGAATAGCTCAGTTGGTAGAGCGCAACCTTGCCAAGGTTGAGGTCGAGAGTTCGAGACTCTTTTCCCGCTCCAGATTCAAAAGGGAAGCTTAGGCTTCCCTTTTTTCTTGGCGTTGCAAGGTGGCACCCGTGGCGCCGCCTTGTGACCGGATGCGACAGGGCACGACAGGCCTGCATGTGCGTGCCCACGCTGTGCTGCAGTGTCTGCAGCCAGCGCCCCGATGGTGAAATTGGTAGACACTGCGGACTTAAAATCCGCCGCTTTCCTTAAAAGGGGCGTGCCGGTTCGACCCCGGCTCGGGGCACCAACACACGTATTTCAATCTCTCTGATCTTCCCTGCAATGGGGAAAAACGATTGAAATCGAAGGGCTGCATCAGGCACGATGCGCTGCAATTCCGCAAAGTTCGGAATTGTTTGGCAGTGGCCCCCCGTTCTCCCCCCTGCAATCCCCCCCAATCGTGGCAACCCCTACCGAAGTCGTGTGAGCCACTCTCAATGGTGGTCTTTGATTCGGCTTGGCGGCCAAGAGAGGAGGCCTTCCTGAGAGACTCAGGCGTCTCCAGGTCTTGCCGTTTCGAGGTGCAATTCGACATTGCAGAAGTTTGACAATCCAGTTGGAACCGAACTCGGGCAAGCGTTACTAAACTGGCGAAATAACAGGTTGCCAACGCTCGCGTCGTGACGATTTCGAACTCCTTCCCTCTCCCTGGTGCTGCCGGTTCCGCCGAGCTGCCCTCGCTGGATGCATTCCAGTCGGCAGCCGAGCAGGGTAACTGGGTCCACGTGAGCCAAGACGGCTCGCAGTGGCAGGTTCGTGCGACCGGAACCACGCCATCCCAGCGATCGGTGGCCTGGGTTGAGCCGCAGTCCGATACCACCTCCACCTTCGTCGGAGCGCTCGGCCAATCCTTCTCCCGCGGCATACAGGCTGCGGTGGCACGCGAGCTGGGCCTGCAGCCTGCCCCAGGGCGCCCCCTGTCTGCCCGTACGGTGCTGCAGGCCATCGACATGGCGCAAACCAGCCAAACGGCGATGAGTGGCGTTGATTTCCTCACCCGGCTCAACGTCTCAGCCGCCAGCGGTTCGGCGGCATTCACCGAGGTCTGCCGCTTGGCGGGGCTGGACCCGGCCGCCTTCGATCCCCAGCAGCGCGCCGCTATCGACGCGCGCATGCAGCAACGTTTCGACGCCGCCTCCGCCCAGGGCCTTTCGCCGGTTTCCGAGCCACTGGCTCGCCAGTGGCTGGCAGAAGAACTCCGCCAAGGCTGAGATGCCCTTTTGGGGGATTGCGCGTAGCGCACTTTTGACTGTACAGCGTCGCAAGCGTCTGTAAAAATCTGCTGTAATTGTGCGCTGGAAGGCGCACGCATGCACCACGCAGCCAGATATCCGTGACTTTTCCCCTTCCTCTTTGTGATGCTTCGATCGCGGATGCCGACGCCCTGGCAAACGCCACCGCCTTGTCGCTCGAAGAGTGCGTGCCACTGGGGGAAGAAGACTCGGCCGAGCGCGATGCACTGTTCCGGACTCTGGTGCAAGCCCATGGCGTGCGTCTGCACCGGTTCATCATCAAGAACATCGGCCATTCCACCGACGCGGAGGATCTGGCACAGCAAGCCTTCCTCGAGGCCGTGCGCTCCTACCAGAGTTTCAAGGGCCAGTCGGAACTGTCCACCTGGCTGTACGGCATTGCGATGAACCTGGTGCGCAACCACCTGTCTCGCGCGCCGCACCGCCGCTACGACTTCGGCTCTGACGACGAACTGGCCGAGATGGCCACCGAATCGCCCACCCCCGCACAGAGGCTGGAGCAGACGCAGCACATGAACCACCTTCAGTCCGCGCTGGCCGAATTGCCCCAGGCCATGCGGGAAATCCTGCTCATGGTGGGGGTGGACGAGCTGTCCTATGAAGACGCAGCCGCCATGCTCACCGTACCCGTGGGCACGGTCCGCAGCCGGCTGTCGCGCGCCCGCACAGCGCTGCGAACCAAGCTGCAGGCGCGCGGCGTGGTCCTGGATTTCTGAAGTGAAGCACCCCCTGAGGCGCTTCGCGCCTCGGTGCCACCGCCGGAGGCGGCGGCTCTTCGGGCACGTCCAAGCCTGCGCAGGCAGGCTTGGAGCCGCGGCCCTCAGCCCCTCTCTCATATTGCTTCGCCATCTGGGAAGGGGACGCCCCCAGCGCAAGCGCTGGATACGCCGCCTTCGCGGCGGGGCGGCCCTTGCGCGGGGGCGCTGGCCTCAGAACCTGTTTACGATCTCGCAGGGGATCGCGTTGGAGCGCAATCGGGATGAGTGGATGCTTCGGATGCGCCGCATGGGCTCGTGCCCATGCAAGCAACCGGGGCGTCAAACATTCCGAGTTCATCGGCCCGATTTCGCTCCAACCCTTCAGGCAGTGGCCTTGGCGGGCGGTCTGCGGCGTTGCGGCGCTTGGTTGTGCCGGGCTATCAACTGCGCACCGCGCCTTGCATACCACCCGCCAAGGCCGCTGCGCGATCCCTGGGAGATCGTAAACAGGTTCTAAGGCGCGCCAGTTTCATGCGCCGCGGGTGGCGCTGCGCGATGAACGACTGGTACTCCGCGGCGCTGCCGCGCCCCGTCGATCCCGCCCTGCGCTTACTGGGGGCTCGGGCGCAGGGCCTCGACCGCATTGGCGGTGGATGCGGGCAGAGACACCAGGCGCGGCTTGATCATGAACAGGCGCTCGCGCGTCTGATAGTTGTTGGTCTTGTGCGAGAACAGCAGCCCCAGCAGCGGCACCTGGCCCACGATGGGCACGCGGTTGCTGTCATTGGTCTGCTGGGTGCTCTTGTAGCCTCCGATCAGCAGGGTCTGGCCTTCCCCAACGATAGCCTGGGTGCTCACCACGCTGCGCCGCACCGTGGGAATGGCGTCGACCCGGGTCTCCTGGATCTGGCCGTCTTCGATATCTACATCGAGCTGGATCACCGGGCCTTCGGCGCGCTGCACGAAGTGAGGCGTCACTCGCAGCGTGGTGCCTGCCGTGATGGGAGTGACGGTGGCCACGCGCTCGCCGACGCTGCGGATGTAGAAGGTCTCGGACAGGTCGAGCAAGGCGCCGATGTTGTCGATGGTCAGGATGGATGGGCGCGACTGGATGGATGCGTCACCCGTGCCTTCGAGCGCACGGATGCGGTTGACCAGGAAGTTGCCCGAGCTCACCACCAGGCTGCTTGGGTCGATAGAGGCGCCGCGCTGCAGCGCGCCGAGCACCAGATCGTTGCCGTCGCCCGTGGGTGCCATGTTGCCAAAGCCACCCACGGTGCCGCCCCTGCGGCCGGTCCAGGAGATGCCCAGCTCATCGAGCTTGGTGGAGTTGACGTCGATGATCATCGCCTCGATCTCGATCAGCGGTGTGGGCACGTCCAACTGATCGATCAGCGCCTTGTACAGCGGAATGCGCTCGGGCGTGTCCTGCACGATCAGGGCGTTCAGGCGCGAGTCGGCCTGGATGGAGGGCGCCAGGCGCCGCGGGTTGTTCACGCTGCTGCCCGTGTTGCCGGCCGCACCCCGTGCGCCTGCGCCCGCGGTGCTGGACGGCTGCGTGCGGGCCCCGGTGGCCGAGGCCGTGCCATTGGGCGATGCCGCCAGCGCCGCAGCCTGGCCGGAGCTGGCGGCGTCGAACGACAGGCCCGCCGTGTTGGCCGCCGAGGGCATGCCCTCGACCAGCGGCGCGGCGATGGACGAGATCAACGCGTTGTTCACGCCGGACGAACCGGTGCCGCCGGTGATCAGGTTGCGCAGCACCTGGGCCAGGCCCGGCGTGGTGATCTGCCGGTCGCGGTAGAGGATGGTGCGGTCGTCCACGGAGGCGTGCTTGAGGCGAAACACCGCCACCTGCTGCCCGCCTGCGGTGAGCGGCAGTGTGGCCATGGTGCGTTCGACCAAGGCCACGTAGGCCGGCGGACCCGACACCAGGGCAACGCCCTGCTCGGGTAGTTCGCCCCAGCCAAAGCGTGCATCGAGCACGCCCAGGCTGGTCAGCGCCTGGCGCACCGCAGCAATGCTGCTGCCGCCCGAGGTGATGCTGCGCGTGCTCATCTCTGTGGTGCGCGCGACGAACAGTGTGCCCGCATGGGTGAACCAGGTCAGCCCATAGACGCTGGCCATGCGGTCCATGAATTCGGTGGGGCTCTGCGCATTGAAGCGCCCGCTGACCTTGCCCTCGACCAGGGGCGAGAGCTCGAGCGACAAGCTGAAGCTGGCCGCAAAGTCGCGCAGCACATTGGCGATGGGGGCGTTGTCGGCGTAGTAGCTGTAGGGGGCGTCGGTCCATGGCACCGGGCCGGCGTGGGCGCCGGGCACGGTGGCCAGGGCCAGGGCGCAGGCCAGTGTGGTGGCCAGGCGGGACAAGAGCGGGCGGGTGGGGATGGTGCGGTGCATGGGGCTGCGGCGTCAGACGTTGGCGATGGCCTTGCTCCAGAAGGCCAGGCAGTTCACGAAACTTCCCACGGCATCGTCGATGTCCTGGGTGGAATTGGCGGAGGCGGCCTGCTGCAGCCAGATGGCGCGGTCGCGCTCGTCCACAGCGCAGGCGGCGGCGTGTTCTTTCATCGTGCCGCAGGCCAGGCGGGCCACGCCCAGCAGCAGGTCGTCGCGTGCGGGCCCTGGCTCGGGCAGGCTGCGCAGGCGTGAGCGCACGGCAATGCCGCCCTGCGGCAAGGCCTGCAGGCGGATGCGGTACTGCCCGTCCACCGTGAGCGTGACCGGTGCGCTGCTGCTGCCCGGGGCTGTATCGCCAGCACCGAACTGGGCGGCATAGGCCTGGAGCAGGCGGGCGGAGGCGGGATCGGCCGGGGCGGAGGTCATCATGGCGTAGGGCCTTCCATCTGTTGCAGCAGCCGCAGCACCTCGGCCACGGGTTCGACGAGTTCGGAGGGAATGTACTGGCCGGCCTGCGCGTGCTCGGTGAGCGCGCGCGCCAGCGGAATGTTCTGCATCACCGGCACGCCGGCTTCGCGCGCGGCCTGCATCATGCGTTCGGCCAGAGCGCCTTCGCCCATGGCCAACACCACGGGCAGCGGGGTTTCATCGGCGTCGTAGCGCAGGGCCACGGCCAGGTGGGTGGGGTTGGTGACGACCACGGTCGCCTTGCGCGAATGCTCCACGGCGCCGTGCTGCATCATTTCCTGGTGCAGGTGCTTGCGCTGGTGCTTGATGTGGGGGTCGCCCTCCATCTCCTTGTATTCCTGCTTGACCTCGTCCTTGCTCATCATCAGCCCCTTGCGGTACTGGTAGCGTTGCCAGGCGAAGTCGGCCAGGGATATGGCACCGTAGGCCAGGCCGACATTGATCAGCATGGTCTTCATGAGCTCGCCCACCACATGGCCCAGGCCCGCCATGCCGGCTTGCGGGATGCTGGTCATGATGGGCAGGGCGTCGGCGATGAGGATCCACAGCAGCGCCGAAAGAAAGCCGATCTTGAGCACCGACTTGAGGAACTCCATCAGGTTCTTCTTGGAGAAGACGTTCTTGAGGTTGTCCAGCACGTTGAGCTTCTTGGCCGAGGGCTTGAGCTTCTCGAACGCGAACAGGATGCCCACCTGCATGGTGTCGCCGAAGATGCCGGCCGCCAGCACGATACCGATGAAGGGCAGCACCACCAGTGCCATTTCACGCAGCACGGCGTCGATCAGGGCGTTGGCCGCGTCGTTGAAGCCCATGTGCAGCAAGGTGGCGGGCAGCAGGATCATCTGCCCCAGGCCTTCGACGATGCGCCCGGCACTGGCCAGCAGGTAGCCGAAGATGGCCAGGATGAGGAGCGTCTGCGTGAAGTCCTTGCTGTAGGCGACGTCGCCTTTCTGGCGCGAATCGCGCAGGCGCTTGCCGGTGGGTTGTTCGGTTTTTTCGCTCATGCGTGCTCCTTTGCGCTAGCGGTTGCCGAATGGGCCCCACTGCTCGCGCAGCAGGGTCAGGATGCGGCCCACGGCGTCCACCTGATCGGCACCGTAGTCGAACAGCGAGGCGGCGTACAGCATCAGCACCAGCATGGCCAGCGCACTCTTGATGGGCATGGCCATGAAGAACACCTGCAACTGCGGTGCAAAGCGGCTGACCAGGGCCAGGCCGATTTCTGCCAGGAACATGGCTACCAGCACCGGCGCGGCGAAGAGCACGGCCAATCGCACCAGGCGGTCGAGCTGGGACAGCATCACCGGCACCGACTCGGGCTGCAGCACCGGCATCCACTGCGTGATGCTCCACAGCGCGAAGCTGTCGTACAGCGTGCTCAGCAGCAGCGAAAAGCCGCCCGTGAGCAGAAAGAAGACGATGAAGGCCTGGTTGAACATCAGGCCCAGGGGCGACGAGTCGTTGCCGGTGAGCGGGTTCAGGGTGGAGGCGATGCTGGCGCCGCGCTGGTTGTCCACGAGAAAGCCCACGGCCTCGAAGATCCAGAATGGGATGGCTGCCAGGTAGCCGATGACGAAGCCGATGAAGGCCTCCTTGACGATGGTGCCCAGCACCTGTGCCGTGCCCCAGTCGGCGGCCGTGATCTGCGGCTGCAGTGCTGGCACCATCACCAGGCCCAGCGACCCGGCAATGGCAAAGCGCACCAGGCCGGGTACGAGCTGGGTGTTGAAAAGCGGCAGGACGAGGAACATGGCCAGGATGCGCGGCTGCGTCAAAGCCAGCGTCGCGACGAACGACTTGGCTTGATCGTAAGTAACCGGCAGGTCCATGGGGTTCCAGCGCAGGCAGGGCGGGCCGCGTTATTTTCCGAGCAAGGGCATCACGTCGAAGATCTGCAACGTGAAATTGAACAGCTCGCCCCCCACCCAGCGCGCCGTGAGCAAGAGGGTAATGGAGACGGAGATCAGCTTGACGCCGAACGACAGCGTCTGCTCCTGGATCTGGGTGAGCGCCTGGAACAGCGAGAACAGCGTGCCGACGATGGAGCCCACGATGATGGGCGGCAGCGACAGCCAGAGCACCAGGTACAGGGCCTGGGTGAAGAAGGAGACGACGTCGACGGTCTGCATGGCGGGCTCCGTATGTCAGGCGTAGGTCAGGACCAGGCCCTGGATCAGGCGCGACCATCCGTCCACCATCACGAACAGGAAGAGCTTGAGCGGCAGCGAGATGGTCACCGGCGACACCATCATCATGCCCATGGCCAGCAGGATGTTGGAGACGATCAGGTCGATCACCACGAAGGGCAGGTAGAGCAGGAAACCGATCTGGAAGGCCGCTGTCAGCTCCGACACCACGAAGGCCGGCATCAGCACGATGAAGTCGCGCTCGGTGACGTCCGCTGACAGCTTGGGGCCCCACATGCGCTTGGCCGTGCGCACGAAGAAGTCGCGTTGCTCGGGCCGGCTGTTCCTGGTCATGAACTCGCGCAGCGGCTCGGCGCCTTCGCGCACCCCGCCGATCAGCGCGGGCACGCTCTTGAGGGTGTCGGGCTGGGCGGTGAGCCGGTCGAACATGTTCACGCCCACGGGCGCCATCACGTAGACCGACAGGATGAGCGCCATGCCGTACAGCGCCAGGTTGGGCGGCATCTGCTGCACCCCGAGGGCATTGCGCAGCAGCGACATCACCACCACGATCTTGAGAAAGCAGGTGCAGACCACGATCAGGGTGGGCATCAGCGCCATCAGCGCCAGCAGTATCGCCAGCGTGATCGGATCGAAACTCGTCATCGCGCTGCGCCGTCGCCAAACAGGTGGCGGATGGACACGCCCAGCTGGCCATCGATCTCGACCAGGTCACCCTCGCCCACCAGGGCGCCGTTGGCCCGGATGCGCACGGCGCCGGCAAGCGGGTGGCCCAGGTCCAGCGTCTGGCCGGGTTGCAGTGCGCGCAGTTGCGCCAGGGTCAGGGACACCTCGCCCAGGTCGAAGGACAGGCGCACGGGCAGGGCGTCGAGCGCAGCGGCGGCAGCGCCGTTGGCGGGCGCTTCGTCAGCGGAAGAAACAGCGGGCATGGTATCGGTCCATGGGTGCAGAACGGTGAAGGAGGGCGGGGTCGCTGCGTTGCCGGCCGTCGGGGCCTGGGCTTGCGCATACGCCACGTGCAGGCCGGCCCGGGCCCCGGCGTTCAGCCAGAGCGTGCCCTGGCCGCCCAGGAAGCAGGTGTCCATCAGGACCACATCGCCCGGGGCCAGGCCCGACACCTCGTCCAGCGTGAGGCGGCAAAAGCCGAACTCGGCGCGCAGCGTGATCGGCACCTGGTCCTGCTCCAGGCCGGGGGCGGGGGGGCGCCGCGCCACCAGGCCCGCCAGCAGCAGCAGGCCCAGGCCGTCGGCATGCAGGGTCGCGGCGATGGCTTCGGGGCCGGCGTCTGCGCGCAGCACCAGATCGAAGGCATGGGGCGGCAGTGCCGTGGCGGGTGCCTCGTCAGCGGTCCAGTCCACCAGCTGCGGCGCGCCGCGGCCCAGGGTTTGCAGGGTGGCGAGCAGGTCGGCAAGGGCGGCTTCCAGAAGGGCCTGCGCCACGCCATCGGGCACGGCCGGCAGGGCGGCGCTGCCCAGGCTGGCGGCGAGCGTCTGCTCGATGGCCAGTGCCGGCAGGCGCAGGGTGAACTGGGCGCCGGCCCATTCGAAGCGCAGGGTGGTGCTGGGTGCCGGCACGGCGGCCGGGGTGGTGGCAGGGACCAGGCGTGCCTGCCAGGCGGCGGTGCCCAGGCGCAGCGGCAGGCCGGCGGCACGCTGCGCGATGGTTGTGCGCGCCTGCGCTTCATTGCGCGAGAGGCGCTGCGGCTGCAGGGGCTTGGCGTATGCGGGCTGGGCGGACATCGTTGCGGTGCAGAGGGCGGGCGGTGGGGTGGGGCGGGGCGGCAGGGGCGCTCAGGCGCCGGCGCGCGCCTCCACGGGGCAGGGGTCTTCGGGGTCGTCGGCGAGCACGCGCACGCAGACCGGCCGCCCCAGGCGCCCGGCCAGGCCGTCGGCCAGCCACTGTGCATTGCGCGCCAGGCGCTCGCGCGCGCCTTCGTGCGAACAGGTGAAGCAGGTCACGAGCAGGCCTTCTTCCTCGAACACGTCGAGCACCACTCCAGGCAGGTTGTCGTCGGCCAGCTGGATCTGCACGGCGCGGCGACCACTGCTGCCATCGCTGACCAGCAGGCGCTTTGCCATGCTCGCCAGGGTGTCGTCGATGCCGCCCGGCAGGTCCTGCGCGGTGGCCGGTGCCGTGGCTGGGGATGGTGCCGCAGGCTGGGCGAGAGGGCCGCCGAACAGGTCGAAGGGCCGCTGCGCCACGGTGGCCGGCGAGGCCGGTGCGGCGGGCGGGGCCTGGCGGCCGGCATCGAGCAGGGCGCGCAGCGCCTGGGCGTCGTCGTCCATCTGCTGCTGGCCGCGGGTATCGGTGGGGGGCTGCTCCCCCTTGCCGGCATGGACGTCGAAGGGTGTCGACGCGGGCATGCCCAGATCGAGGTGGATGGGGCGGTCGGTCACCGGAGCTGCTCCTGTGTCATGCTCATGCGATGGCCTCCGGGTCGTGGGCTTCCCAGTCTTCGCGGTCGCGCCTGACGTTGGCAGCCTCTTCCATCTCCAGGTCTTCCTTGCGTTCCACTTCGCGCAGTTGCGCGTCGGCGTAGTTGCGTGCGAGGTCGACGAACTTGGACTTCTGGCGCGAGGCCTCCTTGTGCGCGGCGCGGGCCGCGTCAAGCTTTTGGTTCTGCGCCTCCTGCGCGCGCAGGGCCGCATCCACGGCGTCCTGCTGCGCGGCCTCGCGCTGGCGCAGGCCCGCCACGGACAGTTGCACATCCTCGATCTCGCGCAGCCTCACGATGCGCGAGCACAGGTCGCGGTAGAGCGCGGTTTCGGTTTCCAGACCTTCCCGCACCAGGCGCGCGAGCAGTGCCTGGGCCGCCTCGCGGGCCGCCTGCGCATCGGCCAGCGCCTGGCGCTGTACGCGCACGGCACTTTCGGCCTGGCCTTCGCGGAAGGCCTTGATGGCGAGCAGGTCGCGGAAGATGCTCACTGGCGCACTCCCGATCCCACCAGGGCGGCCAGTTTTTCCAGCGTCTGCGGCATGCTGGAATGTTCGTCGGTGCGCTGGCGCAGAAAGGCGCGAATGGCCTCGACCTTGTCGATGGCCTCGTCCGTGGTCGGGTCGCCGCCACGCTTGTACTCGCCAATCTTCACCAGCAGTTCGACCTCTTCGTACTTGGCCATCAACTCGCGCAGGCGGCCGGCCAGCTTCTTGTGCTCGGGTGTGACGACGGCGTTCATCACGCGCGAGGCCGAGGCCAGCACGTCGATGGCCGGGTAGTGGTTGGCCGCGCCCAGCTTGCGCGAGAGCACGATGTGGCCATCCAGGATGGAGCGGGTCTCGTCGGCGATGGGCTCGGTCATGTCGTCGCCCTCGACCAGCACGGTGTAGAGCGCAGTGATCGAGCCCTTGTCATTCATGCCCACGCGTTCCATGAGCTTGGGCAGGGTGGCGAACACGCTGGGGGGGTAGCCGCGCCGCGTGGGCGGCTCGCCCGCGGCCAGGCCGATCTCGCGCTGCGCACGCGCGAAACGGGTGACCGAATCCATGAGGAACAGCACCTTCTTGCCCTGGTCGCGGAAGTACTCGGCGATGGCCGTGGCCACGTAGGCGGCCTTGGCGCGCTCCATCGACGATTTGTCGCTGGTCGCGCAGACGATCACGCTCTTGCGCCGGCCTTCCTCGCCCAGTTCATGCTCAAGGAATTCGCGCACCTCGCGGCCACGCTCGCCGATCAGCGCGACCACGGTCACGTCCACGTCCGCGCCCTTGACCAGCATGCCCATGAGGGTGGATTTGCCGCCGCCGGCCGCTGCGAAGATGCCCATGCGCTGGCCTTCGCCGCAGGTCAGCACCGAGTCGAGCGCGCGCACGCCCAGCTCCAGCGGCTCCTGGATGATGCGGCGCTTGAGCGGGTCGGGCGCCTCGGCGAACACGGGGTAGAACTTGCTCGCCTCCAGCGGGCCGCGCTCGGCCTCGTCGAGGGGGCGCCCCAGGCCGTCGAGCACGCGGCCCAGCAGGCCGAAGCCCACGGGCACCATGTGCGCGCGGCCGGTGGGAATCACCTCGGTGGCCGACGAGATGCCGTACATGTCGCCGATGGGGGTGAGCAGGGCCGCGTCGCGCGCAAAGCCCACCACCTCGGCCTTCATCTCGAAGTCTTCGCCGGGGTTGCGCAGCACGCAGACCTCGCCCACCTTCACCGTGGGGACCACGGCCTTGATGATGGTGCCGATCACCTGCGTGACGCGGCCCTTGATCTGCAGCACCGGCGTGTCGTCCAGCGCCAGCTGCATCATTTCGGCGATGTAGTCGAACTGGCGCACCGAGCGGGTGCTGCCCTGGGGCTGTGCCTTGGCGATGGCGGCGTTCATATGCGGCTGCCCAGCACTTTCTGGAAGGCGCCCTGCAGAGCGGCGATCTGGCCTTCGATACTGGCCTCGACCAGGCCGATCTCGCTGTCCAGGATGCAGGACTCGCCTTGCAGGCGCGCGTCGGGCACGATGTCCAGGTAACCGACCCCGGGGTAGGCCGCCAGCAGCTCGGTGACGCGCGCGCGCACGCCGTCCACGCGGGCGGGCGGCAGACGCAGCGTCATCTGCTTTTGGTTGCGCACCACGGCCAGCGCATTCTTCACGACCAGCAGCACGCGCTCTTCGTCGTCGTAGCCGTCGATGATCTTGCGCACCGCGTTCATCACCAGGGCGACCATGTCGGTCTCGACCTTGGCGAAATAGTCCACCGTGCGGCTCACGGTCTCGATCATCTTCTCAGCCTGCTCCAGCTGCGCTTCGGCCATGCCTTCGGCAAAGCCACGCTGGCGTTCCTCCTCGAACGCGGCCTGGGCCCCGGCGACGATGGCGTCGGCCTGCGCCAGGGCTGCGGCGAGCAGGCCCTCGGCATCCGCCCAGGCGGCCATTTCGGCCGCCTTGACGACGCGCACGCCCGGCGCGATGCGTGCGTGCAATGTGCGGGCGGGGGTCAACGGGTTGCGGGGAACGAGGAAAGCCATGGCGGGTCCAGTCGGGCCAGGAGTTGCAGGCACAGGCTGCGCGCATGCGCGGCATCGAGCCTGCTGGCCGCGCGCACGGGCGTCGCGTCGGCGTCGGGAGAGAGTTTCCAGTCGGCACGGCGGCGCAGCGGCGCCGGTGCATCGTGCCAGGCCTGGGCCAGCAGGCCGGCGCCCAAGTGGTCGGCCGCCTGGGCGTAGTCGGCAGCGCCGTGGCCCTTCAGCCAGGGGCTGGCGTCGTCGAGGCCAGGGTGCAGGCCGGCTGCTTCGGTGCGGGCCCAGTGCAATGCCTCGCTCCCCAGGCCTTCGCGCGCTGCCAGCACCTGCTCGCGCACGATGGCCTGGCGTAGTTGCCGGCCCAACAGCAGCACGCCGGCATCGCGCACCAGGCGCTGCAGCAGCGCGGGCGCCGCCAGCGCCAGCGGCAGTGCGGGGTGCATGAGGTCGGCCACGGGGCGTGCATCATCGCCCAACTGGTCCAGCAGGTGCTGCGACCAGCGCTTGTGCAGGCTGCGCTGCGCCGCCGGGTGATCGGCCAGCGGGCCGAGCGTGGCCGCCTCCGGAAACCACGCAGCGGTGCGAAGCGGGTGCAGCGTGTGGCTGGGCAGCAGATTGAACGCTTGCAGCCGCACGAACAATGCAGCCGTGGCGGGTGAGGAAGGCGTGGGCAGGGCGGCCATCAGGGTGGGGCAGCTCAGTCCGTCACACCGGGCGGGCGGTGGTGGCCACCGCGCCCAGCGGCTTGTTGCCGCGCGCGGGCAGCAGGTAGCGCCAGACCACGTAGCCCAGCCCTGCCAAGGCCAGCACGAGCAGTGCGACCAGGCTCCACAGCAGGGCCGAAAGACCGCCGACCGCGCTGCGCGACACGTCGAAGCCCCAGACGCTGGCGGTCTGTGCGGCGGCGGCTGCGGCCGGGGTGGCGCGCGGCTGGGCACCGACGAAGATGACCGACACCCGGTCGGCCGTGAGGCCGGGAATGCTGTTGGTCACCAGGCGGCGGATCTGCGGCTGGATGATGTCGAGGTTGTAGCCGTCCTGGTGCTTGATGAACACCGCCGCGGTGGAGGGCACGCCGGCTTCGCCTGCGGTGCCGCGCTCGGGCAGCACCACGTGCACGCGCGCGGCAAGCACGCCGTCGATCTTGGACAAGGTGTTGGACAGCTCCTGCGACAGCGCATAGATGTAGCGGGCGCGCTCTTCCAGGGGCGAGGAGATCAGGCCTTCCTTCTTGAACACCTGGCCCATGCCGGCGAAGCGCTCGCGCGGCAGGCCGTTCTCGCGCAGTATTTCGAGAGCGCGGCCCACCTGGCCCGAGTCGACCTGCACACCCACCTGGCCGTCCTTGCCGGGTGTTTTCTGCGCCGGAATGTCGGCCTTGAGGAGGGCTGCGAGCACATCGTTGGCCTCGTCCTCGGGCACGGCACCGAGAAGGTCGACACGCGCGCCGCAGGCGGCCAGCAGCAGCGCGCACAGCACCACCACCAGGCTCTGCCAAAGGCGCCGGGCAACCGGGAAGGAAGGCAGGGCGGGAGCGTTCATTGCAGGCGCAGCAGTTGGTCGAGGTTCTGGGTGGAGCGGCTCACGGCCTTGCCCACGAGGTCGTATTGCACCGACACCTGCACGAGCTGCAACTGCAGCTTGAGCAGGTCCTGCATGTTCATGTTCTTGTCGCTGGCGTCGAGCACCGTGGACACGGACTTCCAGGCCGACTGGAAGTCGCTGGAGACATTGTTCATGCCCGCCAGGATGCGCTCGCCCATGGAGCCCGGCGTGGTGGCGGCAACGCCGCTGCCCGCCGCGGCCGGTGCCAGCGCCGCCTGCACCGCTTCCGCCACCGGTGTGGGCTGGTGGCCCAGGATGGCGGAAAAGCGCGCTGCCGCAAGGCTGTCGGGCGCCGCCATGGGGGCAGGGGCAGCGCCCAGTACCGGCGTGGCAGAGGAAAGTGCGGCGAGGGGGCCAGTGATGGGGTCCATGGCAGGTGTCCTTGGCGTCAGGGCGAGAGAGGTGCGTGGCTGGCGGGAGCCTGGGGTTCGCCCAGCATGCGGCGTGCCAACCGCAGTCCGTCATTGTCGGCGTCTGGCGGGGCATTGTGCAGCAACTCGCGCAGCAATCTGGTGCTTTCGCTGGTGCGGCCCTCCAGCTGAAGCGCCAGCGCGCACAGCGCCGACGCGGTGTCGGCATCCTCGCCGGGGGCGAGCTGCGGCAGGGCGCGCTGGAGCTGCTGCGCGGCCTCGGCCGCGCGCCCGGCATTGAGCAGGGCCATGGCCGGCCCCACATGTGCGAAAGCGCGGTCAGGCCGCACGTGCGCAAGCGCGCCGAAGATGCGTTCGGCGCGTGGCACGTCGGCCTGGCCCGCGGCAAGAAAGCCGATCTGGGTCAGCAGACGGATGTCGTCAGGCTCCAGCAGGGACGGCTCCTTGGGCCGGGCCGCGCAGCAGGTCCATCAGTACCTGGGCGCGTTCGCCGGCCTTGGTGTTGGTGGTGGCGTTTTCCTTGCAGTACTGCAGCACCAGCTCGACGTTCTGCCGGGCTTCGTCGAACTCGCGTTTGAGCAGCAGGCATTCGACGATGGCGATGGTGTGGTCGACGTTGGCGGTGTCGATGGTGGCGAGGAACGAGTAGACGTTCAGTGCCTCGTCGTAGCGCTCCAGCATGCGGTAGCACAGGGCCAGGCCCTGCAGGTAGGTGACGTGGGTGGGCTTGTACAGCGTGAGCAGCGAGAAGTAACGGTAAGCCGTTTCGTAGCGGCCCTGCACCACCAACTGGTGGGCCAGGGCGTAGATCGCCTCGGTGTCGCTGTTGGACAGGCGCGAGCTGGATGGCAGCGATTCGAGTGCGTCCTTGAGGTCGAGGATCGACTGGACGGTGCTGCTGTCGTGGATGGGGTTCGACATGGCGGCGGGTTCCCTCGTTCGTTGGTCAGATATTGCGGGAGATGCCGCGGTTGGTCTCGATGGCGGACTGCTGGATCGATTGCAGCTTGTCGCGCACGTCGCGGATCACGTCCATCATCTGCTGCATCATGTCGTTGGCATGCTGTACCGCAGTTTCCTGGACCTTGGCCTGGGTTTCCAGCTGCATCTTTGCCGCGTCGGCCTTGTCGGCCGCCAGGGTGAAGCTGGCGCCGATCATGCCGCCCATGCCTGCGCTGATGCCGCTCATGGCCTGGCCGTAGTTCATCTGGGCCTGGCCCGTGGCAGTGAGCTTGGCCGCGTCGACCTTGATCCCCGTCAGCTGTACCGCCTTGGGGCTCATGCCATCTGCCTGGTTCTGCATCTGCGCACCTTTCACGGTGTTGTTGACCGAGGCGGCCGACATGCCTGCCTGCATGAGACCGCCTGCAATCTGCATGGCGCCTTGCGCAATGGCCGCCGAGAAGCGTTCTGCGGCCGCTGTCTTCATTTGTTCGGCGGCGTTCTGCAGCGAGGTGATCTGGGCCTGCATTTCGGTGGTGCGCTGGGTGCGGGCCGTGTCGCGCATCTGCTGGGCCATCTGCTGGAACAGCGCCATGAAGGCGTAGATATCGGCGCTCACCTGGTTGTCCCCCAGGCTGCCCAGCACCGACATCGCGCCGGTGATGGAGCCGCCATCGGGCTGCTTGAGGCCGTCGGCAGGGTTGCTGCGATTGTCGCCCAGCAGCTTGGATGCGTTCAGCAGCGCGGTGAGGTCGGTCTGCTGGTTGGTGCCTGCACCTTGGGCGCCGATCGGGCCGCCGGCCTGGCCGGCGTCGCCGACGCCGTAGAAGTTGGCGGCGCCGCCGCGGTTGATTCCGTCAATGCTCATGGGATGCTCCTTGTGCGCCGGCTGCGCGTCAAATGGTCTGCGTGCGGCCGGACAGATTGGCCGAGATCTGGGCACGGCTCTCGCCGGCCGAGTTGATCATCTGGCTCACGATGTTCATGCCTTCCATCATCTGGTCCATCACCTTCTTGATCTCTTCGCGGTCTTCTTCCATCTGCTTTTGCATCTTGGCGAGAACGGCGTCGATGCCTTTCTTGTCGGCCTGGATCAGGGAGGCCTGCTTTTCGTCGTAGGCGACGGCGATGTCCACGCCACCCTTGGCGGCCTGGGTGACGCCGCCAGCGATGCCGGCCACGGCCTGGCCGATGCGGCTGGCCGTGAGAACAAGCTTCTGCATGTCGCTCATGGCCGAGGCACCGCCGGTGAGCGCGACGGATGCCGCCACGAGGGCGATGGTGGCGACCACCGCGAACGTGGCCGAGACGATGGCGGCCTGCTGCTCGTCGGCGCCGAAGGCCTTGGCCAATTCGCCGAAGCCCTTGCCGATCAGCGAGGCGGGGTCCATCCAGCCGGCCACATCGTCAAAGCCCTTGCCGCCATTGGCCTTGTCGATCTCGCTGGCAATGCTCACGATCGACGTGGCCAGGCCAAGCACCGCCAGGGCGAGCAGGGGAGCTGCGGCGCCACCCGTGGCGGCTGTCGCCACGGCGGCGGCGACCACGGCGAACACGGCGGCAACGGCGGTGAAGATCTTCTGGAACCATCCGAGGATGCCGCCGGCCTTCTGCTTGGATGCGGCGTCCTCGCACTTCTTGATCCAGTCGTTGATCTTGTCCATCGCCTGCTTGTTTTTCTCCTCCATCTTCTTCTTGTTGGTCGTGATGCCTTCCTTGGCCGTGGACAGCTGGGCTTCCTGGGTCTTGCCTTGCAGCACCAGCAGAGCGGCGGCCATGTCCTCGGCCGAGAAGTTCATGGTGACGCCGTCGATCTGCGGCGCGCCGTTGGCGTTGGTGATGCTGTTGCCACCGCTGGTGCTGCCGGGCTGGCTCGTCTGCAGCACGCTGGCCAGTTTGGTGAGCTCCTTCAGCGCCTGCGTGGTATCGAGGTTGGCCTGCTGCAGCCGATCGGTCATCGCGGTGCTCAGGTCGCCTCCCTGGGAAGGGGTATAGGTCGGGGCGCCTTGGATTCTGGTGATGTCGGTCATGGAAACCCCCTTCAGTGCGTAGCGGTCTTGCCTGGGGCGCCGAGCAGATCCAGCATGGTCTGGGCGCGGGACTTGAGTTCGGCGCGCTCGGGCTCGTCGCTCTGCAGGAGCACGTAGTGCAGCGCTTCCTTGGCCTCGGTGGTGTAGCCCAGGGCGATCATGCATTCGGCCGTGTGGTAGGTGGGCAGGGGGTCACCCATGTCCATCAGCGAGGCCATCGAGTAGTACTTGATGGCTTCCTTGTAGCTCTTGAGCATCTGCAGGCTGGCCGCGAATGCATTCATGAACCGCTTTTCCATGTGGTTGTGGGTCACGAGGAACCCGAAGGTGCGCATGGCGTCCTGGTAGCGGGCCTGGCCGTACAGGCTGTGGCCCAGGGCGTACAGGACTTCGTAGTCGGTGTCGTCGTAGTTGTAGACGGAGCCGAGCGTCCCGCCGTGGGCCAGCAGCTCTGCGATCTGCTCGGGCAGGTTCTCGGGAATCGACGTGGGAAGCGTCTTGGTGGTCATGGTGTGCTCTCTCTCGATATAGGGGGCGGGCGCTTCGGCTCGGTCTTCAGCGCATGTTGCCGAGGATGGAGCTGCGGGCGTCCTGCATCTTCTTGATGAAGTTGGTCATCAGGTCGAAGGCCTCGTTGCGCTTGTTGGAGAGGCTTTGCAGGCGCAGCATGTCCATCTGCTGCGAATTGCTCATGCTGTCGATCTGCGACTTGACCTGCTGGATGTAGCCATCGAGCTGGCCCTTGTTCACCGTGGACGGGTTCTCGGTGATGGAGACGATGCCCTTCTTGCCGCTGTAGTCGCTGGAGCGGAACGCCCAGTTCTTGCTCTTGTAGTCGTCGGCTTCCTTCTTGCCGGCTTCGTCGACCTTGATGACGGAGCCGTCCACCAGCTTCACGTTCCAGGATTTGTCGAGGCCCTGCATGTCGGCAGGCAGGGTGATGCCGGCGCTCTGCGCGGCCGCCTTGATGTCGGCGGCGTTGGCCGAGGACAGGTTGACCGCATCGCCGGCCTTCGCATCGGTGGGCATGCTGGCCGCCGCCTTGTTGAGCGTGCCCAGGAGCTGGTTGAGCTTGGCGATCTGGTCGTTCTTGGCCTGCACCGAGGAAATCTGGTCCTTCAACTGCGCTTCCAACAGGTTGGCGCGGTTGCTCTGGACGGCCATCATCGCGCTTTCGAGGTCCATGCCCTGGATATTGATGGGCGTGGCACCTTGGACATTGTTGAGGTTGACTGACATGGGAGACTCCTCTGTGCAGGTGGTTGTATGTCGATCAACGCATGTTGCCGATGATGGAGCTGCGGTTTTCCTGCATCTTCTTGATGAAGTTGGTCATCAGGTCGAAGGCCTCGTTGCGCTTGTTGGAGAGGCTCTGCAGGCGCAGCATGTCCATCTGCTGCGAATTGCTCATGCTGTCGATCTGCGACTTCATCTGCTGGATGGCGCCGTCCAGCTCGCCCTTGGTCGTGCTGCCATTGATGCCGCCGGGGTACCAGGACGACTTCGTGACCGAGCCGTTGGCGTTCGTGACGTCTGCCGTGCTGTTCTTGTTGCTGTTGTTGTTCCAGGCCTCGGTGCGGCCGCCGCTGCCGTTGTTGCCGGTCATGGGGAACGGGCGGATGCCTGCAGCGTCCAGTGCACTATTGAGCTGCTTCTCGGCTGCGTAGTCGTTGGCGCTGATGGCGTTGGTGATCTTGTCGCCGGCCTTGGCGTCCGACGGCATCTTGGCCGCGATGGCGTTCATCAGGCCGAGCGCCTGGTTCAGCTTGGAGATCTGGTCGTTCTTGGCCTGGACCGAGGCGATCTGGTCCTTGAGCTGGGTTTCCAGCAGGTTGGCGCGGTTGCTTTGCACGGCCATCATGGCCGTTTCCAGGTCCATGCCCTGGATGTTCATTGGGGTGACGCCGCCGATGCCGCTGATGGATGACATGTTGTGCTCCTAGGTGAAAACGATAGCTTGTTGGGTTCAGATCATGGTGCGAGGGCGCTTCACGCCACCGGTGGGGGCGCCGTTGAACGACTGGCGCGCCTGCTCTTCGCGGACTTCCTGCTCCACGGCGGCCATGTCGGCATCGAAGGCCTTGCGGGCTTCGGCTTCCGTGTCGAAGGTGGCCTGGCCCTGGGATCGCAGCACCGAACGCACCTTCTCTGGGTTGAGGCCCTGGCTGCGGTAGAACTCGTCGCCGGCGGCGAGCTGGCCTTGCACTTCGTCGATCAGCGCCTGGGCGCGGGCCACGATGTTGTTTTGATCTTCTTGTCCTGGCATGTGAGCACTCCTTTGGGGTTTTGGGAGGGGAAGCTGGCGGTTGTCGGCCGCGACACCGGGTAAGTAACAGGCCTGTCGGGCCGGTTCCACGGGCATCGCAAATTTTTTGGTGTCCAGCCCAGGGAACCAAGTCGTCCGTGGCGTTACCCAGAGATACTTGCGTGCCGCACCGGATCCAGCCATGTCCCGAATAGATGCTTTCAACCCCGCCACGCCCTCCTTCGACACCGCCCTGCACCAGGGTGGAGCGCAGGGCGGGCAAAGCGCCGTGGGCCAGTTTGGCGGCCAGCAGGTGCAGGTGGACGATGCCAATTCGGTGCTGACCGACGCGGCCGAGGAAATCAGCCTGCACCACTCGGAGAAGGCCGAGTCCAAGCACTCGTCCGAGCGCCGGAAGGAAGCCACGCGCGCCATGGAGATGATGAGCCCCGAGGCCATCATGGCCTACATGGACGCCTCGCAGTCCCAGGGGGGGCCGGAGGAACTGGTGCAGCTTGCAAAGCGCATGCTGTCCGGCCAAGGCGACCCGGCCGCCCAGGCCAAGAAGGCCTTCGGCGAGCCGACGCAGCAGTTCATGGCGCTGCAATATGCGCTGCAGCAGGGCGAGCGCGAGGGGGCGGAGCCCGAGATCCTGGACGCCCTGCGCGAAGCGCTGGACGACCTGGAGATGGAGCACGGCCCGCGCATCCGGGCCGACATCAATACCATCGGCACGGCGGCCGAGGGTGCACAGGGGCACGCCGAGGTCAGCCAGTTCCAGGCCACCTACCGCGACGTGGTGCTGGGCAACAACAGCCTGTCCGGCACCCTGCGGCTGGCGCTCGAGCGCTTTGGCGACGGCGATTTCGCCGCGGGCCTGGCGCGCCTGATCAAGGCGCTGGGCAACGACCTGGCGGCGGCCCGGCCCTCGGGCGACGCCTCGCGCCTGCAAAGCCTGGTGCAGGACCTGTACCACCTGAGCGTGGCGGCCACCGTGCTGGACGACAGCCGGGCGCTGCTGGAGGGGCTGGCCGCCAAGCATGGTGTTGCCATGGGCTCAGCCTCCGGCCTGATGCAGGACCTGGTGGGCGTGAGTGCCGAAAAGTGGGTCGCGGGCACGCGTTTCACGGCCCTGGCCGAAAAGTTCGGTGCGGGCGGGGTCGAAGCGCAGATCCAGTTCCTGACCGGCGTGAAGCTGCTGCTGCGCGACATGCCGCCCAAGGTGTTCATCGACGCGGACCAGCGTCAGACCGTATTCCAGGCGGTGCAAGATGCACTGGACGCCGCCATCGACCGGGAGGATTATTGATATGGCCGATCTGCGGCAGGCATTGGCCGAACTGGGCCACGACATCGGCATTCCCGAACTGGCACCGGGCCCCCAGGGTGAGCTGCAGTTGCGTTTTCCCGACACGGGCGCCCTGCTCGGCGTGGCGCAGCACGAGGACACAGTCGTCGTGCATTACGCCGAGCCGGTGCGCTACGATATCGCCGCTCTGGTGCTGCGCGCCATGCGCCAGGCGGCCAAGGTGCCCGAGGCGTCGCAGGCCGTGCAGGTCGGCCTTCGCAGCACCACCTCGGGCGACTGGCTGGTACTGGCCACGCGGTTTCCCGTGCAGGAGGCGGGTGCGCGGCGCATCCGCCAGGCGGCGGACTTTCTGCGCCAGTGGCTGGCGACGCTCGAACCATGAATTTGCCCCCCGGCGTGCCCGCGGCATGGAACTTCCGGCGCACCACGGTTACCCACTGCACAGGCGCGGTGCGGTCCGGCGCGCTGCCCCCTTAGTTGCAAGGAAACACCATGTCCAACGTCTCTCTCGGCCACCTGGCCTTCGACCGGGGCATCGACAGCATCACCTACGCCCGCCAGGAAGGGCTGCAGGCCCTGCCCGAGCGCGAGGAGGCCCCGCCGCCCGATCTGGGTGCCCGGCCCCAGGTGGAAACCCTGCTGTCCCTGCTGACGCTCGACGATGCGCTGGAGTCGGCGATCCGCCCCCAGCTCGAAAACCGCGACCTGATGGTGCCTGCACGCTTTCGCCAGGCACTGGACGATGCGCTGGCGCGCCTGACCGATGCCGCCGAGCAGGCGCAGCTAGCCGGTGGGGACAACAGTGCAGGCGATGGCGCGCGCGTGCTCAACCGCGCCGTGCGCCTGCTCAAGGAGGAGTGCGGCCTGCGCGACCTGCTGCAGATGTACCGCAGCGCCCTGTACCAGGGTTGAGGGCGGATGGCTGACCTGACAACCGCCGCCGCGCCCGCCCTGGGCGCCGACATCGAGCTGATGGACCTGCTGGCCTACGTCTATCTGCAGAACAACCGGCCCGACAAGGCGGCCGTGTTGCTGGCTGCCCGTGACGTGCTGGCGCCCGACCACCCACGCGCCCTGCTGACCCTGGCGCTGGCCCAGGTGCGCGCGGCCAAGCCAGCCCGCGCACTCGATACACTCGACCGGCTGGCCCTGCTGGGTGCCATGGACGGCGCCTTCCACCTCGTGCGTGCCCAGGCGCTGCAGGCCCTGGGCCGTGCCGACGAGGCAGCCGGTGCCATGCGTGCCTTCATCTCCCTGCGCGGCGCCGAGGCCGCTATGGCCCCAGGCGCCGTCTCCCCTGCGACCCGCCATTCCGCATAAGAACAACCCCACTCCATGTCGCAGACCGCCACCGCCAACCGCCTGCAGCGCATTGTCCAGGTCGCCACCAGCCGCAACGACCTGGTGCTGGCCTTCTTCCTGGTGGCCGTCATCTTCATGATGATCCTGCCGCTGCCCACCTGGCTGGTGGACACGCTGATCGGCATCAACATGACCGTCTCGGCCATCTTGCTGATGGTGGCCATGTACCTGCCCTCGCCGCTGGCGTTCTCGTCCTTTCCCTCGGTGCTGCTGGTCACCACGCTGTTCCGGCTGGGCATCTCCATCGCCACCACGCGCCTGATCCTGCTGCAGGGCGATGCCGGGCACATCATCTTCACCTTCGGCAACTTCGTCGTGGGCGGCAACCTCGTGGTCGGCCTGGTGGTGTTCCTGATCCTGACCATCGTGCAGTTCGTCGTCATCACCAAGGGCGCGGAGCGCGTGGCCGAAGTGGCGGCGCGCTTTTCGCTCGATGCCATGCCGGGCAAGCAGATGTCGATCGATGGCGACATGCGCGCCGGCACCATCGATATGGAGGAGGCCAAGCGCCGGCGCACCATCGTCGAGAAGGAAAGCCAGCTCTACGGCGCCATGGACGGCGCCATGAAGTTCGTCAAGGGCGATGCCATTGCCGGCCTGATCATCGTGGCCGTGAACCTGCTGGGTGGCATCGTCATCGGTGTGATGCAGCGCGGCATGACGGCCGGCGAGGCGGCGAAGACCTATTCGGTGCTGACCATCGGTGACGGCCTGATCGCCCAGATCCCGGCGCTGTTCATCGCCATCTGCGCGGGCATGATCGTCACGCGCGTGCAGTCGGGTGACGGCCCGTCCAACGTCGGCAAGGACATCGGCCAGCAGGTGCTGGCCCAGCCGCGCGCGCTGCTGATCGCCGCCGCCGTGGCCCTGGGCATGGGCCTGATTCCCGGCATGCCGCTGCCGGTGTTCCTGATCCTCGCGGTTGTCATCGGCACCGTGGGCATCGTCATCATGCGCGGCACGCGCCGTGTGGTCGACGAGAAGACCGGCGAAGTCACCGAGGTGCCGGCCATGCAGCCCGCGGGCGAGAAGCCCAAGAAGAAGGCCACCGATGGCAGCGAGGAATTCGCGCCCACCGTGCCCCTGCTCATGGACGTGGCCGCGGGGCTGCAACAGGCTTTCGACGCCGATGTGCTCAACGAGGAATTGCTCAAGATCCGCCGGGCCCTGTATTTCGACCTGGGCGTGCCGTTCCCCGGCATCCAGCTGCGCTTCAACGACGCCCTGCCGCCCGAGAGCTACAACATCCTGCTGTCCGAGGTGCCGGTGTCGCAGGGGCGGCTGCGGCCGGGCTGGCTGCTGGTGCGCGAAAGCACGGCCAACCTGGATGCGCTGCAGATCGCCTACGAGAGCGACCGCAAGTTCCTGCCGCACATTCCCACGCTGTGGGTGTCGGCCGAACTGCGCGATACGCTGGGCCGCGCGGGCATTCCGTTCATGGACCCGAGCCAGGTGCTGACCTACCACCTGGCCTTCGTGCTCAAGAAGTACTCGGCCGATTTCATCGGCATCCAGGAGACGCGCTTCCTGCTCAGCGCCATGGAAGGGCGTTTCCCCGACCTGGTCAAGGAGTCGACGCGGGTGCTGCCGATCCAGAAGATCGCCGAGATCCTGCAGCGCCTGGTGTCCGAGGACATCTCGGTGCGCAATCTGCGCGCCATCCTGGAGTCACTGATCGAATGGGGCCAGAAGGAGAAGGATTCGGTGCTGCTGACCGAGTACGTGCGCTCCACCCTCAAGCGCCACATCAGCTACAAGTATTCGAGCGGGCAGAACATCTTGCCGGCCTACCTGCTTGCACCCAACATCGAGGACACGGTGCGCGGCGCCATCCGCCAGACCTCGGCGGGCAGCTACCTGGCGCTCGATCCGACGGTGAGCAAGCGCCTGGTGGACAACATCAAGAAGACCGTGGGCGACCTCGGGGCGAGCGCGCAGAGGCCGGTGCTGCTCACGTCCATGGACATCCGCCGCTACCTGCGCAAGATGATCGAGCAGGATCTGTACGAATTGCCTGTGCTGAGCTACCAGGAGCTCACGCAGGAGATCAACATCCAGCCGCTGGCGCGTATCGACCTGTGATGCACCACGCTTTTTTCACAGCCCGGACCACCCGGGCCACCCTGGGCCCCGGTGGCAAGCGGGGCCGTGGCCGCTCAGACCTTGGCCAAGCCTTCGTCCAGCGTATCGGTGACGGCAAACAGGGTCAGGAAGCCGCTCATGTCGAACACCTCGCGCACCATGTCGCGCAGGCCGACCAGCACCAGCTTGCCCTTGCTGGCGCGCAGCTTCTTGCCCGCAAGCAGCACCACGCGCAGGCCGGCGGAACTGATGTAGTCCAGTGCGGAGAGGTCGAACACCACGCGCTGCGTGCCCGCTTCGAGCTGCTCGGTGATCAGGCGCTCGAGTTCGGGCGAGCTGCTGCTGTCGAGGCGGCCGCGCGGGCGCAGGATCAAGATATCGTCGCGGCGCTCCTGTTCGAGGTTCATGGGCGCAATCCTTTGGGGCGGGGATGGAGGAAAGAAGTCCTGGGACTTCGGCTCTTTCCATTGTATGGGCCGCGCTGCGGTTCTTTGCGTGTGCTGCGCGCAGGAGCCTCGCAATGAGCGCGCAGCCCGACGACCTGGGCCAGGACACCGAGCTGCGCGTGCTCAGTGGCTGCCATGCCGGCGCCCGCGTGCCGCTGGCTGCGGCCCTGCGCATCGGCGCGGGTGACGATTGCGACCTGATCGTGAGCGACATGGCCCTGCCGCCCGGCGCGCAGGCCTGGTTGCTGGCCGCCGCAGGCCATTGGAAGGTGCTGGCCCAGCCGCGGCAGGCCGGCGCGGCCAACGACGCCACCGGCCCCGATGCTGCGGATGACGCCTGGGTGCCGCCCACCGCCTGGGGCGGTGTCGCACGGCTGGGCGGTGTGGCCATCACCGTGAGTGCGCCCCATGCCTCCTGGCAGGCGGTGCCTTCGGATGAGGCCGTGGCCATGGCCCCCGTACCGGCTCCCGTGGCGATGGCCGATGGGCCGGCGCCGTTGCCGGACGCCTCGGTGCAGGGCGCTGCGGCCCCGGCGCCCGCTCCAGGGGAGCCGCCCACACCCTCAACCGTGGACGCAGCAGCGCCTGCGGTCCTGGTGCAGACGCCGGTGGTGGCGCGGGCGCGCAACTGGCACCCCGCCTGGGTGGTGGGCGCCGCCCTGTGCGTGCTGCTGCTGGGCGTGTTCACTTCCCTGCTCACCGGGCGCGGCCCTGGACCCGCGGCGCCGTCCGCCGCAGCGCTTGCGGCAGGCGCTGCCTCTGTGGATGCGGCGCGCCAGCAACAGATGCTGCGCGACATTCAGCGCGCCATCGCGGTGGTGGATCCGGCCTTGCGCCTGCAGACCGACGTGCTGCCCGATGGCCGGGCGCGCGTGAGTGGATGGGTGGCAGGCATCGAGCAGTTCGACCGGCTGGCCGAAGGCCTGGCCGGTATCCGGCCCACGCCAGCACTGGCCGTGCGCACTGCGTCCGACCTGCTCGATGACCTGATGGCAGTGGGAAGCACCACGGGCGCATCGTTGCGCTTTGAACTGCTGGGCGCTGGCCGGGTCAAGGTCTTGGGTCCGGTGCTCACGACTGTGGAGCGCGACCGCGTGCTGGCGCAGTTGCGCGAGCGCCTGCCGGCGGGCATCGAGATGGTCGACGCGCTGCGCGTGGCCGAGCAGCAGGGCCCGGCCATACAGGACTGGCTGCGCCTGGCAGGATTCGGGGCGGCCGCTGCCCGCTGGGACGCCACATCGCAGCAGATGGCGCTGGCGCTGGACATTGCGCCTGGGCGACGCCCCGCGCTGGAGTCGCTGCTGGCACGCGAGGGCACACCGCTGTCGGGCATTGCGTTCACCTTGCTCGTGCGCGAGACCGCGCAGGCGGCCGCCAATGCGGCCGGCGCGCCACTGGTGCACGCCAGCGTGGCACCGCTGCCTTTTCGCATCCGTGGCGTGGTCGGCGGTCCAGCCCCCTACGTGGTGCTTGCCGATGGCAGCAAGCTGCAGCCCGGTGGCCAGCGTGCTGGCTGGCGCCTGGCCGAGATCGAGCCCGACCGCCTCGTTTTCGAGGGGCCGCGCCGCCTGGTGGTGCTGAGATGAACGGCGGTGGCAGCATGAAACTTCTGGTCCCCGGGGTCGACCGGTCCCTGCAGGCGTCGCCCGGGCCGCTGAGTGATCTCGAGCACGCCTTGCAGGGCGAGCATGCCGCGCAGGCGCGCGAACAGGCACTCGCCGCCCTGGATGCCATGGAGGCCCGGCTGCGCGGCGCCGCCGCCGCCGGCCTGCCGCCGGCCGACTATGCGGTGCTCAGGGCATTGCAGGACGCTTGTCAGGCGGCACGTGAAACGCTCACAATGCCAGTGCGCCGTCTGTAGAAAGCCTTTTTCCGCGTTTTACCCCGCGTTGTTCACCCCACCCCATCCTTCAGGAGTTCACTATGGCCGGTATCAACTTCAACACCCTCAACAGCACCCTGGGCAAGGTCTCCCAGACCCGCGAAGCCGAGCTGCAGACCACCATCACCGGCATGGACGACTCGGCAACGACCACGGATCTGCTCAGGCTGCAACAGCAGATCCAGCAGTGGACCATGTTCACGCAGATCCAGAGCACCGTGGTCAAGGAAGTGGCCGACGCCATGAAAGGTGTGATCCAGAAGGCTGCCTGAGCCCGGGCTGTACCGCCGCCGCAAAAAAAAAGAAGCCGCGCATTGCGCGGCTTTTTGTTGCCAGTCGCCGCAGCCCGGAGGCTGCGGCGCTGCCTGCGCTGTGGGCCTCAGCTGCGCAGCTGCACGTTGAAGCGCAGCGGATCGGCCACGCTGACGCTGTAGTCGGGTGCGATGCGCAGGCTGAAGGAGAAGGTCGCGTGGCTTTGCGCCGGGTCGACCGGCACGGAGGGAGAGCCGTCGAGCGGGCTCACGCTATCGACATTGGGGCGCGAATAGTCGAGGGTGAGCCGGATGCCTCCGGCAGGGTCGGCCTCCATCCGGTAGCCTGATACGCCCTGGCCTTCGGGCATACCGGGAGAGCCGTCGGGTGCCTGTATGCCCAGGTCGCCGCGCATCATGCTGGCCACCAGCGGTGCCATCGTCTGCTGGTTGGCGTACTGGCTCACCAGCATCTTCATGCGGTCGTCGCCACCGGTGAGGGTGTGCAGCAGGGCGGCCGACTGGGCAGCGTCGCCCTGGTGGACCGTCTGGCCGCCGATGGTCACCGTGGCGCGCGGCCAGTCCTTGCCGGCCTGCTCGCAGATGCCGTCCTGTGTGGCGGTGACCAGGCCGTGGCCCGAGGGCGGGGTCAAAACGTCCTGGTTGAAGGCCTGGGCGGCCGCGCCCGTGAGCGAGCCGGGCAGGTCCTGGGGCTGGTTGTCACGCGGGTCGATGGAGATGTGCACCTCGGCGCCGCGCCGTTCGATGCCGAACTTGTCCGACTGACCGCCCAGCTTGGCCGTGGCCTCGGCGATCTGCTGGCGCACGGCCATCACCTCGCGCAGGGTGCCCGCGTCGTTTTTCTCGGTCGCTGCATCCTGGATGCGGTTGAGGGCTTCTTCGATGAAGGGCAGGCCGAACTTGTGCACCGACTGGCCCACGGCCTTGGCCGAAGCGTCGATGGTGCCGGCGGCAATGGCGTTGTCCACCAGTTGGGCAAAAGGCCTGGCCACGTCGTTCTTGAGCGTGCCTTTGTAGATGTGCTCCTGGCGGCGCATCTCGTCCGACTTGCCCTGGAACATGCTGCCCAGGAAATTGGTGGCATGGCCGATATTGCGGTCCAGCGCCGAGAAGAAGCGCGCGATGCCCTGGCCCACGCCCTGGTGCGGTTCGGTGCGGAAGTAGGGCGGGCAGCCCACCGACTCGAACTTGACGAACAGGTCCTGCGTGCCATCCTTGGCGGCGAGCTTGTCGAACAGGATGGTGCCGCCCTGGCCGGGAAGCATGTTGCGGAAGTCCTCGATGCCGCGTTGGCTGGGCTTGCCGCTGGGGATCAGGCCGGCGATCTTGTGCTTTTCATTGTGGTCCACGCGCTCGCCGAAGTGGGTGGACATGCGCGAATCCGCCGTCGGGGCCGCCGCCAGGAAGCCGTAGATCTTGTTGCCCGGGTCTTTCATGACGAAGGAGCCCGAGGACGACATGTCGGTGACCTTCTGGCTGCCGATGGTGGCATGGTCCTGGCTCTGCTCGCGCTGCACGTCCTGCTGCGCGGCGGCGGCCATCATGTACCAGCTCAGGGCCCGTGTGGTGTGCACGCTGCTGTCCACCTGCACCGGTTGGCCGCCGACCTGCACCGTCACGGGCGAACCGCCGGCCGGGCTGTCGCGCAGCGCCTCGGCCAGGCGCTCGCCGGTGGCGACCATGTCCTGTATCTGTTGCGCGCTCATGGGCGTGCCCTGCGACTGGGCATGCGCCGTGAGCTTCTCCATCACGCCTGGATTGCTCAGAATGCCGCCCGGCAGGGGCTGGCGCATCTGCATGAGCTGCGGGTTGGCGTTTTCGAAGCGCCTGTCGGCGGCGGGCTCCAGCAGCTTTTCGTTGATCAGGCGCGGTACCTGCAGCAGCAGGCGCGTCGTGCCCACCAGGGCCAGCGCCGCCAGGCCCACCGGCAGGGCGATGGGGGCCAGGACGATGCCAGCCAGCACCTTGCCGGCGGTCTTGAAAAAGCCCTTGGCCTTGTCGGCCAGGCCCACGGACTGCTCACGGGGCTGGCCGTCGCCGACCTGGATCTGGCGGCCGGCCAGAGCGCCCGCGCCCATGCGTGCCGGGCCGACGCCCTGCGGCGCCTGGCCCTGGCCTTGGGGGGCTTGTACATGCCCCTGGAGACCCAGGGGGCCGATCCCGCCGAGGTTCGGCGGGGGAAGTGCGTGACCGATGGGACTGCTCATGGCGTGCTCCTCGGGCGGATCAGGCGCGAAGCCCCATGTGCGGGGGCATCAGCGGTGTGGTGCCGCCATCGGCCGGCGTGCCTTCGACGAAGGCCTTCCAGAACGCCGCGGTGTCGACGAAGCCGCTGAGCAGGGCGGCCAGGCTCTCGCCGGTCAGGGCCGCGTCGATGGCGATGCGGCCGCACAGCGTCACTGCGTTGGTTTCCTGCTGCAGGCCGATGGTGCAGCCGCCGGTGCCGACCCAGAAGTTGTTGGCTTGCAGCAGGGTGCGCGCGATGCGGTCCAGGTGCTCGGATGTGGGCGTGCCCAGGGTGGTGAAGAACAGCACGTCGCCGCTGACCGGGCTGCCTTCGAGCTGCAGGCCGATAGGGAAACCGTCGATGAGCACCTCCTCGGTGCGCAGCAGCGCTTCGCTGTCCAGCCCCACATGGTGCGCGAATTCCTTCAAGACGTCTTCGTAGCTCAGGCTCATGGGCACTCCAGTTCGGTTGGGGGTATCGTGGCGCAGGGCAGGCCCCATCGGGGACCCCGCGCTTTTCGCGTAAGTAACGGCAGCAGGGTGAAAGTTCCATGGCCTGTCGCCCCTCAGCGACCGGCGTCCGAAGATGGCGGCGTCCGGTCGGGACGAGGTGACCACCTCGACCTCCTTCACGGAGCACTGGCAAAGCGTGGAAGCGCAGTTTGAGCGCATCGAATGGCCGTCCTTTCGGCGCTTCGCCTTATACTTTTGCCATGTCCGAAGATGCTGTAGCCGCTGTGATTTCTGCGCTGGGGGAGTCAATCGGCATCCCTGGACTGCGGCCCGACGCCCATGGCTGCTGTCGGTTGCTGTTCGACGGCAATCAGGTGGTGGAGATCCATCCCTCCTCGGCGCAGGGACGCTGGCTGCTATCGTGCGTGCTGCGCGGTCGGCGCGCCGACGGCCCATCGGAGCTTCAGCTGCTGATGCAAGGCAACCATATGGGGGCGGGCTTCGGGGGCGGATGGGCTGCGCTGGATGGTCAGGGCCAGGC
This sequence comes from Acidovorax sp. FW305-C-20-28, assembly GCF_058783375.1. Classification (NCBI taxonomy): domain Bacteria; kingdom Pseudomonadati; phylum Pseudomonadota; class Betaproteobacteria; order Burkholderiales; family Comamonadaceae; genus Acidovorax; species Acidovorax sp. FW305-C-20-28. The sequence goes on along the minus strand of NZ_JBYSYM010000006.1, from coordinate 77,832 downwards.
CGTGCTGCATCTGCCTGTACCGTGGGCGGAGGCCACTGCGTCGGTCCTTCTGCAAGCGATAGAAATGCTGCTGCAAAATGCTGAGCGCTGGATTCAGCGTCTTTCCGAAGGAGTGACAGGGGCGGTCTCGCTCTCTCACTCCCTGCGGGGCTTGCAACTGCGCGTGTGATTCACTGCCAGTGTGCTGTCCCGCAAATGGGTGGCAGAACTGGAACCGATGGATTTCGCGCCATGGCAAGGCGCAAACCGCAGCGATAGCCGGTGCCATCGCGAGGATTTGCAACGCAGCCATGGTGTGAAAGACCAGGGCAGGTTCTTCGCTTTGCTACTGCTTCGTGAGCCCGAGCTTGCGGATCGTTGCGCCCCATTGGTCGTAGGTCGCGCGGGTGAGCGCGGCGAGTGCGGCGGGGCTCGAGGATTCGGCCTCGTAGGCACCCTGGCGGAAAAAGTCGCGCGTGGCCGGCATGGCCAGCACCTGGGCCAGTGCCGCGTTGAGTTTGTCGAGCACCGGTGCCGGCATGTGGGCCGGCCCGTAGAAGCCGAGCCAGCTCGCCATGTCGATGCCGCTCACTCCCTGCTCGCCCATGGTGGGCACATCGGGCAGCAGGGGGCTGCGTTGGGGAGCGGCCACGGCCAGCATGCGCACCTTGCCGGTGGCAGTGTTCTGGATGGCGTTGGGCGCCGCATCGAAGTAGAACTGCACGCGGCCCGCAAGAAAATCCTTGGCCGCGTCGGCGCCGCCCTTGTAGGGCACGTGCACCGCATCCAGCCCGGCCTGGCGCACAAAGGCCTCGCCGTAGATGTGCGATGAGGTGCCGGTGCCGAAGGAGGCATAGCCGATCTTGCCCGGGTTGGCCCGGATGTAGTCCACCAGCTCGCGCACCGAGCGCGCGGGCACGCTCGTGTGCACGGTCAGCACCAGCGGCCCGCGTGCGCCCAGCGAGATCGGCGTCAGGTCCTTGAACGGGTCGTAGCGCACATTGGCCAGGGTCTGCGGGTTCTGCGCGACCACGGAAGAGGGCGCATACATCATGGTGTAGCCGTCGGGCGCGGCGCGTATTACCTCCTCGGTCGCGAGGATGAAGCTCGCGCCGGGGCGGTTTTCCACGATCACCGGGGTCTGCAGCACCTCGCCGAGTTTGGTGGCGACAAAGCGCGCCTGCGCATCCGAGGCGCCGCCCGCCGCCAGGCCCAGCACGATGCGGATGGTGCGGCCTTTGGCAGGAAAGGGCTCGGCGGCCAGGGCGCCCAGTGGCGGCAGGGCCGCACCGAGTGCACCGAGCGCCAGCGCGGTGGCCAGGCGGCGGCGGGCAAGGTCGTGGGGCAGGGTGCTCATTGCTTGGTCAACCCCACTTGTTGCACCATCGCGCCCCATTGCTCGTAGGTGCTGCGGGTGATGCTGGCGAACTCCTGTGGCGTGGTGCTGCCGGCCTCGTAACCGCCGTTGCGGTAGAAGTCGCGCACCTGCGGCATGGCCAGTACCTGGGCCAGCGCGGCATTGAGCCTGTCGACTACGGGCTGCGGCATGCGCGCCGGCCCGTAGAAGCCCAGCCAGCTGGGCAGGTCCAGGCCCGCATAGCCTTGTTCGGCGAAGGTCGGCACCTCGGGCAGCGCCGGGATGCGCGCATTGGCCGCCACGGCCAGGATCTTTACCTTGCCAGTGCCGGCCGTGATGATGGCCGACGAGGCCGAGTCGAACATGTACTGCACGCGCCCGCCGATCAGGTCCTTGGCCGCATCGGAGCCGCCCTTGTAGGGGATGTGCACCGCGTCAATGCCGGTTTTCTTCACGAAAGCCTCTCCATAGATGTGCGACGAGGTGCCCGCGCCAAACGATGCATAGCTGACCTTGCCGGGGTTGGCCTTCACGTAGGCAACCAGTTCCTTCACGTTGTTCACCGGCACGCTGGTGCTCAGCGACAGCACCAGCGGCCCGCGCCCACCCATCGAGATGGCCGTGAAGTCCTTGAACGGGTCGTAGGGCACCTGGGCGAAGGTGTGGGGATTCTGCGCCATCGTGGACGAGGGCGCATACATCAGGGTGTAGCCATCGGCAGGTGCGCGCGCCACCTCGCTGGCGGCCAGCATGGTGCTGGCGCCGGGCCGGTTGTCCACGATCACGCTGGTGCCCAGCACCTCACCGAGCTTCTGCGCCACGATGCGCGCCTGCGCATCGGTGCCGCCCCCGGCCGTGAAGCCCACGACGATGCGGATCGGCTTGCCGCGTGCCGGAAAGTCCTGTGCCATGGCCTGCGGCGCGATGCCCAGAAGGGCCGCGGCGCCGACGGCCAGGCCGAAGGCACGGCGGGTGCCGTGAAGTTGCTTCATCGATGTCTCCTTGGTTGTTGTTTATATTTTGATCTTTGAAATCACAAAAAGTCCATATATGTCCGGGAATACCCTGAATTTCGGCCTTTTTGTTTTGACAAAATGGAAGATGAAATCATAATTCAACGAAATAGACCACCAAGGCAGCTATTCCATGAAAACAGTCGTCCGCACCGACGAGCGCATCCTGAGCTCTGACATCTTCGACCGCGACAGCCGCACCAAGCGCCCTGACCACGGCAGCTGGGCCGAGCCCGGCAAGAACATCCCGGTCTACCACCGCTGCGGCGTGCTGGTGGTCGGCGGCGGCCCTTCGGGTACCGCCGCAGCGGCGGCGGCCGCACGCGCTGGTGCCGATGTGGCGCTGCTCGAGCGCTACAACCACCTGGGCGGCCTGTCCACCGGTGGCCTGGTGATCTGGATCGACCGCATGACCGACTGGGAAGGCCAGCTCGTGATCCGCGGCTTCGCCGAGGAGCTGTTCGACCGCCTGCCGGCCGACGCCATTGCCGGCCCGCTGCGCGAGGACTGGGGCTCGCAGGATGCGGACAAGGCCGCGCACTGGTCGCAGCGCACGGCCGCCTACCATGGCGTGGTCACCTGGTCGCCCACCGTGGACCCCGAGCGCCTGAAGCTGCTGAGCCAGGAGATCGTGCTGGAGCGCAAGGTCAAGCTCATCTACCACTCGTGGGCCGCCATCCCCATCGTGCAGGACGGCGCCGTCAAGGGCGTGGTGTTCGAGAGCAAGGAAGGCCGCATGGCCATCATGGCCGACGTGGTGGTGGACGCCACGGGCGACGGCGACCTGTTCGCCCGTGCGGGCGCGGCCTTCGTGAACGACATCGAAGAGGCCGATGTGCACCACTGTATGAACACCTCCTGGCTGTTCGGCGGCGTGGACATGAACCGCTGGATCGACTTCAAGGCCGGCCAGCCCGAGGCGTTCTCGGGCTTCATGGCGCGGGGGCGCGCGCAGCTCGGCCTGTTCGAGCGGCCCTTCGTCTCCTGGCGCAACGACGTGGCGCTGTTCATGGGGCCGCGCCAGTCGGGCTACTCGGCCCTGGACGTGGACGACCTCACCGCTGTGGAGGTGCGCTCGCACCGCGCCATGGCCGCGCACCTCGACTACTTCCGCGCCCATGCGCCCGGCTTCGAGGACGCCTTCCTGATGCTCAGCGCCCCGCAGATCGGCGTGCGCCATGCGCGGCGCCTGACCGGCGTGGGGGCGGTGCTGCGCAGCCAGTGGCCCGATGGCGTGGCGCTGCCCGACGAAATTGGCGTGACGCCTGCGGTGTCGCCCAAGTTCCCGAACATCTCCATCCCCTACGGCGCGCTGGTGCCGCAGCAGCTCGATGGGCTGCTCGCCTGCGGGCGCCACATCTCGTGCGACCGCAATTCGCACGGCTTCATGCGCGAGATCCCGCAGTGCTGGATCACCGGCCAGGCGGCCGGCGTGGCGGCGGCCCTGGCCTCGCAGGGTGGCATCGAGCCGCGCTTTGTCGATGTGGGGGCGCTGCAGTCCGCGCTGCTGGCGCAGGGTGTGTACCTGCGCCCCGGTGCCGGGCAGGGCGCCCAGGTGCCCGTGGCGGCCGAAGCCAGTGCGTGAGTGATTTGCCGTGCACCTGACCGATTCTCTTTCGCCAGCCTCTACAGTGCAGAGTCTTGCAAAGGGTTCCTCCATGTCCACTGACAAAAACGACGCCTCCTTTTCTTCCGCCGAATCGGCCGACGCGCGCGGTGACCGCTCCGACACCGTGAGCGCGCTGGAGCGCGGCATCTCGGTGCTGCGCTGCTTCAGCGAGGACCGCCCGGTGCTCGGCCATGCCGACATCGCGCGCATGACCGGCATCCCGCGGCCCACCGTCAACCGGCTCGTTGCCACGCTGCTCTCGCTGGGCATGCTCAAGCCCGCGCAGGCGGCCGACCGCTTCATGCTCGGGCCGGGCGTGGTGTCGCTGTCGCGCGTGTTCCTGGGCAGCCTGGACGTGCGCGCCGCGGCGCGCCCCAGCATGCAGGCCATGGCAGAGGAGGTGGGCGCATCGGTCTACCTGGCGATACGCGACGGCATGGAGATGGTGCTGATCGAGGCCTGCCGGCCGCGCTCGTCGATGCTCTCGGCGCGGCTGGACGTGGGCTCGCGCGCGCCGCTGGCCAACTCGGCCCTGGGCCGGGCCTACCTGTCGGCCTTGCCCGAGGCGCAGCGCAACCAATTGGTCGATTCCATGCGCCTGCTGCGCGGCCCCGAGTGGGACAGCATTGCCCCCGGCATGAACCGGGCCATCGGCGAAGCCCGGCGCCTGGGCTACTGCCTGTCGCTCGGCGAATTCCACCGCGAGATCAATTCGGTGTCGGTGCCCCTGATCGGGCCCGACGGCGAGGTGATGGCGCTCAACGGCGGCGGGGCGGGCTTCGTCTTCACCGAAGAGCGCCTGCGCAGCGAACTGGCACCGCGCCTGCATGACATCGCGCTCTCCATAGCGCGCGACATCGGCGGCCATGTGCCGTCACCCTCACCGGGCTAGCGGCCCGGCGGGGCCCCTTCCCCACGAACAGAAAAACGGAGACAACAGGCCATGTACCTGAGCGATGAAGAACAAGCCATGCTGGACGGCCGCGACGGGCCGGCCCTGCAGAAGGCGATGGACCTGCTGGTGCGCTATGGCGAGGCCCTGGGCGCCGAGCGCCTGGTGGAGACGCGCAACGTCTGCGCCAGCATCACCTCGACCACGCCCTTCCAGCGCGATTTCGCGCTCGCCAAGGGCGGCGGCATGGACGCGGTGTTCTCCGAATTCAGCCTGGACAGCCAGGAGACCGTGCAGATCCCCAAGTTCAAGGTCTTCACCAGCCACCTGCAGCTGGGCTTCGACCCCGGCCAGCCCGAGCGCATGGGCGTGAGCGAGGCGGTCGTGAACTTCTACCACGAGAGCGAGCGCCACGCGGCCTGCCTGGGCGCGCAGATCATGAACACCTGCACGCCCTACCAGGTGGGCAACATCCCGACGCGCGGCGAGCACTGCGCGTGGATGGAGTCGTCGGCCGTGGTGTACTGCAACTCGGTACTGGGCGCGCGCACCAACACCGAAGGCCGCGAGAGCACCGGCGCCGCCATGCTCACGGGCCGCATCCCCTACTGGGGCTACCACCTGGACGAAAACCGCCATGCCACGCATGTGGTGGAGCTCGACATCGAGGTGGAGTCGGTGCAGGACTGGGGCCTGCTCGGCTACTTCATGGGCGAGCATGTGCAGGAGCGCGTGCCCGTGGTGCACCGCAAGGGCGGCATCGGCCGCGTGCCCAACCTGCCGCGGCTCAAGCACTTCGGTGCGGCGGCTTCGTCCTCGGGCGGGGTGGAGATGTACCACATCGTCGGCGTCACGCCCGAGGCGCTGACGCTGGAGCAGGCCCTGGGCGGCCGCAAGCCGATGCAGGTGCTGCGCTACGGCGCCGCCGAGCGCCGCGCCACCTACGAGAAGATCAACGCCACGGGCAAGGACGCCGAGATCCAGTACGTGATGCTCGGCTGCCCGCACTACACCATCGAGCAGATCTGGGAGGCTGCGCAGCTCATCGAAGGCCGCAAGGTGCACCCCGATTGCGAGCTGTGGATCTTCACGCCGCGCGCCATCAAGTCGCTGGCCGACCGCAATGGCTACACGAAGACCATCGAGGACGCGGGCGGCATCCTCATGACCGACAGCTGCTCGGCCATGAGCCGCGCCGTGCCCAGGGGCACGAAGACCGTGGCGCTCGACTCGGCCAAGCAGGCGCACTACCTGCCCGCCATCCTCGGCGTGCAGGCCTGGTTCGGCAGCACGGCCGAATGCATCGACGCGGCCTGCACCGGCCGCTGGAACGGGGGCCGGGCATGAGCGGCAGCACCATCGTGATCGAACGCGCGCTGGTGATCCGTGGGCGCAAGGTGGTGGGTGGCGTGGCCGAAGGTGAGGCCCTGGTCACGCGCGACCGCATTTCGGGCTGGGGCGGCATCGACCCGCGCACCGGCACCGTCGTCGAGACGCGGCATGAATTGCGGGGCCAGAGCTTTGCCGGCAAGGTGCTGGTGTTCCCTGGCGCCAAGGGCTCGTCGGGCTGGTCGGCCATGTTCCACATGACACGGCTCATGAACGTGGCGCCCGCGGCCTTTCTGTTCAACGAGATGACGACCAAGATGGCGCTGGGCGCCGTGGTCACGCACGCGCCGGCCATGACCGACTTCGACCGCGACCCGCTGGCCTGCATTGAAACAGGCGACTGGGTGCGCGTGGACGCCGACCGCGGCCTGATCGAGATCACCAAGCAACGCCCCACCTCTGGAGACCGCCCATGACCCGCCCCCTGCGCAGCAATTTCCCGCGCGGCTCCTACCTCTGGTCGGTGCGCAACGCGCACTGGCGTGCCCTGGGCATCCCTGAAGAGGACTGCGAGAAGCCCAAGATCGCCATCGTCAACAGCTCCTCGGAACTGGCGGCCTGCTTCAGCCACCTGGACCAGGTGGCGGTCGAGATCAAGACCGCCATCCGTGCAGCGGGCGGCGTGCCCTTCGAGATCCGCACCGCCGCGCCCAGCGACTTCATCACCGGCGCAGGCGCACGCGGCGCCTACATGCTGGGCGCGCGCGACCTGGTGACCAACGACATCGAGGTCGCGGTCGAAGGTGCGCAGCTCGACGGCATGGTCTGCCTCACGTCCTGCGACAAGACCGTGCCGGGCCAGCTCATGGCGGCGGCCCGGCTCAACATCCCCACCCTGCTCGTGCCCTGCGGCTACCAGCCCAGCGGCGAGTACCGCGGCAAGCACATGGACATCGAGGAGGTGTTCATCGGCGCCATGCATGCGGTGACCGGCCACCTGCCGGTGGAAGAGCTGGTGGGCATGAGCCGCGAGGCCATCCGCGGGCCGGGCGTGTGCTCGGGCCTGGGCACGGCCAATTCCATGCACATCGTCTGCGAAGCGCTGGGCCTGGCCCTGCCCGGCAGCGCGCCGGTGGCCGCGCTCAGCAGCAAGATGATGGCCGATGTGCGCGCGGCCGGTGCACGCATCGTGCAGATGGTGCTCGACGACCTCAAGCCGCGCGACATCCTCACCCCCGGCGCCTTCGCCAACGCGGTGCGCGCGGTGCTGTCCATCGGCGGCTCGCTCAACACGGCCAAGCACCTGCAGGCCGTGGCGACCGAGGGCGAGACCGGGGTCGACGTGTACGGCCTGTTCGAAAGCCTGGGCCCGAGCACGCCGGTGCTGGCGGGCGTGCGCCCCATCGGCGAGCATTCCATCGAGGCCTTCGAGGCCGCGGGGGGCTGCCGTGCGCTCATGAAGCAGCTCGCACCCCTGCTCGACACCCGCGCCCTCACCGTGACCGGCGGCACTGTGGCCGACAACCTGCGCGATGCGCAGGTGCATGACGCCGAGGTGATCCGTCCCATCGGCAACCCCGTGGCGCCGCTGCCGGCCATCGTGCTGCTGCGCGGCAATCTCGCGCCCGAGTCGGGGCTCATCAAGACCGGCATCGTGGAGCGCAAGGTGCGCCGCTTCTCCGGCCCGGCGGTGTGCTTCTGGACCTCGGACGCGGCCATTGCGGCGCTCAAGAACGGTGACATCTTGCCCGGCCAGGTCGTGGTGATGCGCGGTGCCGGCGCCTGCGGCGGCCCGGCCATGGGCGGCGGCGCATCGCGCGTGGTGTTTGCGGTCGACGGTGCGGGCCTGGGCGACCAGGTCGCGATCCTGACCGACGGCCACCTCTCGGGCCTGGTCTGCAAGGGCCTGGTCGTTGCCGAGGTCTCGCCCGAGGCGGCGCTGGGCGGGCCGCTCGGCCTTGTGCGCGATGGCGACGTGATCACCATCGACCTCGATGCGCGGCGCCTTGATATCGCACTCAGCGACGCCGAGCTGCAGGCACGCCGCGCCGACTGGCAGGCGCCTGCGCCGGCGTTCGACACCGGCTGGCTGCAGCAGTACCGGCGCAACGTGAGCCCGCTGTCCAAGGGCGCAGTGCTGGTGCGCACCGAACGCACCGAGCTCTCGGGCTAAGCCCCCTTTCCCCCCGGCCATCGCCAACCGGTGCGGACCCGCGTCCGCCCCCGGTGGCGCAGCCATGCGCGATTTTCGAGTGAGTGAGTAGTTGTTCAACCAGAGAAGAAAGAAGCAGGAGACAAAGCACCATGAAGACAAAGCAACTGTGGATCTGTTCGGCCATTGCACTGGCCTCAAGCGCGGGGCACGCGCAATCGAGCGTCACCCTGTTCGGTGTGGTGGACCTGGGGGTCCAGTACACCAAGGGCGCGGGCGCCGGCTCGGTCAGGGCGCTGTCCAACGGCGGGCTGTCGACCAGCCGCATCGGCTTTCGCGGCACCGAGGACCTGGGCGGCGGCCTGCGCGCGGGCTTCTGGCTCGAAGGCAGCCTGAACCCCGACAGCGGCACCGGCCGCGCGACCAACACCAACAACCAGACCACGGGCGCGACCACGGCGGGGGGGCTTACCTTCGACCGCATGTCCTACGTGAGCCTGTCGCACGACAGCTGGGGCGAGGTCCGCCTGGGCCATGACTTCATTCCCACGCACTACAACAGCATCTATTTCGACCCCTTCAACGCCAACGGCGTGGCCCGGGCCGGCAACCTCACCTTCGCGGGCGTGGGCACCGGCCCCTTGCCCACCGCCATCACCGGCAGCAACACGGTGAGCTACTGGTTGCCGGGCAAACTCGGTGGCGTCTACGGCATGGCGATGGTGGGCACCGGCGAGAACGACTCCAGCGTGGCCAACAGCGACGACGGCAACTTCGCCGGGGCGCGCCTGGGCTATGCCTCGGGCCCGTTCGACATCGCGGCGGCCTTCACGCGCTCGCAGTTCAGCAGCACCGCCGCCATCGGCAACTACACGCATGCCAACATCGGCGGTACCTGGGATGCGGGCTTTGCCAAGTTCTTTGCGCTCTACAACCGGGTCACGGTCAAGCTCGCGGCCGGCACGGTGCGCAAGAACACGGCCGAGATCGGTGCGCACATCCCGGCCGGCGAGGTGGGCCGCATCCGGCTGAGCTATGCCATTCTGGACGACCGCAGCGGCAGCAGCCTGCGCACCGCGGGCGGCCAGGCGCGCAGCGGCGACGACGCGCGCCAGTTCGGTATCGGCTATGTGCACAACCTGTCCAAGCGCACAGCGCTCTACGGCACCTATGCCCGGATTTCGAACAAGGGCGAGGCGCGCTACGTGGTCAGCGGCGGCGCCGCACCGGCCAGCGGGCGCAGTTCGTCGGGCTGGGAATTCGGCGTGCGCCACCTTTTCTGAGAAAGGGGCGGCACATGCAACGCAGACACCTCATCACCCTGGCGGCCGGCGCAGCGCTGCCGGCGGTGCAGGTCTTCGGGGCCGAGCCATTTCCGGACAAGCCCCTGCGCATGATCGTGGGCTTTGCGGCCGGCGGTGGGGCGGACTCGCTCACGCGCATCATCGCCGAAGGCCTGTCCAAACAGCTGGGCCAGCAGGTGATCGTGGAGAACCGCCCCGGCGCCGATGGCGTGCTGGCCGCGCAGGCCGTGTCGTCCGCCAAGCCGGACGGCTACACCCTGCTCATGGGCACCAACACCGCCATGGTGGCGGCGCCCACCTTGCGGCCCACGCCGCCGTACGACCCGTTCAAGGCCTTCGCGCCCATCAGCTCGGCCGGGCAGTTCTCGATGTTCCTGGTGGTGCCTTCCAGCCTGCCGGCCAAAAGCGTGAACGAGTTGCTGGCCCTGGTGGCGGCCAAGCCCGGGGCCTACAACTCGGCGTCGAGCAACAGCGCCTCGGAGCTGGCCATGCTGCAGTTGCTGGGCGAGCAGCGCAAGGTGGTCAATGCACGTTACAAGGGCGACATGCAGGCCATGACCGACCTGCTGGGCGGGCAGATCCACATGATGTTCACCACCGGCACGCTGGCGCCGGGCTTTGTGAAGGAGGGGCGCATCCGTGCGCTGGCCACGCTGCTGCCGCAGCGCAGCGGCCTGCTGCCCGAGGTGCCCACGGGCGCCGAGCTCGGGCTGGGCTCGCTCACCATCACGCCCTGGGCTGGCTTCTTCGGGCCGCCGGGGCTGCCGCAGGCCATCACCGACAAGCTGTCGCGCGAGCTGCAGAACACCTTGAAGCGCCCCGAGGTGCATGCGCAACTGGTGCAGCAGGGCTTCGAGGGCTATGGCATGAACCCCGCGAAGTTCGCTGAGTTCTTCCGCACGCAGTACGACGCCTTTGGCGCCACGGTGCGCCAGCACAACGTGAAGTTCGAGTAGCGGGCCTGGCGGCATACCGGCGGCTGCGGGTCAACCCGGTGCGGCCTGGCGCCGCGCCAGCCAGTGGATCTCATCGATCAGCTCCAGCAGGCCGGCCTGGACGATTGCCCGCGTGGCTTCGTCCACCAGCCTGCCGTCCTGCATGCGCGTGGCCACGCTGGCAATGGCGATGTGCTGGCGCACCAGGGGCCGTGCCAACGTGGCGGCCAGGGCATCGCGGATCTGGGCCTGGGCGCGCACGCCGCCGGCCGTGCCGGGCGATGCGGTCATGACCAGTGCCGGCTTGCCCTTGAGGGGCGACGCGAACCCGGGGCGCGAAGCCCAGTCGATGGCGTTCTTGAGCACGCCCGGCATGCCGTAGTTGTACTCGGGCGAGCACAGCACCAGCCCATCCGCAGCGGCGATGGCGGCCTTGAGCTGCGCGACGGCGGCGGGAGGGTTGTCACCGTCGAGGTCGGCGTTGTACATGGGCACCTCGTCCAGCGGGAACAGCTCCAGCGTGGCGCCGGTGGGGAGCAGCGGTGCCAGGCTGCGCAGCACGGCCGTGCAGTGCGAGGCGCGGCGGAGGCTGCCGGAGATGGCCAAAAGGCGGACGGGGGTGGTTTGCGGGTCGGCGGTCACGGGGTCGGCTCCTTCTTTCAATGGTTTGAGTTTATGCATAAAATTCAAACCATGTACAAAAATGACACGCCCGCGCGCACGCCCCCCTTGGTGGACCAGGCCTTTGCGCAACTGCGCCGGGATGTGTTGAACGGCACCTACAGCGCGGGCGCCAAGCTCAAGCTCGACGAGTTGCAGACCGCCTACGGCTTTTCCAGCAGCCCCTTGCGCGAGGCACTCAGCCGCCTGGCGCAGGAGGGCCTAGTCCGCGCCGACGAGCGGCGCGGCTTTCGCGTGACGGCCATCTCGGCCGAGGACCTGGCCGACATCACGCGCATGCGTGTCATGCTGGACGTGCAGGCGCTGCGCGAATCCATCGCCCATGGCGACGATGCCTGGGAAGCCCTGGTGGTGGGCGCCTTCCACCGGCTGGAGAAGGTGGAGGGCCGGCTCAGCGAAGGGCCGGTGGTGCTGGACCCGGGGTGGACCGATGTGCACACCGCCTTCCACATGGCGCTGATCTCCGCCAGCCCGTCCGAGCGCCTGCGCAGCTGGAGCGCCAGCCTGTTCGACCAGGCTGAACGCTACCGCCGCTATTCGGCCCGCTTTCGCAAGACCTTCAAGCACAAGTCCAGCGAGCACCGCAAGCTCATGGACGCCACCTTGCGGCGTGACGCGGATACCGCCTGTGCGCTGCTCGAAGAGCACATTCTGAGCACCCAACGCAACGTGCTGGCCGTGCTCGACCAGGTGGAGCACCGCCAGCAGACGGGCTGAACCCGCTTTTCGCCACCTCGCGCTGCCCAACGCAGCGCTGCCCTCCCAAAGCCCCGCCGACGCGGGGCTTTGTCGTTCCGGGGCTCTCTGTCGCGTTTCTTCGCGCTGCCCAGGCCAAGGGCAGGGGCGATCCCCTCCCCACGGGTTGGTTCCAATTTTTGTGCTCGGTGTAAACCACTATGCATGAAGTAATTTTTATGCATAAAAATTACTTCATGCACTGAATGGACTGTGTCGGCAGATTGCCGGGCAGCGTGCGTCCGATCACTCCCATCCCCTTGAAGGAAAACCATGAAGCTGATGTCCTATTCGATCTCCGGCCGCGACACCTGGGGTGCCGTTGTCGGCAACGGCGTGGCCGAACTGGCCGCGCGCACCGGCCATGCCACGCTGGCCGACTTCATCGCTAGCCCCGACTTCGCGCGCCGCGATGCGCTGGTGGCGGGCCTGGCTGCCGACGCGCAGCTGTCCGATGTGGTCTTCCTGCCCGTGATCCCGCGGCCCGAAAAGATCGTCTGCGCCGTGCGCAACTACATGGACCACCACCAGGAGGTGCTGGCCGCTGGCATGCAGCGCGAGCTGTCGGAGCAGCCGCCGATCTTTCTGCGCGTGTGGCGCTCGCAGACGCCGCACCAGGGCCCCATCGTGCGCCCGCATGTGTCGGAGTCGCTGGATTGGGAGGGCGAGCTGGCCGTCATCATCGGCAAGCCTGGACGCGACATCGCCGAGGCCGATGCCTGGGACCACGTTGCCGGCTACAGCTGCTACAACGACGCCAGCGTGCGCGAGTGGCAGTTCCATGCCAAGCAGATCGCATCGGGCAAGAACTTCGAGTCCACCGGTGCCTTCGGTCCGTGGATGGTGACGGCCGATGAGATCGCCCCCGGCCGCGAGCTCAAGCTGGAGACACGCCTGAACGGCGCCGTGGTGCAGTCCAGCCACACCGGGCACATGATCTTCTCCATCCCGCGCCTGATCGCCTACGCCTCCACCATCTTCACGCTGGTGCCGGGCGATGTGCTCATCACCGGCACGCCGGCCGGCGTGGGCTGGAGCAAGAAGCCGCCGCAGTTCATGAAGCCCGGCGACGTGGTGGAGGTGGAGATCGAAGCCATCGGCCTGTTGCGCAACCCGGTGGTGGCGCAGGCCTGAACCTGCCGGTCCCCGCGTCCTATCTTCCACCACCTGGGCAGAGCCAGGCCCCACGCGGCCGCCGCCCCCTGGAGACAAGCACCATGCACAGAAGACAGATCCTGGCCGCCTGCGGTGCGGCTGCCCTGGGGTGGCCTGCGCTGCCGGCCCTGGCCCAAGGCTATCCGGAGCGGACCATCAAGCTCTACCAGGGCTTTGCGCCCGGCGGCAATGCCGACGCCATTGCCCGCGCCGTGGGCCTGGAGATGGGCAAGGCCCTGGGCCAGCCGGTGGTGGTGGAGGCGCAGTCCGGCGCGGGCGGCACCATCGCGGCCACCACGGTGGCGCGCGCCAGGCCCGACGGCTACACCCTGCTGCTGGCCACGGGCGGGCATGCGGTGGCGGGGGCGCTGTACAACACGCTGCCCTACAAATCGGTGGCCGACTTCGAGATGGTCTCCACCGTCACCTTCTTCCCCTTTCTGGTGGTGGTCAACGCTGCCTCCAAGGTGCAGGGCCTGCGCGAGGTGCTGGCCAGCGCGCAGGCCGCGCCCGGTACCATGGCCTACGGTACGGCCGGGGTCGGTTCCACCCACCACCTGGCGGGCGAGCTGCTGGCCAAGATGGCGCGTGTGAACCTGATGCATGTGCCCTACCGGGGCGATGCGGCATCGCTCACCGCGCTGCTCGGTGGCGAGGTGCCCTTCATCATCGCCCCGCCCACGGCCGTGATGTCCAACATCCAGGCAGGCAAGCTGCGTGCCATCGCCACCACCGGCCCGCAGCGCTGGCCGGGCCTGCCCAACGTGCCCACCGTGGCCGAACAGGGCGTGGCGGGTTACGACGTGCGCTCCTGGGCCGGCCTGCTGGCGCCGGCCGGCACGCCCCGGCCGGTGGTGGACCGCTTGAACGCCGAGGTGCTGCGCGCGCTGCAGGCACCGGTCGTGCGCCAGCGCCTGGAGGACATGGGCGGCGATGCGCGCGGCAGCACGCCCGAGGAGATGAAGGCCATGGTGAGCCACGAGATCGACAAGTGGCAGCAGGTCGTGGCCGACGCCAAGATACCGAAACAATGAAGCACCGATTTGACTGAAAGACTTTTCGCATGAGCCTGATCGCCATCCGCAAACGCAGCCTGAGCATCGAAACCGTGCACCACGAGGGCGGGCCCCCGGCCGACACGCCGCTGCGCGTGGCCTCGGCCTGCGCCGTGGTCCGCAACCCCTATGCCGGCCGCTACGAGCCGGACCTGCTGCCCTTCATGGCCGAACTGCGCAGCCTGGGCACCCTGCTGGCCGAGGAACTGGTGGCCACGCTGGGCAAGGACAACGTGCAGGCCTACAGCAAGGCCGCCATCGTCGGTGTGAACGGTGAGCTGGAGCACGGCGCCGTCTGGCACGAGGCCGGTGGCTGGGCCATGCGCCAGGTGCTGGGCGAGCCCAAGGCCATCGTGCCCTCGGCCAAGGCCGTGGCGGCCACGGGCTACCGGCTCATGGTGCCGCTGCACTACATCCACGCGGCCTATGTGCGCAGCCACTTCAACAGCGCCGAGGTGGGTATCCAGGACGCACCGCGCCCCGACGAGATCCTGTTCGCGCTGGTGATGGCCGATGGCGGTCGCATCCACGCGCGCCTGGGCGGGCTCACGCGCGAGCAGGTCTCAGTGCATGACGGGCAGCGCTGAACATGGCTGAACACACCACCATGCAGGCCGTGCAACTGCAGGCCACCGGCGGCCCCGAGGTTCTGTCCCTGGTCGACTTGCCCCTGCCCCAGCCCGGCCCGGGCCAGGTGCGCGTGCGCGCCCATGCCATTGGCGCAGGCGGGCCCGACGTGCTGATCCGCAACGGCACCTACAAATGGATGCCCCCGCTGCCTGCCGTGCCCGGCAACGAGCTGGCCGGCGTGGTGGACGCTGTGGGCCCCGGCGTGGATCGACTGGCCGTGGGCGAGCGGGTGCTGGTGAGCGCGCGCGAACTGCCCCAGCGCGGCGGCTGCTATGTGCAGGCCATCTGCGTGGACCAGGCCGTGCCCTTCGTGCTGCCCGCCAGCATCGCCTTCGATGATGCGGTGAGCCTGGGCAACTTCCAGCTGGCACTGGCGCTGTTGGCCAGCAACGGCAACCTGCCGGCCCAGGCCATCCTGGTGCCAGGGGCCGCCGGCGGCGTGGCCACGGCGCTGGCCCAGGTGGCGCGCTCGCGCGAGCTGCGCGTGATTGGCACGGCATCCAGCGCGGAAAAACAGGCCTTCGCGCTGGAGAACGGTGTCACCGACCTGGTCGATGGCGGCGATCTGCAGGCGCTGCCGCAGCGCGTGATGGAGCTCACGGGCGGGCGCGGCGTGGACTTGGCCTTCGACCACGTAGGCGCGCAGCTCTTCATCGCCTGCCTGCGTTCGCTCGCGCCCTCGGGCATGGCGGTGTCGTACAACATCCTGGCCGGCCCACCCTCGGCCGACGTGTTCGACGAGCTGCGCAAGCTCCTCGCCAAAAGCCTGGCGATTCGCACCTTCTCCATCCACGCGGTGGATGCCGACATCGTGCAGCGCCGCGGCCTGATGGAGCAGGCCATTGCGCTCATGGCCAGCGGCCAGGTGCGCGCACCCCGTGCCATGCGCCTGCCCCTGGCCCAGGCACGCCGGGCCCACGAGCTGCTGGACAGCGGCGGCACGCTGGGCAAGCTGGTTCTCGTCCCTTGATCTCTCGGAGCTTGTCCGTATGAACCCACCCTATACCGCCAACCTGTCGCACTGCGGCATCTTCTGCCGCGACCTGGAGGTGATGAAGCGCTTTTACACCGGCGTGTTCGACATGCAGGAGACCGACCGCGGCGAGGGCGTGACCTTCCGCTTCGAGATCGTGTTCCTGAGTGGTCGCGGCGACCAGCACCACCAGCTGGTGCTGGCCGGCGGGCGCGGCGCGGACTCGCCGAGCACGGTGATGCAGCTGTCCTTCAAGGTGCAGACCCTGGACCACCTGCGCGAGGCGCGCCGCCGTGCACTGGCCCTGGGCGCGACGAAGATGCGCGGGCTGAACCACGGCAACGCCATCTCCATCTACTGCATGGACCCCGAGGACAACACTGTGGAGGTGTACTTGGACACGCCCTGGTACGTGAGCCAGCCCCATGGCGACCCGCTGGACCTGGACCAGGACGACGCAGCCATCTGGGCCCAGACCGAGCGCGTGGTGCGCACCGACCCGAGCTTCATGCCGGTATCGGAATGGGCTGCGCGGTTCGCACAGCGCAGTGCCGCCTCGAAGCAGGCAGCACCGTAGAACGGGTTCTTCACGCGCCGGCCGCACCCGGGCCATCGGTGGGCCCAGTGATCGGCAGCCATGCGCTGGCGACCAGGCCCGGCCCGAGCGGCGCCGGCTCCAGCGTCAGCCGCCCGCCCATCAGCTGCGCGTAGCGGGCCACGATGGACAGGCCCAGCCCCGCGCCCTGGCCCAGGCGCACGCCATGGTCGCCCTGCGCCCAGCGCTGTTGCAGCTGCAGGGCCAGCGCGGCATCCACGCCCGGGCCGTTGTCGGCCACGCTCAGCACGGCTTGGCCCTCGCGCACCTGCAGTGCCACGGTAATGCGCGGCGGCTGGCCGCGCCCGTAGCGCAGGGCGTTGTCCAGCAGGTTGTTCAGAATACCTTCGATGAGTGCGGCGTGGGCGCGCACCTGCACGGCCTGTTCCAGGCCGTCGGCGCCCAGGTCCACCCCCAGGGCATCCGCGCGCGGCAGAAAGCGCAGCAGCACATCGCGCACCAGGGTGTGCAGCGGCATGGCCTGCAGGGCCAGCGCGGTGCCGCCCTCGGCCGCGCGGGCCAGCGCGAGCAACTGGTCCACCGTGCGGCTGGCGCGCTGCTCGGATTCGGCGATGCCTTGGAGTTCGCTGCGCCAGACTGCGGGATCACTCTGCGCCAGCGCGTGGGCGGCCTGCGCACGAATGCCGGCGAGTGGCGTGCGCAGTTCGTGCGCCACATTGCCCGCGAACTCGCGCTGGGCGTGCAGGCTGTGCTGCACCCGCGCGAGCAGGCCATCGAGGGCTTCGCCCAGGCGCTGCACGTCGCTGCTGCCGGCCTGCTGCGTCAGCGCCGGTGGCAGCGGCGTGAGATCGGCCGCGTCGCGCCGGTCCATGGCATCCTGCAAGGTGGTCAGCGGGCGCAACTCGCGATCGATGCCGCGCAGCAGCCAGGAGCCCAGCACCACCAATAGCCACAGCTGGGCCAGCCCCGCGTACACCAGCAGGCGGCGCAGCAGGTGCGTGCGCTCGGTCGTGGTCTGCGCCATGACCACGGTGAAGGAGGGGGTGCCTGCCGTGTGCAGGCTCACGCGGCGCAGGTCCTGGCCCGCGCGCAGCAACTGCGAGAACGCATGGCTGCTGCCCGGGGCGATGGTGCCGGGGGCCAGATCGTGGTCGCCCGCGATGAAGCGGCCATCGGGCCCGTAGACGGCGAACCACACGGTCTCGCTCTGGTCGAAGCGCAGCAGGTCCACCTCGCGTGGCGTCAGGTCCAGCCGCAGCGCGCTGGCGCCCGGGCCGTGGCGCTCGTCCAGGCCACCGCTGCGCACCAGGGCCGCCAGTGCATGGGCGTCGTCGAGCAGGGCCCGGTCGAAGGCCTGCGCCACGAAGTGGTTGCCCACGCCCAGCACGACGGCACTGCCCAGCCCCCAGATCAGGAGCAGCGAGAGCAGCACGCGCCGCCCTATGCGCTGGCGCAGTGCCGCAGGGCGCTGGTGCGCCGGGGTGCTAGGTGCTGGAGGCATCGTCCTCGAGCACATAGCCCAGCCCGCGCAGGGTGCGTATGCCGGCGCCGCTGCCCGCTATCTTGCGGCGCAGGCGCGAGAACGAGGCCTCCAGCGCGTTGTCGGCCACCGCCTCGCCCGCGTCCGACAGGCGCGCCGAGAGGTCGCCCTTGCTCAGTACACGGCCGGGCGGCGTCATCAGCTCCCACAGCAGATCGAACTCGCGCGCGGGCAGCTCCAGCGGCTGCCCGGCAATGCTCACGCGGCGTGCCTGCCGGTCCAGCGCCAGACGGCCCACGGTGACCCGGTCGGCCGTGCCGCTGGCACGGCGCAGCAGCGCGCGCAGGCGCGCTTCCACCTCTTTGAGCTCATAGGGCTTGCCCAGGTAGTCGTCGGCCCCGGCATCGAGCCCGGCGATGCGCTCCTCGGTGCTGTCGCGTGCGCTGAGCACCAGCACGGGTGTGCGGTCGCCGCGTGCGCGCGCCGTGCGCAGGGCGGTGAGCCCGCTGCCCAGGCCGCTGCGCGCATGGGCCGCATGGGGCAGGTTCAGGTCCAGCAGCACGGCATCGAAGGCCTGCACGGCCCACCAGTGCTGGGCCTCCTCGACGGTGTGGGCCAGCTCGACGCGGTGACCGGCGTTCTCAAGGCCCCGGGCCATGGTGCGGCTGAGCACGGGGTCGTCTTCCACCAACAGGAGGCGCATGGGAGAGTGCTACGTGGAATTACGCATGGCCGAGATCAGCCTGCGATCAGGTTCGATGGGAATAGTCGCCACGCCAGCATACCCCAGCCATGGGCGTGCTTCCTCAAACCTTCATGGAGACAACATTTTCATGGTCAACCGCAATATGGTCCGGGGCTTCGCCCTGATGGCCCTGGCGCTGGGCTTCGGCCTGCCGTCGATGGGCTACTCGCTGGGATCGCTCGGGCGCGCCGGCCCGGGGCTCTTCCCGTTCATCGTCAGCTGCATGCTGTTCGGCATCGGTGTCATCACCGTGGTGCGCGCGCGCCTGGTGGCGCCGGTGCCGATGGACTTCCACTTCCGCAACATCGCCATCATCCTCGCCAGCCTGTGCGGCTTTGCCGCGCTGTCGCACTTCGTGAACATGATCGCGGGCATCGTCTTCCTGGTGTTCTGCGCGGGCTTTGCGGGCACCTCGTACTCGGTGGTGCGCAACCTCAAGATCGCGGCGGTGCTGCTGTGCATCGCCTTCATGTTCCAGAAGCTTCTGGGCGTCAACCTGCCGCTTTACTGAGGTCGCCATGGACGTTCTTCACAACCTTGCGTTCGGCTTCAGCCACGCACTGACACTGCAGAACCTGATGTTCTGCGCCCTGGGCTGCACCGTGGGCACCCTGGTGGGCCTGCTGCCGGGCCTGGGCCCGCTGGCCACCATCAGCCTGCTGCTGCCGCTGACCTATTCCATCGACACCACCGGCGCACTCATCATGCTGGCCGGCATCTACTACGGGGCGCAGTACGGCGACAGCGTGAGCGCCATCACCATGAAGATCCCGCACGCCAGCTCCATCGTGGCGTGCATCGACGGTTACCAGATGACCTTGAAGGGCAAGACGGGCCTGGCGCTGTTCACGGCGGGGGTTTCCAGCTTCATCGGCGGCACGGTGGCCATCGTGGTGCTGGCCTTCCTGGCGCCCAGCCTGGGCGAGGTGGCCTTCCTGTTCGGCCCTGCGGACTACTGCGCGCTGATGCTGGTGGGTTTTGTGTGCGTGAGCTTCGTCACCACCGGCAGCCTGCTCAACGGCCTGGCCATGTGCATGGTGGGCGTGCTGCTGGGCTCGGTGGGCACCGACGTCAACAGCGGCCTGGCACGTTTCACCTTCGACATGCCCTTCCTGGCCGACGGCGTGGGCATCGTGAGCATTGCGCTGGGCTGCTTCGGCATTGCCGAGATCGCCAAGAACCTCGATTCGCGTGAGGAGCGCTCGCCCTTCAACGGCAAGATCAAGCTCATCCCCACCTGGCCCGAGTTCAAGCGCATCATCCCCAGCGCGCTGCGCGGCAGCGTGGTCGGCTCCATCCTGGGCATTTTGCCCGGTGGCGGCCCGGTGATCGCCCAGTTCGCGGCCTATGCCCTGGACAAGAAGGTCAGCAAGTACAAGCACGAGATCGGCAATGGCTCCATCGAGGGCGTGGCCGGCCAGGCTGCAGCCGACGAGGCCGCCGCACGCACCAGCTTCATCCCGCTGATGAGCATCGGCATTCCCGAGAACGCCGTCATGGCGCTGATGATGGCCGCCTTCATCATCAAGGGCATCCAGCCCGGCCCGAACATGATCGCCGGCCACCCCGAGCTCTTCTGGGGCCTGGTCGCCAGCATGTGGATCGGCAACTGCTTCCTGCTGATCCTGAACGTGCCGCTGGTGCGCTACTGGCTGTCGGTGTTCAAGATCCCGTACAACGTGCTCTTCCCGGCGATCCTGTTCTTCTGCTGCATCGGCACCTACAGCATCAACAACAACCTGGACGATGTGTTCATCACCGTGGCCTTCGGCGCCCTGGGCTATTTGTTCATGCGGCTGGAGATGGACCCCTCGCCGCTGATGCTGGGGTTCATTCTGGGCCCCATGCTGGAGGAGAACTTCCGCCGCTCCATGCTGCTGTCGCGCGGCAGCTTCGAGGTGTTCGTGAACCGCCCCATCAGCGGCACGCTGATCGGCCTGATCGCGCTGTTCATCCTGTGGCAGACGGTGTCGTTCTTCCGCCAACGCGGGGGCAGTGCCAAGGTGCTGGAGGCGGAGCCGGCGGCGACCTGAGACTTCGGTTTCGGTCGACGATGGAGATAAAAGGGCTGGCTGCCATAGCGGCCAGCCCTTTTGCCTTGCACGGGTGCCGGCCCTGCCGAAGGCGGCCTTGGCGGCGCCGGCCATGTCGTGCCGAGGTGTGGGGGGCCGTGCTTTGTTCCGGGTGCCCTTGGCGCCATGAGAAAATAGCGCTATCGTGGTGCTGAAAGGATGCGCCAACGCAGTCAACGCCCCCAGTTTCCTTGAGAATCCAGGGCAAGCCAGTAGGCATGGGGCTTGCCGATCCCGGCTCCGGGCACCATTACGATTCGAAAAATCATGTCAAGTTACAACGCACCCTTCGAAATCCACGTCCACGGACAGGTCCAGCTGCGCGCCGATGCCAGCTTCGAGCAGATCCAGGAGGCCCTGAAGCCCTTGTGGAAGTATGCGGGCGCGCGCTCGCTGGCCGATGGCGCCGCCAGCGCCTACGAAGAAGAGCCCGGCATCAAGTACGATGCCCAGGAGCACCTGCTGCAGATGTGCTGGACGGTGCGCGGCGACGAGGACTTTCGCCAGTCGCTCGACGAGATGTGCATGAGCCTCAACGAGCTGTCCGAACTGGGCGCGGCCATCGAGGTCACCTTCTACGACGCGGACTTCGACGAAGAGGACGAGGGAGCCGAAGGCGCCGAGTCGCGCGACGACTTCCTGATGCTCTTCGTGGGCCCCACGCCCGCCGCCATCATGCAGGTGCAGCGCGACCTGCTGGTGCAGGACGTGGTGAACATGATGGAACGCCATTTCGACGGCGCCGAGCTCGGCGGCGTGGTGGCCGAGATCGACAAGCTGTTCAGCCAGCGCTTCGACGCGCTGGTGAACTCGCTGGAGATCGGCAAGCCGCCACGCGGCGGCAGTGGCGGCGCGGGCGGCAGCGGCCATGGCGGTGGTGGCCGCCGGCCACGCCACCTGCACTGATTTCGATGGCCTGCCGCAGCCCCCTGCGCGGGCACCAGGGGCGTGGCGCGTGACGACGACCGTTCCCGCACAGCTGCCCTACCTGCAGTCCTACCCCGCGCCCCTGCAGCAGCAGGCGCGCGACCTGCTCGCCCAGGGCCGCCTGGGCGCAGCGCTGCTGAGGAAGTACCCCGACGCCCATGCCGTGCGCAGCGACAAGGCGCTGTACGACTACGCGCAGGAGCTGAAAAACCGCCACCTGCGCAATGCCGGCACCATCAACAAGGTGCTTTTCGACAACAAGATCCATGTGGTGCGGCATGCCCTGGGCCTGCACACCACCGTCTCGCGCGTGCAGGGCAACAGGCTCGCAACCAAGCACGAGATCCGCATCGCCGCGATGTTCAAGCAGGGCCCTGATGAGTTCCTGCGCATGATCGTCGTGCACGAACTCGCGCACCTGCGCGAGAAGGACCATGGCAAGGCCTTCTACCAGCTGTGCCAGCACATGGAGCCGCAGTACCACCAGTACGAGTTCGACCTGCGCATGTACCTGACCCATGTGGAGCACACGGGTGAGCGGCTTTGGGGTGGCGAGCCGGCGTGAAGATCCGCGCGCGCTAGCTCATTCCCACTTGCAGCGTTCCTGGGGTGGTACTGGCTCGGGGGCGGGTTTGTCGCTGTCGCGGTTGAAGTCGAAGCCCGTGATGACGACCAGGCGGCGGTAGCGTTGCGAGCCGTCGGCCATGGGCTTGGCGGGCGGCGTGCCGAAGGGGGCCGATGCCTGCACGACCTTGAGCATGTGCGCGTCCAGCGTGCGGTCTTGCGATGACTGCAGCACATCGGCCTGGATCACCGCGCCGTTGTTGGCCAGGGTGATGCCCACGATGCCCTGGCCATACAGCCGCTTCCCGTCTTTGCTCGGAAAATGGCGCGTGCCGCAGTCCTCGATGCGCTGCTTCATGCGCGCGTAGTAGGTCTTCATCGGCGCACTCATCTTGGCGCTGGGCGAGATGTACAGGTCCCGGGGCGGGTTGGCGCGGCCCTCGATCTCGGCAATGCGTGCGCGCAGCCGCTGCTTGCGCACGGTCTCGGGCATTTCCGCCAGCTGGCGCTTGAGCTCCTTGAGCAGTTCGCGCTGGGCCTGTTCCAGGTCCGCGAGTTGTTGGGCTTGTTCCGCAGGTGTGGCAGCCGGGGCCGCGGTGGCAGGGGCTTCGGTCTGCGCCGTGGCGCAGGCGGCTGCCAGCACCGCCGCCAGGGCCATGAGGGTCTGTCGGATCCGCATGCTAGGCAGCGCTGGGCTCGGTGGCCGGCGAGGGAATCGCCACCGTCTGGCATGACGCCGCGGGCAGCTCCAGCCAGCGCTGCGCGGCCGATTGCAACTGGGGCAGGCCGCCGGTGGTGAACAGCTGTACCTCAGGTGGTTGCGCTTGCGGCCCGGCCAGCAGGCCGGCCCCTTCGAGCAGGCGCCGCGTCTGGCGCGCCACGGCCTCGCCGGTCTCGATGAAGCGCACCTCGGGCCCGACCAAGGCGCGCAGGTCGCGCTCGGCAAAGATGTAGTGCGTGCAGCCCAGCACCAGGGTGTCCATCTGGCCTGCGGCGGTGCCGAAGGCACCCATGGCCTCGATGTAGCGTTCGCACAGTTCCCAGGTCTCGGTGCCTTCGGGGCTTGCAGGCACGGGACGGTCCACGCTGCGCTCGATGGCATGGGCCAGGCCGTCGCAGGGCTGCACCACGAACTCGGTGCTGCCCTGCAGGCTGGCCAGCAGCTTGCCGAACTTGGCGCTGGTGAGGGTACCGCGCGTGCCGATCACGCCCACCCGGCCGGTCTGCGTGGCCGCCAGCGCGGGCTTGATGGCCGGCTCCAGGCCCACCAGCGGCAGCGCCGGGTAGCGGCTGCGCACTTCGTGGATGGCCGCCGCCGTGGCCGTGTTGCAGGCCACCACCAGGGCCTTGATGCCATGCTGCTCCAGCAGGTGGCGCGTGATGGCATGGGTGCGTGCGCCCACATAGGTATCGCCGCGCTCGCCGTAGGGGGCATGGGCGCTGTCGGCCAGGTAGACAAAGCGCTCGTGCGGCAGCTCGGCGCGCAGGGCGCGCAGCACGCTCAGGCCGCCCACACCGCTGTCAAACACACCGATGGGCTGGGAATTCGGGGAGGTCATGGGAGAAAGGAATAGGGCGGGGCAGGCATGCGATCGATGCCCCGCACTGTAACGCTGCCGGGCCCTCCATGCACGGAAGGCGGCGCGAAAACCTGTGAGCGCTGCTGGACTCGCGCAGGGATGAGGGAGGCCTAAAAAAAATCCCCCGGCAGCGCTTGGTGCGCGACCGGGGGACCGTGGTTTCAGCCGGGGCTGTCAGCCGTTCAGGCCGCCGCTACCTCGATGCCGCGGAATTCACCGGTGGCAATGCGCTTTTGCCACTCGGCCGGCCCCGTGATGTGGGCGCTGGTGCCGCCTGCATCCACCGCCACCGTCACCGGCATGTCAACCACGTCGAATTCGTAGATGGCCTCCATGCCCAGGTCGGCAAAGCCCAGTACCTTGGCCTTCTTGATGGCCTTGCTCACCAGGTAGGCGGCGCCGCCCACGGCCATCAGGTAGGCGCTCTGGTGCTTCTTGATCGCCTCGATGGCCACCGGGCCGCGCTCGGACTTGCCGATCATGGCGATCAAACCCGTCTCGGCCAGCATCATCTCGGTGAAGCCGTCCATGCGCGTGGCCGTGGTCGGGCCGGCCGGGCCCACGGCCTCGTCCTTGACCGGGTCCACCGGGCCCACGTAGTAGATCACGCGGTTGGTGAAGTCCACGGGCAGCTTCTCGCCCCGGGCCAGCATGTCCTGGATGCGCTTGTGCGCAGCGTCGCGGCCGGTCAGCATCTTGCCGTTGAGCAAGAGGGTGTCGCCGGGCTTCCAGCTGGCCACTTCTTCCTTGGTCAGGGTGTCCAGGTTGACCTTCTTGCTCTTGTTGTAGTCGGGCGCCCAGTTCACGTTGGGCCACAGGTCCAGCGAGGGCGGGGTGATGTACACCGGGCCCGAGCCATCCATCACGAAGTGGGCGTGGCGCGTGGCCGCGCAGTTGGGGATCATGGCCACGGGCTTGCTGGCCGCATGGGTGGGGTACATCTTGATCTTGACGTCCAGCACCGTGGTCAGGCCGCCCAGGCCTTGGGCGCCGATGCCCAGGGCGTTGACCTTCTCGTACAGCTCCAGGCGCATTTCCTCGACCTTGTCGAGCTTCTCGCCGCGCGAGGACTTGGCCTGCAACTCGTACATGTTCAGGTCGTCCATCAGGCTTTCCTTGGCCAGCAGCACCGCCTTCTCGGCCGTGCCGCCGATGCCGATCCCGAGCATGCCCGGCGGGCACCAGCCGGCACCCATGGTGGGCACGGTCTTGAGCACCCAGTCGATGACGTTGTCGCCGGGGTTGAGCATGATCATCTTGCTCTTGTTCTCGCTGCCACCGCCCTTGGCGGCAACGGTGATGTCCACCGTGTTGCCGGGCACGATCTGGGCGAAGATCACCGCGGGCGTGTTGTCCTTGGTGTTCTTGCGATCGAACTGCGGGTCGGCCACCACGCTGGCGCGCAGCGTGTTGTCAGGGTGGTTGTAGCCGCGGCGCACGCCTTCGTTGATGGCGTCTTCGAGGCCGGCGGGGAAGCCTTCCCAGCGCACGTCCATGCCCACCTTGAGGAAGACGTTGACGATACCGGTGTCCTGGCAGATGGGGCGCTGGCCGGTGGCGCTCATCTTGCTGTTGGTCAGGATCTGGGCGATCGCGTCCTTGGCTGCAGCGCTCTGCTCGCGCTCGTAGGCGCGCGCCAGGTGGGCGATGTAGTCGGTGGGGTGGTAGTAGGAGATGTACTGCAGCGCAGCAGCAACGGACTCGACGAGATCGTCGTACTTGATCGTGGTGGTCATCGTGTTTCTGTCGTGGGCGGAGAGGAGCGCGTCTGTGCGCGCTGCTGGCTGTCCGGGGAAGACGCCAGACAGCGATTATCCCACCCGCGCGCTTACACCGTGCTGGCGCTTCGGCAAGCCCCCTGGAGATTGGCCTATCGGCAGTACCGCTGGAATAGCGTGGCCAGCTTGCCCGCAGCAAGCGACAGCGGCGAGGCCCTGAGCTTCAGGATGCCCAGCGTGAGCGCCGGCAGCTCCATGCGCAGGGGCACGCGCACGATCTGGCGGCAGTAGGGCTCGATGGACAAAAACCGCTCGGGCAGCATCAGCAGCAGGTCGCTGCGCGTCATCAGGCTCCACGACACGCCGAAGGTGTTGGCCTCGATCAGCCGCTGGGGCACGGGCAGGCCTTGGCGCACGAAGCGCTCGAACAGCACCGTGTGGTGGCTGCCCGGCGCGCGGTGCACCAGCCATTCGGCATCGACCAATTCTTCCCAGGTGGTGGCGCCCGCCAGGGGATGGCCGGGGCGGCAGGCCACCATCATCGGGATGGGGGCGATGGGCTCCAGCTCCAGGTCGGAGTCCAGCGAGTCTTCGACGGCGGCGGCCACGGCGAAGTCCACAAAACCCTCGCGCAGCTGCGGCAGGGCCAGCGGCATCAGGCCTTCGAACAGCCGCACCTGGGCCTGGGGCATTGCACGCTGGAATTCGCGCAACACCTCGGGCAGCGCGCCCATGAACACCACGGGCGTCACGGACACCGCCACCGAGGCCTGCTGGCCGCCCTGCAGCTGGCGGATGTCCTGGCGCGCCATGGCCAGCTGCGCCTGCACCAGGCGCGCGCGGATGGTCAATTGCCGACCGCATTCGGTCAGCTCCACGCCGCGGGAGCTGCGGTGCACCAGCGGCGCATCGACCTCGGCCTCCAGCTCGCGGATGGCCTTGGTCACGGCGGGCTGGCTCACGCCGAGTGCGCGCGCCGCGGCGCGGATGCTGCCGGCATCGACCACCTGCAGCAGGGCCTTGAGCTGGTAATCCTTCATCCTGGGTGACAACCTGTGGTTATTGCCAACGTGTTCAAGGCATCTTACGCGAGAGCCTGGGGCCTCGTACGCTGCGTCCATTCCACCCACATCCGACCAGAAGGACCTTGTTCATGTACGACACCTCCCAGGAACTCTGGCGCCTTGGCGCCGCGGAAACCGCCGCTGCGATCCGGCGCAAGGAGCTGTCGTGCCGGGAGGTGACCACCAGCGTGCTGGCGCGCATCCAGGCCGCCAACCCCGGGGTCAACGCCCTGACCGAGGTGCTGGAGCAGGCGGCGCTGGCTGCGGCCGATACCGCCGACCGCCAGGTGGCCGCGGGCGGGCCGCTGGGTGTGTTGCACGGCGTGCCGGTCACCACCAAGGTCAATGTGGACCAGGCGGGGCTGGCCACGACGAATGGCTCCGTGGCCCAGCGCGGGCTCATCGCGCAGGAGGACGCGCCCGTGGTGGCCAACCTGCGCCGTGCCGGCGCCATCCTCGTGGGCCGCACGAACACGGCCACCTACTCGGTGCGCTGGTTCACCGACAACGCGGTGCATGGCCGCACCCTCAACCCCTGGGATGCAGGCACCACGCCCGGGGGCTCCAGCGGCGGGGCGGCGGCGGCCGTGGCCTGCGGCATGGGCGCCATCGCCCATGGCAACGACATGGGTGGATCGATCCGCTACCCGGCCTACTGCTGCGGCGTGGCCGGCCTGCGCCCCACCGTGGGCCGCATCCCGGCCTACAACCCGAGTACGGCGGCAGAGCGTGGCATCACCGCGCAGCTGATGTCGGCCCAAGGGCCGCTGGCGCGGTCGGTGGCCGACCTGCGGCTGGCCATGCAGGCCATGGCGGTTTTCGACGCGCGCGACCCGAACTGCCTGCCCTGGCCGCTGGCTTCGGAGCCAGCGGCCCAGCAAGGCCTGCGCGTGGCGCTGTGCCGCTCCTACCCGGGCATTGCCACCCACCCCGCCGTGGTGCAGGCGCTCGACGAGGCCGCGCACTGGCTGGCCGATGCG
The DNA here is from genome assembly GCF_058783375.1 of Acidovorax sp. FW305-C-20-28. Taxonomy (NCBI): domain Bacteria; kingdom Pseudomonadati; phylum Pseudomonadota; class Betaproteobacteria; order Burkholderiales; family Comamonadaceae; genus Acidovorax; species Acidovorax sp. FW305-C-20-28. The sequence continues at coordinate 50,347 of NZ_JBYSYM010000006.1, read as the reverse complement.
GGCTATGCGGTCGAAGAGGTTCAGCCACCCGCGCTGCTGGACGCGGCCGAGCTGTGGCGCGTGCTCGGCGTCGAGGACGGCCGCCGCGGCATCAGCGCCGCCATCCGCGACCATGGGGACGAGGCCATGCGCGCGAGTCAGGGGTTCATGGAGCACGGCATTGCCGAGGGCGGGCGTGATGCCTTCCAGGATGCCCTGGCCCAGCGCGCCGGGCTGGCGCGGCAGTGGTCGGTGTTCCTGGACCGCTTCCCGCTGCTGCTCATGCCCGTGTCCTGGCAGCCCCCTGCGCCGCAGGACGAAGACACGCAGTCCTGGCCGCGCTTTCGCGCGCTGCTCGATGCGCAAAGCCCCCTGCTGGCCACGGCCTGCCTGGGCCTGCCGGGCATTGCCGTGCCCACCGGCACGCACGGGGCAGTGCCCATGGGCGTGCAACTGGTGGCGGGGCGTTTCCGCGACGATCTGCTGCTCGATGCTGCACAGGTCATCGAAGAACGCGCCGGGTTCGTTGCGCTGCTGAACCGTTGAATGCTTGTCTCCCCGTCTGTCCCATCCCCCACCCTGTGAGGTACCCCATGTCTGCTGACGATCTCTCCGTTTCCCCCGCCTTTGCCGCGCAGCGGCGCAAGCTGGCTCTGCTGGGCGGCATGCTGGCCGCGGCCGGCCTGCCGATGGGCGCTGGCGCGCAGTCCAGGGACTACGCCACCATGCTGATGCCGTTTCCGCCCGGCGGCGCGGGCGATTTTCTGGCGCGGGTGCTGGCCGACAAGCTCAAGGCCGAGCTGGGCCGCAATGTCGTCGTGGACAACCGGCCCGGCGGTGCGACGCGGATTGCCGGTGAGGCGCTGCGCAACGCCCCGGCCGATGGTGGTACGGTACTGCTCTCGCCCGTGGACCCGATGTTCATCGGCCCGGCGATCTACTCCGGCATGCGCTACGACCCGATGAAGGACTTTCGCCCCATCACCGACGTCGCCACGCTGCAGTTCGGCATTGCCGTGGGGGCCAATTCTCCCCACAAGACCCTGGCGCAGTACCTGCAGGCCGCGCGCACCCAGCCCGCGCAGGCCGACATCGGCATCTCGCTGATCGGCTCGCTGCTGCACTTCCTGGCCATGGACTTCATCGCCCAGTCTGCCACCAAGGGGCAGATCGTGCCCTACAAGGGCGGCACCCCCATGCTCAACGACCTGCTGGCCGGGCAGATTCCCGCAGGCATGGACGCCACCACCACCTTCATGGAGTTCCACCGGGCCGGCAAGATCCGCGTGCTGGCGGTGTCGGGCAGCCGCCGCGCGGCCAGCCTTCCCGACGTGCCCACGTTCGCGGAATCGGGCTTTCCCGACCTGGTGGCCACCTCGGGCTATGTGGTCTATGCGCGTGCCGACACCCCGCCCGCCGCCATTGCCCAATGGAACCAGGCGCTGCGCAAGGTGCTGGCCCAGGACGAGGTGCGCAGCAAGCTGCTGCACACGGGCTACGACGCGGTGCCGGGGTCCGAGCCCGCCGAGGTGGCCGCTGCCACCGAGCGCGCGGCGGCGCGCTGGCTGCCGGTCATCAGGAAGTCGGGCTTCAAGGGCGATTGAGGGACTTGCACCGTGGCGGCGGCCGGTTCCCGGTGACACTACCGGGCATGACCTTTCCCGCCACCGAACTCGCGTTTCTGGGGAGCGTGCTCGCCGACGCCGCCCACACGGAAATCATGCCCCGCTTCGCGCGCCTGTCCGGCGTGGACCGCAGACAAAAAACCTCGGCCTTCGACATCGTGACGGAGGCCGATGAGGCCGATGAGGCGGCGGAGGCGGCCATCCTCTCGGCCTTGCGTGCACGCCACGGCACCGGGGCCGCCTGCATCGGCGAGGAATCCGCCGGACGCGACCCTTCGCTGCTGCCGTCCATCGCCACGGCGGACCTGGCCTTCATCATCGATCCTTTGGACGGCACGAAGAATTTCGCCTCGGGCCTGCCGCTGTTCGGGGTGATGGCGGCGGTGACTGTGGCGGGCGAGGTGGTGGCTGCGGCGATCCACGACCCGGTGCGTGCGGACACGGCGTATGCGATCCGGGGTGGCGGGGCCTGGATGGAGTCGGCCGCTGGCGAGCGCACGGCGCTGCAGGTGGCGCCGCCGGTGCCGGTGGGCGAGATGGAATGCGTGGTCGGCACCAACTTCCTGCCCGAGCCCTTGCGCACCGAGGTCAACTCGCGGCTGTCGCGCCTGGGCATGAGCACCTGGTTCCGCTGCGCGGCGCACGAGTACCGGCTGGCGGCAGCCGGCCATGTGCATGCGCTGTTCTACAACAAGCTCATGCCCTGGGACCATGCGGCCGGCTGGCTGCTGCACCGCGAGGCGGGTGGGTGTTCGGGCCACTTCGATGGCAGCGGCTACCTGCCGTCCCACTCGACCGGCGGGCTGGTCTGCGCGCCCGACCAGCGCAGCTTCGACGCGGTGCGCGAGGCCTTGCTGGCTTAGGCGGGCTCGTCCTCGGCCCCGGGCTCTTCGGTTTCCTCTTCGGGGTACAGGTCCGCATCCACGTCCACGGGGGGCTCGGCCACCAACTCGCCGTCTCCATCGGCGTCGGGCGAGAAGGCCTCCATGTGGTCGGGCAGGATGTCGCGCGCCTCGCGGTGCAGGCCGGGTTCCACGCTGGCGCGCTCGCCGGTGCCGTAGCGGTCGGTGTCCATCTCGGGGTCGGCGCTGTACACGCCCGCGCTGTCGCTGCCCGAATCGGAGGCATCGCTGGGGCCCATGCTGTCGTTGCCGGTGGCGCTGTGCAAGGGCGGAAGGTTGTCGGCGTCGATGCCGAGCAGGCTGCTGGTGGCCATGGGAGTCTCCGTAATGGCTGGGTGCGCACCGGTCAACGTGAGTCGGCACGTCAATGGCGGTGCGGCCACTGTGGTGCCATGGTGCGCGCGTTGGGCCATGCGCACTGTAAGAACATGCCGATGATTTGCTACGGATGGTCACAGGGGCCCGGCATGGGCCTGCAGGGCTTACAAACTCCCGATGACGGAGGGGGTGAAGTCCACGGCGCCCTCGGGTTTTTCGCCCTGCGACCAGGCGAACAGCGAATCCGCCGGCATGGGGCGGGCAAAGAAGAAGCCTTGCAGTTCGTCACAGTCCATGGCCAGCAGGATGTCGCGCTGGCCCTCGGTCTCCACACCCTCGGCCACCACGCGCAGGCCCAGGGCGTGCGCCAGGCTCACCACTGCGCTGACCACGGCACGGGCGTCTTCGCTGTTTTCCAGGTCATTGACGAAGCTGCGGTCGATCTTGAGCTGCTGCGCAGGCAGTTGGCGCAGGTAGTTCAGGCTCGAATAGCCGGTGCCGAAGTCGTCGATGGACAGGAACACGCCGATGCGCGCCAGCCCGTCGAAGGTGCGCTGCGTGGCCTTGATGTCTTCCATGGCCACCGACTCGGTGATCTCGCACAGCAGCTGCGAGGCGTCGAGGCCATGGAACCTCAAGGCATGCCCGATGCGGTCGGCCAGGCCGCTCTCGCGCAGTTGGTGCACCGACAGGTTGATGGCCACGCGCATGCGCATGCCATTGCGAGCCCACTCGGCGGTCTGGCGGCAGGCCTCGTTGATGACCCAGTTGCCCAGCTTGTTGATCAGGCCGAAACGTTCGGCCAGCGCGATGAACACCATGGGGCTGACCATGCCGTGCTTGGGGTGGTTCCAGCGCAGCAGGGCTTCCACGCCGCTGATCTGGCCGCGTGTGCCGTCGATCTTGGGCTGGTAGTGCAGTGCCAGCTCGCCGCGCTCGATGGCCTGGCGCAGGTCGTTCTGCAGCTCCAGCTGTTCCGAGGCGTCCGAGCCCATGTGGGGCTCGAACAGGGCATAACAGCCGCCCCCGGCGCGTTTGGCGGCGTACATGGCGGCATCGGCATTGGCCACCAGCTTGGTGCGCTCGCCATGGTCGGGGTGCACCACGATGCCGATGGAGCAGGCGATCTGCACCTTCTTGCCCGACACCTCGAAGGGCCGCGACAGCGACTCCAGCACCCGGTTGGCCATGGTGACGCAGGCGGCCACGTCGCTCACGTCCTCCAGCAGGATCAGGAACTCGTCACCCCCCACGCGCGCCACGGTGTCGCATTCGCGTGCCTCCTTGCGCAGTCGGTCGGCGGCGCCGCGCAGGATCACGTCGCCCGCCGCATGGCCAAAGGAGTCGTTGATGGGCTTGAAGCCGTCAAGGTCCACGAACAGCACGGCCAGCCGGTCTTCCACGCGCAGGTGGTTGGTGCGGTCCAGGCGCAGCAGGGCGTGGATGAGCCGGTCTTCGAACAGCAGGCGGTTGGGCAGGCCGGTCAGGGCGTCGGCAAAGGCGCGCTTTTGTAGTTCGTCGTTGGCGGCCTGCAGGCGCGCATTGCTCTCCTGCAGTGAGCGCGTGAGGTGCTCGGCCGTAGTCTGCAGCCGTGCGTCCAGGATGGAGGTGAACAGCGTGCTCACCAGCAGCATGCCGGTGGCCATGAGCACCATGGCCGTGAGGCCCGGGCCGCCCAGCTCGCCCGCGCTCAGGCAGACCGAGCCCACGGCGAAGCGCGCCGCCGCCATGCCGGTGTAATGCATGCCGCAGATGGCAACGGCCATCACGAAGGAGGCGGCCAGCTGGTAGGGCAGGCGCTGGCGGGGCCGCACGCGGCGCAGCAGCTTGAAGATGAGCAGCGCCGAGGCCGAGGCCAGCACCGCGATCACCACCGACAGCACCACCACCCGGTGGTCCCAGACGATGCCGGGGTTCATGTCCATGGCGGCCATGCCGATGTAGTGCATGCCGCTGATGCCGGCGCCCATCACCAGCGCACCCATCACCAACTGGATGCTGCCGAACTGCTCGCGGCTGGCCAGTTCCAGCGCCACGGCCGATGCGGCCACGGCCGCCAGCCAGGACAGCAGGGTGGCACCGCCGGAGAACCCGATCTCGATGGGCAGCTTGAAGGCCTGCATGCCCAGAAAGTGCATGGACCAGATGCCCGTGCCCATGACGAGAGAACCCGCTGCCCACCAGGCCAGGCCCACGCGGCGCTGTGCCGTGCGCACGCGCCGGGCCAGGTCCAGCGTGACGTACGAGGCCAGCATGGCCATGGCAAAGGACGCTGCCACCACGAACAGGTTGTAGCTGAAGGGCATGAACGCGTTCATGGAGATGCTCAAGGTGTGTGCTGGTAGGCAGGTTGCGCCCGCGCACGCGCGCCGTCAAGAGGGGCGCGTGTGCGTGCGGGCAGGCAGGCGGTTGGACAATCCGGTTCGCGGTCTTTCGCGCGGCCGGGCCAAGGCCGCAGTGCGGCTTGGCGCGATGTACCAACACAAGATGGAGGGGACACGGGCAGGCACCGATGGCAGCGCCGGACGTCCGTGGAACGGTGTCCGGCCATGCCGAGGCACCGGGAGGGGATCGCGAACAGGATCTATGGGGTGAAAGTGTACCAATTTGTTGCGAGAAATGCTGGAGTGACGGCTCTAGCCCCGGTGGTCCCTGTCGCCCCGCTTGCGGCCTGGCCAGGCTGCTGAGACGATGCGCAGAGGAGGCGCAGGCGGCTTGCCTGCTCAGGGCATGGAAAACAGGTACTTCATCATGGCAATGGACGAGCGCCCGGGGTGTCCCACCGGGTTCTACCAATCCATTCTGGCCACCGCGGACTGCGGGCCCCATGGTGAATACGGGCTGCTGCCCTGGTATGCAGGCCCCAGGCGCTACGGGGGGCAGATCGCTGCGCTCCCAGAGGACGGGCTTGTCCTGACCGAGAAGCGCGACTATCTTTACGACGTGAGAGCCGGCTCGCCCTTTTTCTATGTGATCAGCCGGAAATTCAGCGATTGCCTGGGGCGGATCCGGCACAGCTTCTTTCAGCTGAAAGAGGTGGAGTGTGTGGATGCCGATGGCCGGCCAAGGCCGGATCGCCAGGTTGCGATCGCCGTGCCCCGGAAGTTCCTGCAGCGGGACTGCCTTGAGCCGGGCCCTGGCGCAAGCAGGGCAGCGGCGGGCCTGGAGGGCATGCAGGTGCGGCCCGGCTTCGGCTACGACCTGTTCGATTCCAGGGACATTCCCGTGGGCCAGGCCAGCCTGATCTGCTCGGAAAAAGCCCGGCGGGTCTTCGAGGAGGCCGGCGTCCATGGCATCCGATACATCGCGCTGCCCGATGCGAGTGCAGCCGGGGCTTTGGACATGGGCGAGTTGTACCGGCCCGTCGGGCTCTATGACCCTGTGTGATGCTGCCGGGACCATTCCCCCGCAGGCCCTGGCCGTTTGAAAGGTGGTAAATGAGAATTGTTCAATTTTGGCGTATGCTCCCGGGCGCGCCGGTTCTGCCCGGCCCGGATACTTCGCGTGAGCGGCACCATGGTGCCGCGGGCGCCCCGGTGGCTGCATGGCCCCATCTTCCTGTTCTGTTGTCTACCCTGGAGAACCGTTTCCCATGACCTCCCGTACCGAACGCGACACCTTTGGCCCCATCGAGGTGCCGGCCGACAAGCTGTGGGGCGCGCAGACGCAGCGCTCGCTGCAGAACTTCGACATCTCGGGCGAGCAGCAGCCGCGCGAAATCATCAAGGCGCTGGCCAGGGTCAAGCGCGCCTCGGCCGTGGTCAACCAGGCCCTGGGCCTGCAGGACGCGAAGAAGACCGAGGCCATCGTCGCCGCCGCCGATGAGGTCATCGCCGGCAAGCACCCGGGCGAGTTCCCGCTGGTGGTGTGGCAAACGGGCTCGGGCACGCAGACCAACATGAACGTCAACGAGGTGCTGGCCAACCGCGCCAGCGAGATCCTGGGCGGCGAGCGCGGCGAAGGCCGCCTGGTGCACCCCAATGATGACGTGAACCGCAGCCAGTCGAGCAACGACGTGTTCCCCACCGCCATGCACGTGGCGGCGGTGGAGGCGCTCACGCACAAGCTGCTGCCTGCCATTGCCAAGCTGCGCGCCACGTTGGACCAGAAGGCCAAGGACTTCGACGGCATCGTCAAGATCGGCCGCACCCATTTGCAGGACGCCACCCCGCTCACGCTGGGCCAGGAGTTCTCGGGCTACGTGGCCCAGCTCGACCATGGCGAGCGCCACGTGCGCGCAGCGCTGCCCCACCTGTACGAGCTGGCCCTGGGCGGCACCGCCGTGGGCACGGGCCTGAACGCCCCCAAGGGCTATGCAGAGCAGTCCGCCGCCGAACTGGCCCGCCTCACGGGCCTGCCCTTCGTCACCGCGCCCAACAAGTTCGAGGCCCTGGCCTCGGTGGACGGCCTGGTGCACGCCCATGGCGCCTTGAAGACCCTGGCGGCCAGCATGATGAAGATCGCCAACGACGTGCGCTGGCTGGCCAGCGGCCCGCGCAGCGGCATCGGCGAGCTCAGCATCCCCGAGAACGAGCCCGGCTCGTCCATCATGCCCGGCAAGGTCAACCCCACGCAGAGCGAGGCTGTGACCATGCTGGCGGCCCAGGTGTTCGGCAACGACGTGGCCATCAACTTCGGCGGTGCCTCGGGCAACTTCGAGCTCAACGTGTTCCGCCCCATGGTGGCGCACAACTTCCTGCAGAGCGTGCGCCTGCTGGCCGACGGCATGGTCAGCTTCAACGACCAGTGCGCCGTGGGCATCGAGCCCAACCGCGAGCGCATCACCGAGCTGGTGGACCGCTCGCTGATGCTGGTGACGGCGCTCAACACCCACATCGGCTACGACAAGGCGGCTTTCATTGCCAAGAAGGCGCACAAGGAAGGCACCAGCCTGCGCGAGGCCGCCGTGGCCTCGGGCCACGTCACGGGCGAGCAGTTCGACCAGTGGGTGGTGCCGGGCAACATGGTCGGGCGTTGAGAGGCTGACTATCTTTCGCCCATGCCCGCCTTGCACGCCAAAACACCCCGGCTCGTCGTTGCAAATGCTCGCCATAGCCCGCGCTATGGCTGTGCTTTGCGCCTAGATCCAGTGCGTTCTGGCGCGCCCCTCGGACACGGTCAAAAAATTCCCAGCCTCTGAATCCGTTCGCTCAGCGGTTCGCGCGCATCACCTTGACCACGGCGGCCGCTTCCTCGTCGGCATAGCCGGCTTCCTCGGCCTGGCGGAACAGCGTCTCTGCCAGTTCGGGCACGGCGGCGTGGATGCCGCTGTCGCGCGCGTGCTGCGCGATGCGGCGCGTGGCGTCGATGGAGATGCGCAGCGGGCTTTGCGTGATGGCGAAATCGCCGCTGTGGATCACCTGGCCCTCGTGCTGCAGGAATTCGCCGAACGAGGGCGCGATCTTGTTGATGATGGTGCCGTAGTGCGCGACGTCCAGGCCCTCGGTTTCCGCGATGCGGGCACCGTGGAAGAAGCCCAGGGTGGCGCCGTAGACATAGGACAGCGTGGCGAAGTCCATGGCCGAGGCGAGGGACGCGCGCTCACCGAGGTAGGCAATGCCGCCGCCGAAGACCTGGAGCACGGCCAGCGCGCTGTCGAAGGCCTGCCGTGCGCCCGACACCAGCACCGGGGTCGTGGGCGCACCCATCTGTTCGGGCGCGGCCTGGATGGCGCCGTCCAGGTACAGGGCGCCCTGGATGCGCACCCAGGCCTCCATCTCCAGCGCCTCCCGGGGGCTGCCGGTGGTCAGGTGGACCACGGTGCGGCCCTGGAGCGCCGCACCTGCGCCCGGTGACAGCAGGATGGCGTTGGCCACCTCGTAGTCCTTCACGCAGACCACCACCACCTCGCTGGCGGCGATGGCCTGGGCCACGTCCTGGTGCAGGGTGGCGCCCTGGCCGACCACCTCGGCGGCAGCGGCCGGCGAGCGGTTCCAGACGCTCACCGCATGGCCTGCCTGCAGCAGCAGCGCGGCCAGCTTCTTGCCCATCATGCCCATTCCGATCACGGTCGTTGTCTTCTTCATAGCAAAAGCCTTTCGTGGAGTAACGCCAAACCGCGGGCAAAAAGTGCGCTCGCGGCGACAAGCCAATAATCGGAAAAATCGCTGCGCCGGTCGCGCACGAACGGCTGTTTGGAGAGCACGGATGGACGAATCAGCTTTGGCGGTGGCACCCGGCCGCGCCGGCCTGCAGGTGGACCTGGTGGAGACACCGGGCGGTGTGGTCGAACTCAGGCCGCTGGCGGACCTGCGCATCCGCGTGCACTCGGGCGAGCCGGTGCAGGGCATCTGCGGCGCGCAGCGTTTTGTCTACACGCGTGGTGACGTGGACATCGTTGCCGCCGGGCAGGCCGACATCTGGCACGAAGACGGGCCCGGCCGCTCGGTGGTGCTGCGCTTTTCTCCGGCGCTGCTCGAGCGCACGGCGCAAGAGGCCGGCCTGCCCGCCGGCCGCGCCGCCCTGGCGCCACGCCACCAGTTCCAGGATGCGCACCTGGCCCACATCGCGTGGGCGCTGGAAGCCGAGCGCCAGGCCGGCTCCCCCAACGGCCGCCTGTATGCCGAGAGCCTGGGCACCGCCCTGGCCGTGCACCTGCTGGGCCGCTACACGCTCGCGAAGAAGGCACTGCCCAGCCTGTCCGCGGCGCAGCTGCGCCGGGTGGTGGACTACATCGAGAACCGGCTGGACGAAGACCTCTCGCTGCCGGTGCTGGCGAAGGTGGCGCACAGCAGCGTGTCGCACTTCAAGACCTTGTTCAAGCGCTCGCTGGGCGTGCCGGTGCACGAGTACGTGGTGCAGCGCCGGGTGGAGCGCGCCAGCGCGCTGCTGCGCCAGGGCCGGCTGCCGGCCAGCGAGGTAGCCCTGGCGGCGGGTTTTTCGCACCAGAGCCACATGGCGCGCAGCATGCGGCGCGTGCTGGGGGTATCGCCGAGCGCGCTGCGCGCGGCCTAGCGGGAAATCTGCAACCGGAGCAATGCGCCATCGTGCGCCGTGGGCTCCCAGCCGGGCCGCACCAGGCTCGTCACCCACAGGTCCTTGGCCGCGCCGAAGGCGCACATGGTGGGCGCGCGGCAGGGCAGGGCGATGCGACGGTGCCGCGTGCCATCGGGCGCCAGGATGTTGAGGGCCCCGGCCGACACACCGGCCGACCAGTAGCGCCCGGTGGCATCGACCTGCGCCCCATCGGGGCGGCCTTCGGCCTCGCCCAGGTCCGCGAAGGGGCGGGGCGCGCCCATCGTGCCCTCGGCCTCGTTCCACGCCGCCTGCCAGACCTGGCCGCGAAAGCTGTCCGAAAAGTACAGCGTGCGCGCGTCGGGGCTCCAGGCGATGCCGTTGGCCACCACCAGGCCGGCGTGCAGCTGGCGCACGGCGCCGCTGTCGCTCACGCAGTACAGGCCGCCGCTGGCCTGCTTGTCTGCCCGGTCGTCCATGGAGCCCACGACGAACCAGCGCCCACCGGGTGAGCGCTTGCCATCGTTGAGCCGGTTGCCTGGCGGCTCGTGCGGCGCCAGCGAGCACACCGTGCGGAATGCGCCCGTGTGCAGGTCCAGATCCACGATGCGCTGCTGCAAGGCCAGGCGCACGGTGCCGTCCCCCCACAGCGCCAGCGCGCCCACCACCTCGGGCAGCTGCCAGCGCGTGAGCCGCTGGCGCGCAGGTTCGAGCCGCAGCACCTGCTGGCCGCGCACGTCGATCCAGTACAGCGCCTGCTCGCCGGCGTGCCATGTTGGGGACTCGCCCACGCGGTTGCCCACGGGCCAGACCTCGATGGGGCCGCTGCCAGGGTGCTCCTGCACGCTGGGGGCGATGGGCTCAGAGGAATGGGGTGCGTGCATTGTCGAAGCCTGCGGCGGCAAAGCTGCCGCCCTGGAAATGCTCGGCGATGGGATCGCCCGAGCGAACAGACTCCAGCGCAGCGGTGTGCGGGTCGGCCGAATGGACCGGCCGGTAGCCCAGCGCACGGGCCCGCTCGTCGGCCCACCATGAACGGCTGTTGGCCGATGCGCCGTAGACGATCTCGTGCGTGTAGTCGGCCGTGAGGCCCACCTGCACCAGCTGGGCCAGGTCCTCCGGGTGGATCCAGTGGCTCAGCGCGCGGGCATCCGCAGGCGCGGCGCTGCAGTGGCCGATGCGCAGGCCGAAGCCGCGCACGCCGTGCTTGATGGCGTACATGGCGGCCAGCGCCTCCATGAAGACCTTGCTCACGCCGTAGCGGCTGTCGGGCAGCGGCGAGGCCGTGCCGTCGATTGTCTGGCTGCGCGGGTACAGGCCCACGGCGTGGTTGGAGCTGGCGTAGACGATGCGCTGCACGCCGGCGGCGTGGGCCGCCTCCCAGAGGTTGGCTACGCCCACGACATTGGCCGCCAGCAGCGTGTCCCAGCCGGCCTCGCGCGGGTAGCCCGCGAAGTGCACGACGGCATCGCAGCCCTGCAGGGCCTGCGCCAGCGCTTCGCGGTCCGCCAGGTCCAGCTGGTGCACCGTTTCGCGCGGGTCCTCGGCCTGCAGCGGGGCCATGTCCAGCAGGCGCAGCGCGCTGCACCCGGTCAGCAGGTGGGGTCGCAGGGCGCGGCCGATTCGGCCGGCCGCCCCGGTCAGGGCGATGGTGCGGGGCGGCGCATCAGTCATGGGCGAGCGGCCAGCGGTCGGCGTGCGCGGCCTTCCACGCTTCGTAGGCCTGGCGGCGCTCGGGGTCGATGAGCGGGTAGGTGCCGATCAGGCTGTCACCCGCGCCGATGCGCTCCTCCACCCAGGTTTCGTAGATGGTCTGCACATAGGCCTCGCGCGCCACGCCGTCCGCGATGTGGCGGGGGATGCACACCACGCCTTCGGCGTCGCCCACCAGCACGTCGCCCGGGTACACCGACACACCGCCGCAGGCGATCGGCAGGCCGATGTCGATGGCGTGGTGGCGGATCAGGTTGGTGGGAGCGGAGGGGCGCTGGTGGAAGGCCGGGAAGGGCATGGCGGCGATTTCCGGCGAGTCGCGGAAACCGCCGTCGGTCACCACGCCGGCCACGCCGCGGCGCATCAGGCGGGTGACGAGGATGTTGCCCGAGGACGCGGCCGTCGCATCGCCGCGGCTGTCCATCACCAGCACGTGGCCGGCGGGGCAGGTCTCCACGGCCACGCGCTGCGGGTGCGCCGGGTCGTCGAAGGCGTCGAGGCCGTCCAGGTCCTCGCGCGCCGGGATGTAGCGCAGCGTAAACGCCAGGCCCACCATGCGGGCGGTGGCCGGGTTCACGGGCCGCACTTCCTGCAGGAAGACGTTGCGAAAGCCGCGCTTGAACAGCACCGTGGTCAGGGTGGCGGTGGATACGAGCCCCAGGCGGGGCAGGGTGTGGGAGTGCAGTGCTTGCGTCATGGGTTCTTCAGGTCTCGTCCGATGCGTGCCCGGGGGCGACGCGCTTGCAGGTAAACAGATTCGTGGTCGGTGCCGGCATTCCAGCCGCCGGTGGCCAGGGCGACATTGCGCTGGCTCGGGTGTTCGGCAATGAAGTCTTCGCGCAGGCGCACATCCAGCCCTGGTGCCGCGCTGGCCTGCAGGAAACCGCGTTCCACGCGCAGGCCGCTGTCCATCACCTGGGGGCGCCCCTCCCAGTCCGGGTCCATGCGCTCCAGGATGAGCGCGTTGGGGATGGCGCTGAGCAGGTGCACCATGGCGACCTCGGCCACGGGCCCGAGCGAGCCCGAGTGGGGCGCCACCAGCACGGACAAGGCCTCGGCCATGCCGGCGAGCTTCTTTATCTGCGTGATGCCGCCGAAGCGCCCGCCATCGGGCTGGACCACATCGAGCAGGCCCTCGGCCAGGAAGGGCTGCATGTCCTGCAGCGTGGCCAGGCGCTCGCCCCCGGCCAGCGGCAGCGCGACCTTGTCGCGCACCAGCCGCCAGCCGCGCATGTCATCGGGCGCGACGGGCTCCTCCAGGAACAGCAGTTTTAACGGCTCCAGCTCGCGGCCGATGGCCACCGCGTCCGCCGGCGCCAGCCATGGCGGCCCGTGCAGGTCGCACATCAGGTCAATGTCGGGGCCGATGGCGGCGCGCACGGCATGGGCGCGCTCCACCACCTTGGCGATGCCGCCCACCTTGATGCCCTGCGCGCCCGCTGCCACGGCCGCGAGCGCCGCCTCGGGTGTGGCGGCATGTACGTAGAACGGCACCTTGCTGCGCGTGGCGCCGCCCAGCAGCTCATACAGGGGCACGCCCAACGCCTGGGCCTTCAAGTCCCACAGCGCCATGTCGATGGCGTTGATGGCGCCCATGCCGACCACGCCGGTCTGGCCATGGCCCATGCAGGCCACGCGCATGCGCTGCCACAGGCGTTCGATGCCACGCGCGTCCTCGCCCACCAGCACATGCGCGAGGTCCTGCACCGCTTCCGCCACGGCCCGAGGCCAGCCCGAGCCTTCGCCCGTGCCCACCAGTCCGTTGTCGGCCCGCACGGTCACGAACAGCCAGTTGCGCGAGGTTGCGAGGGCCGACTTGCCGGTACCCGTCCACCCCGTCTGCGGCGGGGCGCCCGCCTGCATCAGGTGGCAGCGTATTTCCTGGATCTTCATGGGTTTCCTTTGCTCTCACTCGGGCTTGATGCCCGCATCCTTGACGACCGTCTGCCAGCGCGCGAGCTCGCGCAGGTAGAAGGCCTGGAAGTCCTCGGGCTTGCCGCTGGTCACGACCTCGGAGCCGAGCTGCGCCACGCGGGCACGGAAGGGCTCGCTGGTGGCAGCGGCCACCACCGCGTCGTGCAGGCGCTTGACCACGGGGGCGGGCGTGCCGCCCTTGACGGCAATGCCCTGCCAGCTGCGGATGTGCGTGCCGCGCGGCAGCTTCAGTTCCTCGGCGCTGGGCACGTTGGGCAGGGACGGGATGCGGCTGGCCTGCATCACCGCCACCGGGGTGACCCGGCCCGAATCGATGGTGGCCTTGAGCGAGCCGGACATGAGGTCGAACATCAGGTCCACCTGGCCTGCCATCAGGTCCTGGTTGGCCGGGGCACCGCCCTTGTAGGGGATGTGCAGCATGTCGACCTTCATCTCGCGCTTGAACAGCTCCATGGCCAGGTGCGAAGAGGTGGCCACGCCACCCGACGCGGCCTTGGCGCCGCCCGGCGTGCGCTTGGCCAGGGCCACGGCGTCCGCCGGTGTCTTGATGCCGCTTTCGGTCGAGGCCACCATGAGCACCGGCACGCTGGTGATCTGCGAGACCATCTGCAAGTCCTTGGCGGGGTCGTACTTCACGCCGCCGATCCAGGGGTTGGTGGCGAAGTGGATGGCCGCGAAGACCAGCGAGTAGCCGTCCGCAGGGTTGTTCAGCAGCGTCTGCGTGGCGATGTTGCCCGAGGCGCCACCCTTGTTGTCCACGATGACGCGCTGGCCCAGGTTCTTGCCCATTTCTTCGGCCAGGGCCCGCGCCACCGTGTCTGCGCCACCGCCGGGTGCGAAGCCGATGTACAGCGTGATCGGCTTGTCCGGGAATTTCTGCGCCAGCGCGGGTCCGGCGCCTGCCAGCGTACCCAGTGCCGCCAGGGCGGCCAGCGTCAGGCGGCGGGAGTATCGGGGTGTCATGGTGGTGTCTCCTTCAGGTTTTTTGGGCGTAGGCAATCCCGCTCCCTGTCTGGCAGGGAGTGCAGCATTGCAGTTCTGGGGAAAAAAAGGGGCGCTACGGGGCGGGCAGCATGGCCAGCAGGTCCTTGCGCGACATCTCGGCGTGTTCGAGCGCGATCGCGGCGGCGGCCTTGCCATCGCTGGCGCGCAGGGCATCGATCATCTGGGCGTGTTGCAGCGTGACCATCTCCAGGCGCTCACCGCCATAACCCTTGCTGCGGCGCACGGCGTCGACCAGCGCTGAGCGGCCTTCCAGCATCTCCACCGCCATGCGGTTGCCCGAGATGCCGTCCATGTAGCGGTGGAACTCGCGGTTGGCGATCACGCAGGCGGCGATGTCCGAACGCTCGGCTGCGCTTCGGCGCGTCTCCTCCAGGTGCACCAGCGTGTCGATGTCGGCCGGCTTGGCCGCCGCAGCCGCGTCGGCGGCCAGCATGGACTGGATGGCCCCACGGATCTTGTAGAGCTGGTTGATGTAGAGCGCATCCACCGTGGGGATCACGGCGCCGCGGTTCATGCGCATGGCCACCACGCCCTCGCCCTGCAGCTGCAGCAGCGCCTCGCGCACCGGGTTCTGGCTCACCTGGTAGTGCCGGGCCAGTTCCGTCAGCGTGATGTGGGCGCCCAGGGCCCAGAGGCCTTCGACGATGTCATTGCGCAACTGTTCACGCAAACGAATGTAGGTGGGGGTGTTGAGTGCGTCCATGTTGCCAGTATATACTCCATTTCAGATTTTATAAAATCTAAAATCCACAATCCAGAACATCGGGATAGCAGCCCGGTTCACAACCCCAAGGAGACTTGAGACATGAAGAAGAAAACCACCGTTGTCCGCCACGGCGTGCTGGCCTGTGCCGCCCTGGCCTGCCTGCCCGCCCTGGCCCAGTCGTCCGTGACCATCTATGGCCGCGTCGACTTGGGTGTGTTCCACCAGAACGGCGGCACCACCCCCACCAATGGCGGCATCAGCCCCGCCGGCCCTGCCGCCAACATGTGGCAGGTGCGCCAGGGCTCGGCCGGGCGCATCGGTTTTCGCGGGGTGGAGGACCTGGGCGGCGGCCTGGAGGCGGGCTTCCAGATGGAGCACCGCTTCGATGCCGACACGGGCCTGGCGCACAACCCCTTCTTCGAGGCGCGCTCCTATGTGTATGTGGGCGCTCCCAAGGCCTGGGGCACGGTGTATGCGGGGCGCGAGTACATCCCGGCGTTCTGGGTGGCGCTCAAGGCCGACCCCTGGGGTTTCGACACGGTGGCCACGCCGGGCCAGCGCCATCTGCTGGCCAACTACGGCGTGCCGGTGAGCGGCATCCGCAGCGACAACACCATCGGCCTGCGCAGCGCCACCTGGGGCGGCTTCTCGACCAACGTCGCCTGGAGTGCGGGCGAGGGCACGCGCTCGAACAGCGCGGGCGCCAACATCGAGTACAGCGCGGGCCCGCTCTATGTGGGTACGGCCTACGACAGCACCACGGACCAGCAGAAGATGTGGATGGCCGCCGCGTCGTACGACTTCGGCATTGTGCGCCCGGCCCTGCTGTACGCACGCTCCAAGGTGAACAACGTGGACAGCAGCAACGTTTCGTTGACGGCACGGGTGCCGGTGTCCACCCACCTGGTGAAGCTGGCCGTCTCGCGCCTGGACCCGCAAGGCCCCGGCAACGCGAACACCAAGCTGTCGGTGGGTTATGAGCATTTCCTGAGCAAGCGCACGTCCATCCTGGCCAACATCGGCAGCGCCAAGCAGGACAAGCTCACGCGCACCACCTTGTTCGACCTGAGCCTCAAGCACAACTTCTGACACCCCAGGCGCCGCTGCGCGCTTGCCAAGGCCTTGCGCGCGCACCGTTGAGGGTGCGCGTGCTGCCCGTTGCCGACCGTTCCATTCCACACCGCTACCGCCACCGTCTCCGCCATGCATTGCGAATCGCCCATCTTCTCCCATGATCCTGCCGCCGACGCGGCGCTCGCCGCCCCGCTCTGGGCGGCCAGCGATCTACCGACCCGGGCCGCGCTCCTGCAGGCGCTGGCCCTGGCGCTCGAACAGCACCGCGAGCCCCTGGTGGCGCTGGCGCATGAGGAAACCCATCTGGGCGCCGCACGGCTGAACGGGGAGCTGGACCGCACCTGCTTTCAGCTGCGCGCCTTTGCAGACCTGGTGCTCGCGGGGCGCCTGCACGCGGTGGAGCACGACGGCGCGCTGGACGGGGCGCCGCCGCGCGGCCGGCCGGACATGGCCCGCGTCCTCGTCCCCCTGGGGCCGGTGGCCATGTTTGCGGCCAGCAACTTTCCCTTCGCGTTCTCGGTGCTGGGGGGCGACACCGCGTCGGCGCTGGCCGCCGGCTGCCCGGTGGTGGTGCGTGCCCACCCAGCCCACCCGCGCCTGTCGCGCGCCGTGTTCCACCGGGTGCAGCAGGTGCTGCAGGCGCAACGTCTGCCCAGCGGCCTGGTGGGGCTGGTGGACGGTGCTTCGGTGGAGCACGGCGCCGCGCTGGTTCGCCACCCTGCCATCCAGGCCGTGGCGTTCACGGGGTCCCAGCGCGGCGGACTGGCACTGCAGGCCCTGGCCGCGCAGCGGGCCGTGCCGATTCCCTTCTTTGGCGAGCTGGGTTCGGTCAATCCCCTGGCGGTATTGCCCGCAGCCTTTGCCGCCCAGGCGCCCGAGGCGCTGGCGGCCCAGCTGGCGGCGTCGGTGGCGCTGGGCATGGGGCAGTTCTGCACACGCCCCGGCGTAGTGGTGCTGGCCGATGGCGAGGCGCCGCGCCGTTTCATCGGTGAACTCGCCCGGCAGCTGGCGGCGGCGCCCACGCACCCCATGCTCACCCCGGCCATCGCCCAGGCCTACTTGGCTTCGGCGCAGGCCCTGCGCCGCAACGCCGCCGTGCATGTGCTGGTGGAACCCGCACCCGAGCACATGGGCCCGCTGCTTGCCACCGTGCAGGCCGAACATTTCATGCGCCAGGCGGACCAGGCAGCGCTGCGCCACGAAATCTTCGGGCCGGCGGTGCTGGTCGTCGTCTGCGAGGACGAAAGCGCACTGGCCCCCGTGCTCGCGTCCATGGCGGGCGCGCTGGTCACCACCCTCTGGGGGGCCGAGGCGGATTCCGCCCTGGCCCGGCAACTCGTTGCCGTGGCAACGGCCCGGTCCGGCCGTGTGCTCTTCGGTGGCGTGCCCACCGGGGTCGCGGTCACGCGCGCTCAGCAGCACGGCGGCCCCTGGCCTTCGTCCACCCAGCCGGCCTCCACCTCGGTGGGGCTGCACGCCTGCGAACGTTTTCTGCGGCCCGTGGCCTACCAGAGTGCACCCGCCTGGGTGCTGGCGGGCTTTCCACCGGAAAGGAGTTGACCCACCCAGAGCACTTCCCGCAACCACCCCTGGCCTTGCACACCCGCGGGCCACCCAAGAACGACTACAGGAGACAAGAATGATCTGGAATTTGAAAACCACCGCCCAGGCGCTCGCCCTCGCCGCCTGCGCCAGCACCGCCTTCGCCCAGCCGGGGCCCGGCTTCGGCCTCATCGGCGAGGTCAAGCCCCGCAGCACGGCCGACATGGTGGCTGCCGGCATCACCAGCCCCTTCGGCATCGGCGGCGAGACCACCGACCGGGGCTACAGCACCTTCGAGAACTGGAAGGACTACCTGGGGCCACTGGGCGCCTCCAAGGTGCGCATCCAGTCGGGCTGGCATTTCATCGAGCCGGTGATCACCAGCCCCGCGACCTACGACTTCAGCAAGCTCGACACCATCGTCAACGGCGTGCGCGCGCAGGGCGTCAAGCCCTTCGTGTTCCTGGGCTACGGCAACGAGCAGGCGGGTTGCACCAACTGCGGCACCAAAGGCCTGGGCGGTGTGCTGCCCACGGGCACCGGGCGGCAGAAGTGGCTGGACTTCGTGCGCGCCACCGTCACACGCTACAACCAGCCCACGGTCAAGGTCACGGACTGGGAGATCTGGAACGAGCCCGATGGCCATGTGCCCGCAGCCGACTACGCCCAACTGGCAGTGCAGACCGCGCAGCTGATCAAGAGCATCCAGCCGGGCGCCAAGATCACCATCGGCTCCTTCACCACCGGCGTGCTGGGCGGGGCCACGTCCGACGGCTACCTGTATGCGAAGTCGGTGGTGGACTATTTTGCCGACAACAAGGGCGCCACCGTGCCGGCGGCCGACGTCTCGGTGGGTTTCCACCCCTATTGGGGCCTGCCGGACTACGACTCCTACCCATCCCAGCTCACCAAGTTCGATGCGCTGCGCACGCTGGTCGAAGGCCGAGGCTTCAAGCTGCGCCAGGGCGAAAACGGTGCACCCTCCACCGCGTGCCAGTACTTCGCGCTGTGCGAGGGCGCGGCCTTCGACGAGACGAACCAGGCCAAGTACATGCTGCGGCGCATGCTGGGCGACTTCTGGCGCGGCATGGAGACCAACATCTTCACCATCGTGGACCTGCACTACGACTCGACCAAGAACACCAAGGGGCTGCTGCGCACGGGCACCTGGCAGTACAACCCCAACCCGGCCTCGGGCCCGAAGAACGGCGACCAGACGGTGCAGGCCCGCAAGATCGCTTATGGCTCCTACCAGAACGTGACGGCCATCTTCGACAACCGCCTGCAGCGCATAGCCAACCACGGCTGCACCGCGCCCTACGGCCACACGGTGCATGCCTACACCCGCAACGATGCGGGCGTGGTGCGCAACCTGCTGGTGGTGTGGAAGAAAACCACCGAGCTGCCCACGGCGACGGCGGGCACCGCGCCCATCACCATCAACTGCTCGGGCTTCCACTTTGCGCGCTATGCGCAGAGCAGCACGCTGCGCCCGCGCTTTGCCGACCTGCTCGACGGCAGTGTCTACCAGCTCACGGACACCAGCGTGGTGCTGAACAACAACGCGGGTGCCAACAGTGTGCAGGTGAAGAACCTGCCCGTGGGTGACTACCCAGTGGTGATCGCCGACCAGGGTCTGGTGATCTTCCAGTAAGAGCGGCTGACAAAACTCTTCTGGCGTCGTTGCTGCGTCTTGTCGTACTACCCGTACTGCCTGCGACGCAGCGCCTGGCCAGAACCGCTTCGCTGAGTTTTGTGATCCGCTCTGAGGCCTCAATCCTGGGCCAGCGACTCCTGCTGCGCCAGCGCTTCGAGCTGGGGCAGGTTGTGCACCACGATGTCGCGCTGGTGGATTCCGATGATGCCCTCGCGCTCCATCCACTTGAGCTCCATGTTGATGCGCTGGCGCGAGCCGCCCAGCAGTTGGGCCAGTTCGTCCTGCACCAGCGACAGGCCGATGGCGCCGCGCGTGCCGGGCACTGCGGCGCGCTCGCCGAAGCGGCGCAGCATGTGCAGCAGTTGCTTGGCCAGCCGTGCGCGCAGGGGCAGGGTGGCCATGTCCTCCATCATCCAGTACAGGTAGCGCATGCGCCGCGCCTGCAGGGTGAGCAGGGCTTCGCCGAACGAAGGGTGTTCGCGCAGCAGCTGGCGGAACACGGCCTCGGCCACGCTGAGCACGGTGGTCGGGCCGTGCGCATGGGCATCGTAGGTGTTGGCCCCCTGGTGCAGCACCTCGGCCTCGCCCACCCAGATGCCGGGCTCCACATAGGCCAGCGTGACCTGCTTGCCCGAGGGCGTGGTGCGCCGGAAACGGATCGCGCCGCTGGCGCAGGTGAACCAGTCGGTCGCGAGCTTGCCTTGCTCGACGATGACCTTGCCGTGCGCATAGCGTGTGATGCGGCCTAGGCGGAAGATGTCGTGCCGCAGAGAAGGCGTGAGCGCCGCGAACCAGCGGCCGCGGTTGATGGCGTCGCGCTCCTCCAGGCTCAGGAAGGGGCGCTGCTGTGCATTGCGGTCAATGCCGTGGCTCAGGGAATCCAGCATGGTGGGTGGCTGCTCTCGGGGCAAGTCGAAAGAAAGGCCCGGCGTTTGCCGCGCTGCAGCATTTTAGCGATGCTCCCAGGGCACCTGCGGCCCATGGGGCACCTTGGCGACAGGGGCTCAGTGGGTGCCGGCCTGCGGGCGGCGCGGATTGCGCAGAAAGGCCAGCAGCCGCCGCTCGGCCGCGCTCAGGCCCCGGGGCGCGGCGGCGCCGCCGATGCGCTCCCATACCGACTGCATGCCCGGGCCCGCATCGGACGCCAGGCGCGCGCCCAGCTCCAGCACCGCCGGGTGCACATACGACTTCCTGCACACGGCGGGGGTGTTGCCGAGCTGGCGCGCGACCTCGGCCAGGATGTCCTTGGCGCGGTAGGCGGGCTCGCCGGGCTCCCCGGTGCAGGCCAGCCGCGTGAGCTCCAGCGCCTGCACCGTGCCGTGCCAGGTGCGGAAATCCTTGGCGGTAAAGCGCAGGGCAGCGTCGCCCGCCTTGTCGGCACCCGTGATCTCGGCCAGGTAGTCGTTCACGTCGCCCGAGCCCACGGCATGGGGCTGGCCGTCATCGCCCTCGTACTGGAACAGCTCCTGCCCCGGCAACTGCTGGCAGCGGCGCACCACGCGCGCCACGCGCGGGTCGTCCAGCGCGGCCTGCTGCGGCACGCCGCTCTTGCCGCGAAAACTCAGGGTCAGTTTGCTTCCGTGCAGTTGCGCATGGCGCGTGCGCAGCGTGGTCAGGCCGAAGGAGTTGTTGGTGTTCGCATACTCCTCATTGCCCACACGTACATAGGTGGTGTCCAGCAGGCGCAACAGGGTGGCCAGCACCAGCTCGCGCGTGAGTGCCTTGCTGCGCGTGCCGGCCTGGAGCTCGCGCGCCACGCGGGCGCGGATACGCGGCAGCGCCCGGCCAAAGGCCTGCATGCGGTCGAACTTGCTCTCGTCGCGCTGGGCACGCCATTCGGGGTGGTAGCGGTACTGCAGCCGGCCGCGCGCGTCCAGGCCCGTGGCCTGCAGGTGGCCGTTGGGCAGCGGGCAGATCCACACGCTGGTGTAGGCCGGCGGTATGGCCAGTTTGTTGATGCGGGCGACCTCCTCGGGGTCCACCACCCAATGGCCGTCGGGGCTGCGGTAGCGGAAGGCCTTGCCGCGCTTCACACGCGTGAGGCCCGGCATGGCGGTGGTCACATAGCGCAGCCCGCCGGGCAGGCGGGGGCGGGTCTTGTGTGGGGTCGAAGGGGTCGATGCCATGCCCCGATCACACCGCGGCCCGCACCCCCTGACCGTAGGAGCCCGCTCGGCACGCGCGTGGGACGGCGCCGCAGCGCAGGCCGTGCTGGGCTACTTCGCCGCGCCCGCCACCGCGTGGCGGCAGCCGAAGGACAGGTTCTCGCGCGCGATGTCATCGCTGCCGCACTGCCACTTGCCCAGGTCGCTCTGGCCCTTGCGCTTCTTCATCGTGGGCATGTAGACCAGGTGCTTGCCATCCAGTGGCTCACCCGTGCCATCGGCAATGGTCAGCCGCACCACACCGTTGGCGGGCTCGATGGCCAGCGCCTTGAAGCCTGCCGGCAACTGCCCGGCCTGCGTGATGCCGATGGCCGCCGCATTGGCAGGGAAGCCGCCGCTGCTGCGATAGTGGTTTTCCACCAACTGCAGCACGGGGCGCGCGGACTTGTCCAGCTGGCGCACCTGTTCGCGGTGCGGGTTGGCCGGCTCGTCGCCCTGGTTCCACAGCGCCACGGCCACCATGACCGCAAAGCTGAAGGCCGACAGTGCGCCCAGCACCACCATGGTCTTGAGGAACCAGCCCGGTCCGCGCTCCAGCGCCACGGCCTTCTGGATGGCGGTATGGCTGGCGCGATTGGAGACCACGAAGGTGCCCGTCATCGAGCTGTGCAGGCCGCGCTCGCCGAACAGGGCGGTGAGCACGCGGTGCAGCAGGATGGGCACGGCCAGCGTGAGCCCCAGGGTCAGCGTGTACTTGAGGAAATGCCGCAGCATGGACCGCACGACGCCAGGGCGTTCGCCCGTGCCCGTGGCGACGCGCTGGCCCAGCAGGCGCTTGCCCAGCGAGCCAGGGCCCATGGCATCCATCAGCGCGGGAGAGAACAGGCCCAGTACCGCCAGTGCCAAGGCAGCGGGGTAGGCCGCGTTGGGTGCCGCGTCGAAGGCCGGGCGGGCAAACACCCAGGCCAGCACCATGGCGATGGGCACAAGCAGCATGAGCAGCCCGTCGATCAGCGTGGCGCCCAGGCGCGCCAGGGTGCCGGGAAACACCTCGACCAGTTCGGCCTGGTGCGATGGCGCAGGCGCGGGCCGGGGGGCTGGCGCGGGCGCCTTGGCCGTGGGGAAGCCGAACGGGGCGGGGGCTGGAGCTGCGCCCGCCTGCGCACCCGCCACCGGCAACGGCGCCTGGCAGCTGAAGCATTGGGTGTAGGAGGCGTGGTTCTGCCAGTTGCAGCGCGGGCATTGCATGGTGTGGTGGGCCACAAGGCGATGGCCGGGAAAGGTGGGTTGAAGCGGCCGGATTATGTGGCGCTTGCCCGGCAGTCTGCAGCCTGTGAACCCGCTTTGTGGCCTGTGCAAGACACACTCACCCGAAAGAGTGAGACTTTTTGCACACCGGCCGCCTACCGCGCTGCCGCCAGCGCCTGGGCGATCCAGCTGTCGAATGTGGCCTGGTGTGCCCGTATCCAGCCATCGGCATGGCGCGCCAGGTCAGCCTGCGTGTTCTGGCCATCGCGCATGGCCAGGTTCTGGGCATTGATGTCGCCCACGGGCAACTGCATCACTTCGAACAGCCTGGCGGCAGCCGGATTGGCATCAGTGAACTGCTTGTTGGCCACGATGCGCTGGTGGTTGGGGATGAAGCCGTAGTTCCTGCCATTGGGCAATTGCGTGTCCACCCCGGCCTGCTCACCCGGCAGCGCGGTGTGCGGCACCTGCAGCCACACGACTTCCTGTCCGGGGCGCAGCACGCCGCTGACCCAGTAGGGCGTCCAGGTGTAGTAGAGGATGGGTTGGCCCTGCTTGAAGCGGGCCATCGTGTCGGCGATCAGCGCCGAGTAGCTGCCCTGCACGTGGGTTACCGTGACGGTGAGGCCGTAGGCCGTGAGCTGGTGCTCGATCACGCCTTCGCAGCCCCAGCCGGGTGTGCAGCCGGTCAGGTCTGCCTTGCCGTCGCCGTTGGTGTCGAACAGCTTGGCAATCTGCGGGTCCTTGAGCTGGTCGATGCGGGTAATGCCGTATTGGTCGGCCGTCTTCTTGTCGATCAGGTAGCCCTGCACGGCGTTCTGCGAGTAGCTGCCGGTGCGCGAGAGCTTGGCGTCGCCGCCCGCGTTCCTGTAGAAGTCGGCGTGCAGCGGGTCCCAGTGGTTGGCCATGTAGGTGGCATCGCCCTGGGCGATGGCCACGTGCGCCGTGGGGTACTCCACCTCCTTGATGGGCTGCACGGTGTAGCCGAGCTTTTCGAGCGCGCGGCCCACCAGCAGGGTCTGGAAGCTCTCTTCGGCAATGGAGCTTTGCAGTGGCTGCACGGTGATGCCCTTGCCGGGCAGCTCGCCCTGGGCCTGTGCGCCGCCTGCCAGGGCGAGGGCGGCCAGCAGGGCTGCGATGCGATGGTTCTTGAAGAATTCCATGGTTCGGTGCTCCTTGTTCGTGAAAAGGCGTTCAGCGCCCGGCACGTGCCAGGGCCGCCTGGGCGGGCGATGCCTGGCCCGGCTGCGTTGAGTGGGCAGGTCGCAGCAGGCGCGCCAGCAGGCGCAGCGCCAGCCCTGCGGGGCCCCGGTGCCACCAGCGGCGCACGCCGCGGCGCGGCCGGCCCAGCGACTGGGTGATGCGGTCCAGCGTGATGGCCAGCAGCACGATGCCCAGGCCACCCACGGTGGCCAGGCCCATGTCCAGCCGGCCGATGCCGCGCAGCACCATCTGGCCCAGGCCGCCCACGGCGATCATGGAGGCGATGACCACCATGGACAGCGACAGCATCAGCGCCTGGTTGATGCCGGCCAGGATGGACGGCATGGCCAGCGGCAACTGCACCTTCACCAGCATCTGCAGCGGCGATGCGCCATAGGCGCGCGAGGCCTCGATCAGATCGGGCCGCACCTGGCGCAGGCCCAGGTTGGTCAGGCGCACCAGCGGTGGCAGCGCAAAGACGATGGTCACCACCACGCCGGGCACGTTGCCGATGCCGAACAGCATCACCACCGGCACCAGGTAGACGAAGGCAGGCGTGGTCTGCATGGCGTCGAGCACCGGGCGCATGAAGCGCTGGGCCCGGTCGCTGCTGGCCAGCATGATGCCCAGGGGCAGGCCGATCAGCACGCAGAAGGCCAGCGAGGTCAGCACCAGCGACAGCGTGACCATGGCCTCGGGCCAGATGCCCAGCAGCGCCACCAGCGCCAGCGACACCACGGTGCCCAGCGCCAGCGCACG
Organism: Acidovorax sp. FW305-C-20-28; assembly: GCF_058783375.1. Classification (NCBI taxonomy): domain Bacteria; kingdom Pseudomonadati; phylum Pseudomonadota; class Betaproteobacteria; order Burkholderiales; family Comamonadaceae; genus Acidovorax; species Acidovorax sp. FW305-C-20-28. Next base: position 25,622 of record NZ_JBYSYM010000006.1, on the reverse strand, counting down.
GCCCGCGAACTGCCAGGCCAGCAGGCCGGCCAACACGATCATGGCGGGTGCGGGCAGGCTGGTGAGCAGGCCCTCCACCCAGCCGAGCGTGCCGTCGATGGGCGCGCGCACGCTCTGGAAGAAGGGGCGGAAATGCGCCACCGCCCAGGTCAGGCCCTGGTTGATCCAGGCTTCCACCGGCAGCGAGCCATCGAACAGCTGGTTCAGGTGCAGGCCGTCGGCGGCCGAGGGGTCCACGGCGGTGGCCAGATCAGCGGATGGTGCGGGGGCGTTGAGCCAGTCGGTGGACGCTGCAGTGCCGTCGCCGGTCTGCATGGATGCCTCCCACGGGTCGACGTAGGCGGCCGGTGCAGTGTCTGCACCCGGCAAGGTTTGCGCTGCGGTGGCCTCGCCGGCCCAGGGGCTGGCATCGGGCTGGGTGTTCTGGAGCAGGGTGGTTTCGTTCATGCGGGGCTCCCGGTGGTGGCGTTCGATGGGGTGGGGGCGGTGGCCGGGATGGGCGGCGTGTCCCGGTCCAGAAAGCGCAGCAGTGTGGTCTTGCTGATGGCGCCTTGCAGGCGCCCGTCGGCATCCACCACAGGCAGGGCGCAGGGCGCCTGGGCCACCTGGCCGAACAGCTCGGCCACCGGCGCCTGCGCGGTTATGGGCTCCACGCCGCCGATGTAGGCATGGTGCAGCCCCAGCGGCCCGGTGTGGCCGCACAGGGCCGTGCGCAGCGAGTCGGCCGACACGGTGCCCAGGTACTGTTTGGTGGGGCTCACCACATAGGCGAAGTCGTCGTCATGCCCCTCGATCAGCTGCAGCGCCGCGCGCGCGCCGCGGTCGCTGTGCTCGTTGACCACCGTCAGGCGCTGGCGCGCGATGTCGCCGGCCTTGAACACGGCGGCCGCGTCCACCCCGCGCACGAAGCTGCGCACGTAGCCGTTGGCCGGGGTGCGCAGGATCTCGTCGGGCGTGCCCACCTGCACCACCTCGCCGTCCTTCATGATGGCGATGCGGTCGCCGATGCGCATGGCCTCGTCCAGGTCGTGCGAGATGAAGACGATGGTGCGCCGGCGCACCTGCTGCAGGCGCAAGAGCTCGCTCTGCATCTCGGTGCGGATGATGGGGTCCAGCGCCGAGAAGGCTTCGTCCATCAGCAAAATGGACGGGTCGCTGGCCAGTGCCCGGGCCAGGCCCACGCGCTGCTGCATGCCGCCCGAGAGTTCGTCGGGGTAGCTCGCGCCCCAGCCCGCCAGGCCCACCTGGTCCAATGCCAGGGCGGCCTGGCGCTGGCGCTCGGCGCGGCCCACACCGGCCAGCTCCAGCCCGAAGGCGACATTGTCCAGCACCGTCAGGTGCGGCATCAGCGCGAAGGACTGGAAGACCATGCTGATGTCTTTGCGGCGCAGGGCGCGCAGTTCGCGGTCGCCCAGGGCGTTGATGTCCTGGCCGTCCACCAGGATGCGGCCGGCCGTGGGCTCGACCAGGCGGTTGAGCATGCGCACCAGGGTGGACTTGCCCGAGCCCGACAGGCCCATGACGACGAAGATCTCGCCCGCGGCAATGGTGAAGCTGGCGTCGAAGACGCCGATGGACTGGCCGGTCTGCGCCAGGATGTCCTTCTTGTCCAGGCCCTGGCGGGCGAGGTCCAGGGCGGTCTGCGGCGCGTCGCCGAAAACCTTGAAGACATGGTCGATGGTGATTTGCTTGGCCATAGGATGAGGCCTCCCTCGGTGAATGACGGTTCGTTCAACAGGCCCGGCCACCCGAAGGCGGCCCAGGCGCGGGGGCTGGAAAAGCAAAACCCTGATGCGGCAGCCGACCCGGCAGGCACGCGCAATGCAGTGCGTGCAGGGTCACGGAAACGGGGCTGGAAGAGATCGGCCCGAATGGCACGCGAAAGTGGTGCGCAAGGGCCTGGGTGCGCGCCGGAAGAGGTCTGGGCAGAGGACTTCCGGGGGCGCGGGCACTGGGCTGCCGCCAAGGGCGGCCCAGTGCGGCAAAGGGCATCAGGGCCGCAGATCCGGCCGAGGCGTCAGGGGCTGTCCATCACGGCGACAGCGGCCCGACAGGGCGATCCACCCAGCAGGCGACATGAATCGGGGGGTGGATTACCTGCGTTGCAGGTTGTAAAACACCCGTAAATTATATGTATTCAGTGCTTTTATGTCCAGAAAGCGGGCTTTCACGGCCATGGTATACGCGGGCGCGGCGCGCCCGGGGATTCTTTCGGGCATGAAAAAGGCCGCTCGAAAGCGGCCTGGGAACGGAGCGGGGCGGTGCTCAGTGGTGAGCGGATGGCGCACTGTGCGACATCAGGCGGTCCGTAGCGGCAATGGCCAGCGCGCTCAGCAGGAACACCACGTGGATGATGGTCTGCCACATCAGCACCTTGAGGTCGTAGTTGGCGGCGTTGATGAAGGTCTTGAGCAGGTGGATGGAGCTGATGCCGATGATGGCGGTGGCCAGCTTGACCTTGAGCACCGAGGCGTTCACATGGCTCAGCCACTCGGGCTGGTCGGGGTGGTCTTCCAGGTGCAGGCGCGAGACGAAGGTCTCGTACCCGCCCACGATCACCATGATGAGCAGGTTGGAGATCATCACCACGTCGATCAGCGCCAGCACCACCAGCATGATGATGGTCTCGTTGAGCGCGGTCACGTCGACGTCGCTCTTGTAGCCGATGCTGGAGACCAGCGACTTGAGCGCGGCCGTGTTGCCGAAGGCGGCCTCGATCAGGTGCACCAACTCCACCCAGAAGTGGAACACATACACCGCCTGCGCCAGGATCAGGCCCAGGTACAGGGGCAGCTGCAGCCAGCGGCTGGCAAAGATCAGCGAGGGCAGAGGGCGCATGGGGGCGGGCGTCAGGGGCGGCTTGGGAGCGGACATAAAGCGGGTGGAGTGGGGAAGACGCGCAATTTTAGGGGGTGGCGCGTGACAGGTATTCGACCGGCCCGCGGGGACTTGTCCGCCAGTTCTGTAAGCTTCGTGCCAGTCAGTGGCCTGTAAGTGCTGCGCAGGACAGTACCGGCCAAATCAATTCCATCAGACCCAGGAGACAAGAAGATGAGTGCATCCACATCCGCAATCGAGTCCGTGCTGGTCGAGAACCGCGTGTTCCCGCCCTCGGATGCCGTTGTGCGCGCCGCCCGCGTGTCCGGCATGGCCGGCTACGATGCCCTGTGCGCCGAGGCCGACCAGGACTTCGAAGGCTTCTGGGCCCGCCTGGCGCGCGAGAACGTGCGCTGGACCAAGCCCTTCACGCGCACGCTGGACCAGTCCAACGCCCCGTTCTTCAAGTGGTTCGACGACGGTGAGCTCAACGCCAGCGCCAACTGCCTGGACCGCCACATCGGCACCCCCACCGAGAACAAGGACGCGATCATCTTCGAGGCCGACGACGGCAGCGTGACCCGCGTGACCTACAAGGAGCTGCTGGCCCGCGTCAGCCAGTTCGCCAACGCGCTCAAGGCCCATGGCGTGCAAAAGGGCGACCGTGTGCTGATCTACATGCCCATGACGGTGGAGGGCGTGATCGCCATGCAGGCCTGCGCGCGCATCGGCGCCACGCACAGCGTGGTGTTCGGCGGCTTCAGCGCCAAGGCGGTGCAGGAGCGCATCATCGACGCGGGCGCCGTGGCCGTAATCACCGCCAACTTCCAGATGCGCGGCGGTAAGGAGCTGCCGCTCAAGGCCATCATCGACGAGGCCCTGGCCATGGGTGGCTGCGACACCATCCGCAACGTCTTTGTCTTCCAGCGCACGCCCACGGCCTGCAACATGGTCGCCGGCCGGGACAAGACCTTTGGCGAGATCCTCGAGGGCCAGAGCAGCGACTGCCCGCCCGTGGCCGTGGGCGCCGAGCACCCGCTGTTCATCCTGTACACCAGCGGTTCCACCGGCAAGCCCAAGGGCGTGCAGCATTCCACTGGCGGCTACCTGCTGTGGGCCAAGCTCACCATGGACTGGACCTTCGACCTGCGCCCCGACGACATCTTCTGGTGCACGGCCGACATCGGCTGGATCACCGGCCACACCTACGTGGCCTACGGCCCGCTGGCCGCGGGCGCCACGCAGATCATCTTCGAGGGCATTCCCACCTTCCCGAACGCCGGGCGCTTCTGGCAGATGATCGAAAAGCACAAGTGCACCATCTTCTACACCGCGCCCACGGCTATCCGCTCGCTCATCAAGGCCGCCGAGGGCGATGCCGCCGTGCACCCCGCGCGCTCGGACCTGTCGAGCCTGCGCATCCTGGGCAGCGTGGGCGAGCCCATCAACCCCGAAGCCTGGATGTGGTACCACAAGAACGTGGGCGGCGAGCGCTGCCCCATCGTGGACACCTTCTGGCAGACCGAGACCGGCGGCCACGTCATCACCCCGCTGCCCGGCGCCACGCCGCTGGTGCCCGGAAGCTGCACGCTGCCGCTGCCCGGCATCGCCGCCGCCATCGTCGATGAGGTGGGCAACGACATCGCCAACGGCACCGGTGGCATCCTGGTCATCAAGCGCCCCTGGCCCAGCATGATCCGCACCATCTGGAACGACCCCGAGCGCTTCAAGAAGGCCTACTTCCCCGAAGAGCTCAAGGGCTACTACCTGGCCGGCGACGGCGCCGTGCGCAGCGCCGACCGCGGCTACTTCCGCATCACCGGCCGCATCGATGACGTGCTCAACGTCTCGGGCCACCGCATGGGCACCATGGAGATCGAATCCGCCCTGGTCTCCAAGACCGACCTGGTGGCCGAAGCCGCGGTGGTGGGCCGCCCCGACGACGTGACCGGCGAGGCCATCTGCGCCTTCGTCGTGCTCAAGCGCGCCCGCCCCACGGGCGAGGAAGCCAAGCAGATCGCCAACGAACTGCGCAACTGGGTGGCCAAGGAAATCGGCCCCATCGCCAAGCCCAAGGACATCCGCTTCGGCGACAACCTGCCCAAGACCCGCAGCGGCAAGATCATGCGCCGGCTGCTGCGCAGCATTGCCAAGGGGGAGACCATCACGCAGGACACGAGCACGCTGGAAAACCCCGCAATCCTGGATCAGTTGGCCAAGGCCAACTGATCCAGGAGGCGCCGCGCACGCGGCGCCAGCGCGAAGCGCTTGCGGGGTTTGGGGACACTCATATCGCCGCAGGCGATGTGATGTGGCCACAGAATCCGGCAATCCTGGATCAATTGGCCCAGACCAATTGACCTAGGAGGGCGCCGCGCAAGCGGCGCTTGCCGGATTCGGGGCCACGTCGTTTGCTCACTGGGCGTGATCGACGCTGCGGGCCCATGGATCAAGAAGGGCGCCGCGCACACAGTGCCTGATTGCGCTCACCCGGGTCCGGCTCCCTTACAATTGGACTTGTTCGTTCGCGCCTGGCGCGAACCTTCCTGGTTTTGACGTTGCGAAGCCTTTCGGTTCCCTGGGGCCAACTGCCCTCCCGAAGCGCTGTATCTCCCTCCCTCTCTTTTTTCGTTTCGGGATGCTTCGCAACATTTTTCTACCGGCTGCCGGCCTGCATTTCGCGGGCCGGCTGCCTCCCTTGTAGGACAGCTTCGGCAAAGCGCTGCAAAGGCTGTGTTTGCCGCACCGCATGGGTTACAACCCGTTCAATCCACGCGCCAGTGCCCACCGCGGCCCTGGCGCCACGACGCAACGAACGAACGGAGGTTTCCATGCAATTGCGATCCATCGTGCTGGTGCTGACCATGCTGGCCATTGCCGCCCTCGCGGTGCTCAACTGGGGTGCGCTGTCCGCCCCTGTGGCCGTGTCCCTGGGGGTGACTACCCTGGAGGCGCCCCTGGGCCTGGTGATGCTGGGCCTCACCGCGCTGCTGGCCATCGTGGGCGTGGCCTATGTGCTGTCGCTGCAGGGTTCGGTGCTGCTGGAAACGCGCCGCCACACCAAGGAGCTGCAGGCCCAGCGCGAACTGGCCGACAAGGCCGAAGCCTCGCGCTTCACCGAGCTGCGCAGTTTTCTGGAAGCGCAGCACCAGCAGATGCATGCCGCATTGCTGGCGCGCATCGACCACCTCGAAACCCGCCTGGCCGCGCGCGCCCAGGAGTCGGACAACACCACGGCCGCCTACGTGGGCCAGTTGGAGCAGCAGCTGCGCGCACGCGGGGCGGACATGCACCTCGTGTAGAAACAACAACGGCACGGGCCCTGCGGCCTGGCCCCAAAATGCAACAGCCGCCCCTTGTGCAAGGGGCGGCTGTTCTTTAGGTGGATCGCAGCAGATTACTTGACCGTCAGCACCCAGGCGGCCAGCTTCTTCGCATCGGCTTCGCTGACCTGGGCGTTGGCGGGCATGGGCACGGGGCCCCACACGCCGCCGCCGCCCTTCATGATCTTGCCCGCGAGCTTGTCCACGGCGTCTTTCTGGCCGGCGTACTTGGCTGCCACTTCCTTGTAGGAGGGGCCCACCACCTTCTTGTCCATGGCATGGCAGGCCATGCAGCTCTTGGCCGTGGCCAGCGCCAGATCGGCCATGGCGGGGCCTGCCACCGACAGAGAAAGAGCCAATGTGATCAGAGTGCGCTTCATGGTGGGGATTTTCCTGTGGGTTGGGTTACAGTTCTTTTAACGGAATTGTAGTGACTTGGGTTGACCCCGGCCCCGCAGGCCGCCAAGCCCCTGCGCCACCGTATTGATTGGAGAATGCCATGTACCTGCTCGCCATCGCCGTCATCCTGTCGGCCCTCAAATACCTGGAAATCGGACCCGTGGCCAATATGTCGTGGTGGGTGATCCTGGGCTTCTATGGCGCCACCATCGTCTGGTGGGCCTGGGCCGATGGCACCGGCTACACCAAGCGCAAGGCCATGGAGCGCATGGAAGAGAAAAAGCAGGCGCGCATCAACAAGCACAAGGAAGCGCTTGGCATGGCGCCGCGCAAGCCGCGCTGAGGAGTCTTCGCAGTCGGCGGGGCTGTCTGGGGCCAGGCCCTGTGCGGCTGGCGACTGGCGCCCCTCGCACCATGACAAAAGCCCGTGCCACTGGGGTACGGGCTTTTTCATGCCTGCCGCCTGGCGGAAGTTACCCCAGCGCCCGCCCCATCTCCTCCACCAGCGCCCCGGCTGCCGCACTCCAGGGCAGGTCGCGCGAGCGCAGCGCATAGGCCACCGTGCCCACCTCGGGCGCCAGGGGCTGCACCTGCAGGCCCGGGTGGCGCCGGGCGTGCCAGGCCGACCAGCTGTCCACCAGGGCCCAGCCCAGGCCCTGGGCGGCCATCTCGATGGCGGCGTGGTAACTGGCGGTGGTGATGCGTGCAGCGGGCGTTACGCCGTGGGCGTCGTAGGCCATGTGCAGCTGGCGGCCGATGGGGTCGGCCGGGTCCAGGTCGATCAGTGGGTGGTGCTCCAGCGCTTGCAGGGGGATAGGGCCTTCGGGCAGGTCCCGGCCCACGCAGACCACGCGGCCGCGGCCGATGGGCAGGTCCACCGCGGCGGGGTGGTTCGAGGGCTCCAGCGCAAAGCCCAGGTCGGCTTCGCGGCGCACGATGGCATCGGCGATCTGGCGCGAATGCAGGGTGCGGAAGGTCAGGCGCACGCCAGGGTAGGAGCGGTTCCAGCGGCCCAGGGCCTGGGGCAGCACCTCCATCGACAGGCCGGGCACGCACAGCAGGCGCAGCACGGTGTCGGAGCCGGGGCCCAGGTTGGCGGCGCTGCGGCGCACGGCATCGAGCTGGCCGAAGAGCTGTTCCACATCGGGGAACAGGCGCTGGGCCTCCACCGTGGGCGTGAGCCGGCCGCGCACGCGCTGGAACAGCGTGACGCCGATGCTCTGTTCGGCCTGCTGCAGCAGGCGCGAGGCCGCGGGCTGGGTGATGTGCAGTGTGTCGGCGGCGCCCTTGACGGTGCCCGCGCGCATCACGGCATAGAAGATCTCGATGTGGCGGATGCGGAACATGGGCACCAAGCGTAACAGGCGCGCGGCGCCCGTGCCGGAGAACGGGGCGCGTCAGGCGCCGCCGTGCTCCGCCTGCCAGGCCTTCCAGACCAGGGCGGCGGCGGCCAGGTCGGTGAGGCCCACGCCCACCGACTTGAAGACCACGATCTCGCTGTCGGACTGGCGCCAGCGCGCGTCGGCCGCACCCAACTCCACCAGATCGACGATGCGCTCGGGCGGCAGTACGCCATGGGCCTGGCCGGTCACCACCTCGCCGGCCTCGACCAGGCTCTGGGGCTTCCACTCCACGATGAGGCGTGCTGCGCGTGCCAGGGTGGCATCGTCGAGCTCGCTGCCCGTAGGCAGGCTGGTGCCCACGGCGATCACGGTGGCGCCGGGCTTCAGGCTGCTGCCATCGAACACCGGCGTCTTGGAGCGCGTGGCGGTGACGATGACGTCGGCCCCGTCGACAGCGGCATCGGCCGCCATGGCGTGCACCGGCCGCTGCCAGCGCTGGGCTGCGGCAGCGCAGAACCCGCTGATGTCGCCCACGCCGACCACGCGCACTTCGTCGAAGGGCTGCTCGGCCATCAGCGCGTCCAGGTGGGCCGCGCCCTGCACGCCGGTGCCGAACAGGGCCAGCACGCGGCGGCCCGTGGCCAGGCGCGATACGGCGTGCACCGACAGCGCTGGCGTGCGAAAGCGCGTGATCTCGTTGCCCTGCACGGTGGCCAGGGGCCGGCCGGTGGCGGTGTCGAACAGGTTGCAGACGAAATCGAAGCGGCCCGCCACGGTGCCATAGGTCTTGACGGCAGCCAGGCCTTCGTCGAGCCACACCGCACCCATGGTGCTCAGCCGGAAGGCGCCGCACTCGATGCGCGTGCGCGCCTGGATCTGCGCACTGCCGGCCGCCAGGCTGGCAAAGGCGCGGGCGATGGCATCGCGCACCGCGGGCACCGTCAGGTGTGCGGCCACGAAGGCGTCGTCGATGAAGGGGAGGGCGGTGGGTGGGGTCGGGTTGCTCATGCGTTGCCTGCCGCCAGCGCGGCCGAAGAAGAGGAAAAACGGGAGACCGGTGCACTGCCCTCGAAATCAGCGGCCAGCCGGTCGGCCGAGCCAAAGGCCAGCGTGAAGCCCAGGGCCCCCTGGCCCGAGTTCACGAACAGGTTGCGCATGGCACCGGCGCGGCCGATGCAGGGCAGCCCGGTGGGGGTTGCGGGGCGCAGGCCGGCCCAGGGGTGCAGGTCGGTCGGCGCGCTGCGCAGGCCGAACAGCGTGCGCACGCTCTCCAGCAGCAGGGCAATGCGGCCGTGGTCGATGCGCGTGTCCTGCCCCACCAGCTCGGCAAAGCCGGCCACGCGCAGCCGGCGCGTAGGGCCTGCGCCCAGCGGGGCGAACACGGTCTTGGTGGCCGTGTCGGTCAGGCTGGTGGCGGGCATGCGCACGATGTGCTCGGCCGCCACGTCGATGCTGTAGCCCTTGAGGGGCTGGATGGGCACGCTGCCGCCCAAGCCCAGCGGGCGCAGCAGCCCGGGGGTCTGCGCACCAGCCGCGACCACACAGGCATCGAAGGCGATGCGCTGCTGCACGCCTTCGTGCTCGGCGAACAGGCCCGTGAGGGCATTGCCCTGGCGCTCCCAGCTCAGGAAGCGGTGGCCCCACAGCGCCGTGAAGGCCGGCCCGCTGGCCAGTTCATCGGCCAGCGCGGCGCACACCTTGGCGCAGTCGGCCACCTCTTCGCTCGGGGTCCAGATGCCGCCCGCCAGGGGGGCTGCGGGGTCCAGGGCGGGCTCGCGGGCACAGCACTCCGCGCCCGTCAGCACCTGCTGCAGCGGCCCGTGCATGGTCTGCTGCAACTGCACCTGGCGGCCCGCCGCCGCGAGGCCTGCGGCACTGCGGTAGAGCACCAGCTTGCCCTGGGTGGCATGTTCGATGCGCGCCGCCGGGACGTTGGCGCGCCAGCGCTGGAAGGCGCGGTGGCTGTCGCCGGCCAGGCGCAGCAACTGGCGCGTGGTGGCGTCGGCGCGCGCCTGGGTGCAGGCGGCCGTGAACTGCAGGCACCAGCTCCAGGCCGCTGGATCGAGGCCCGGGCGCAGGCGCAGTGGCGAGGTCGGCGAGAGCAGCAGCGAGGGCAACTGCGCGAAGATGGACGGCGCCGCCAGCGGCGCCACATAGGCATAGCTCAATTGCGCGCCGTTCTGGGCACTGGCACCGGCGGCCGGGCCGGGGGCCTGGTCCAGCAGCACCACTTCGTGGCCCTTGCCAATGAGGGCCCGTGCCGTCGCCAGGCCCACGATACCGCCACCGATCACTGCAATACGCAACAACGCCTGCTCCTTGGTATGAAAAGAGGGCGCATCATCGGCGTGGATGGCCGCGGCGTCGATTGCCGGAATGCCGATGGCCCATGCCCTGGCGGCATACACACCCGAGGGGAGGGCTTTGCACCAGAAAGGTGCCATCAGGCCCATGCCGCCAAGGCATACACCATGGCGAAATTGCTACTCGCGGCAAGGCAGCCGGGCCCGTACATTGCGAGTGTTCGCTGACCCCTTTACAACATTTCCGGAGAGCACCCATGAACCGCTGGACCCGCACCGCCCTTGGCGCCGCCCTGTCGCTGGCCGCCCTGTCTTCCTCCTTCGCCCAGCCGCAGCCCACGCTGGCCAAGATGGCGCAGACCGGGGTGATCAACCTGAGCTACCGTGATTCGTCGGTGCCGTTCAGCTACCTGAACGATGCCAAGCCCATCGGCTTCAGCATCGAGATCTGCGACCGCATCGTGGAGATGCTCAAGGCCAAGGTGAAGCGGCCAGACCTCAAGATCGAGCGCCAGCCCGTCACCTCGCAGAACCGCATCCCGCTGGTGATGAACGGCACGGTGGACCTGGAGTGCGGCTCCACCACCAACAACGTGGCGCGGCGCGAGCAGGTGGAGTTTGCGGTGAACTACTTCTACACCGGCACGCGCATGATGGTGAAGAAGACCTCGGGCATCGGCTCGCTGGCCGACCTCAAGGGCAAGAAGCTGGCCACCACCAGCGGCACGACCAATGTGCAGGTGCTGCGCAAGTACCTCAAGGACAACAGCCAGGACACCGAGATGCTGCTGGCCAAGGACCATGCCGACGGCGCCCTGCTGGCCGAAAGCGGCCGGGCCGATGCCTATGCCATGGACGACATCCTGCTCTACGGCCTGGTGGCCAATGCCAAGAACCCGGCCGAATGGACCATCGTGGGCGAGGCGCTGCAGGTCGAGCCCTACGCCATCATGCTGCGCAAGAACGACCCCGAGTTCAAGAAGGAAGTCGACGCTGCGCTGGTCTCGCTGATGAAGAGCGGCGAGTTCGAGAAGCTCTATGACAAGTGGTTCCTGCAGCCCATCCCGCCGCGCAATGTGCCGCTGAACGTGCCCATGAGCGCCGAGTTGAAGAAGAACCTCAAGGAATTCAGCGACCGCCCGGCAGCACCTGCCCCTCAGTGATTCCGGGCGGCCTGCCCGCACTTCCTTTTGATGCGCAAGTGCGGCCCATGGGGGCCGTGCGGCCTCTCTCTTTCTAACGATTGCGTGATCTCCATGACCCCATCCAAACCCCGACACCGGCTGACCGTGATCCTGGGCGCCCTCCTAAGCGCCGGTGTCCTGAGCAGTTGCAGCAGCCCCGGCGGCCCGACCGCCGTGCCCCCCGTGGTCGACTACCTGATCCGCGGCGCAGCGGTCTACACCGGTGACGGTGTGGAACCCCTCTCAGGCGATGTGGGTGTGGCGGGCGAGCGCATCGTCTTCGTCGGCAAGGCCCCGGCCGGCACGGTGGCGCGCCAGACCATCGATGCGCCGGGCATGGTGGTGGCGCCGGGGTTCATCGACGCCCACACCCATGCCGATGGGGACCTGCTGTCCGACTCGGCCGACAAGCGGATGAACCTGCCTTTCCTCACGCAGGGCGTGACCACGGCCGTGATCGGCAACGACGGTTTCGGCGGCTACGACATCGCCGGCCAGGCCCAGCGCCTGCGCACCCATCCGCCGGGCACCAACGTCGCCATGTTCGTGGGCTTCGGCCCCGTGCGCCAGAGCCAGTTGGCCAATGCCAACGCGGCGCCCACGGCCGCGCAGCTGGCGACCATGAAGCAACTGGTCGATGCGGCCATGTGCCAGGGGGCCCTCGGCCTGTCCACCGGGCTGTACTACACGCCGCAGAACTTCTCGACCACCGAAGAGGTGATCGAGCTGGCCAAGGTGGCTGCCGCGCACGGAGGCCTGTACGACAGCCATATCCGCAACGAGCAGACCAGGCAGGGCCTGCCCGCTGCGGTCGCCGAGGCCCTGCGCATCGGCCGCGAAACCGGGATCGCCGTGCACATCGCCCACATCAAGGCCCTGGGCGTGGACACGCAGGGCATGGCCGGCGAGCTGATCCGCATGGTCGAGGCCGCGCAGCAAAGCGGCCAGAAAGTCACGGCCGACCAGTACCCCTGGCTGGCGTCGAGCACCAACCTTTCGGCGGCGGTGATGCCGCCCTGGGCCAATGCGGGAGGGCGCGAGGCGCTGCTCAAGCGTTTTGACGATGCCACGGTGCAGGAGCGCCTGCGCAAGGATGTCACCGAGAACATGCGCCTGCGCAACGGGCCCGAGGCGATCCTGGTCTCCGCGGGCAACCCGAAATACGTGGGCAAGACGCTGCAACAGATCGCCAGTGCCAACGGCACCGATGCCGTGGCAGCCGTGGTGCAGGTGCTGCGCGAAAGCGAGGTCAAGATCGCCAACTTCAACCAGAGCGACGCCGACGTCCGCGCCTTCATGACGCGCCCCTGGGTGGTGACCTCGTCGGACTCGTCAGCAGGGCATCCACGTGCTGTAGGCTCCTTCGCGCAGAAGTACGCCGAGTATGTGGTGCGGCAAAAGCACATCTCCATCGGCCAGTTCGTGCGCAGCAGCACGGCGCTCACGGCCGACCTGCTGGGCATCGCCGAGCGCGGCCGCCTCAAGGCCGGGCATTTCGCCGACATCGTGGTGTTTGACCCCGCACGCTTCAAGGCCCGATCCACCTACATCGCGCCGACCCTGCTGTCCGAAGGCGTGGTGCTGACCATGGTCAACGGCAAGCCCGTGGTGCAGAACGACCAGGCCACGGGCGTGGCGGCAGGGCAGGTGCTGCTGCGCAAGACACGCGATGGCCTGTGCAGCGCGCAGTCGATGAAGACGGCCCTGGTACCTGCGGGTGGCCTGGCGGTGGCCCACGACCACGCGCATTGAGCCGGCAGTCGCCGCGCCAAGCAAAAAAGCCCGCGGCCGGAAGAGGCCGCGGGCTTTTTTTATGGAGGGTCGATTGGATCGACCTGGGCGTCAATACGCGTCCAGCACCGCACCCTTGCTCGCGCTCGATGCGTTGAAGGCGAACTTGGCCTGTACGCCGCGCGTGTAGCGCGGTGCGGGTGCCGTCCAGCCGGCGCGACGCTTGGCGATCTCTTCTTCAGGCACGTTCAGCTCCAGCAGCAGCTGGCGCGCATCGATGGTGATGCTGTCGCCCTCGTTGACGAAGGCGATGGTGCCGCCGGCAGCGGCTTCGGGTGCCACGTGGCCCACCACCATGCCCCAGGTGCCGCCGGAGAAGCGGCCGTCGGTGATCAGGCCCACGCTTTCGCCCAGGCCGGCGCCGATCAGCGCGCCGGTGGGGGCCAGCATTTCGGGCATGCCGGGGCCTCCCTTGGGGCCCAGGTAGCGCAGCACCATCACGTCGCCGGCCTTGATCTTGCCGGCCAGGATGGCTTCGAGGGCCGACTGCTCGTCGTCGAACACGCGGGCCGGGCCGGTGATCACGGGGTTCTTCAGGCCCGTGATCTTGGCCACGGCGCCTTCGGGGCTGAGGTTGCCCTTGAGGATGGCCAAGTGGCCCTGCTCGTACATGGGGTTGTCGATGTTGCGGATCACGTCCTGGTCGGCACGCGGCACATCGGGCACGTCCTTGAGCACTTCGGCCACCGTCTTGCCGCTGATGGTGATGCAGTCGCCGTGCAGCAGGCCGGCCTTGAGCAGCACCTTCATGACCTGCGGGATGCCGCCTGCGCGGTGCAGGTCCACGGCCAGGTACTTGCCGCTGGGTTTCAGGTCGCAGATCACGGGGGTCTTCTTGCGGATGCGCTCGAAGTCGTCGATGTCCCACTCCACGCCCGCGGCGTGCGCGATGGCCAGGAAGTGCAGCACGGCGTTGGTCGAGCCGCCGGTGGCCATGATCACGGCCACGGCGTTCTCGATGGCCTTCTTGGTCACGATGTCGCGGGGCTTGAGGTCCATCTTGATGGCCTCGATCAGCACCTTGGCCGATTCCTTGGCCGAGTTCATCTTCTCGTCATGGGGGTTGGCCATGGTGGACGAATACGGCAGGCTGATGCCCAGGGCCTCGAAGGCGCTGGACATGGTGTTGGCGGTGTACATGCCGCCGCACGAGCCGGTGCCGGGGATGGCGCGCTTTTCGATTTCCTTGAGGTCGAAGTCGCTCAGCTTGCCGGCGGCGTTCTCGCCCACGGCCTCGAACACGCTCACGATGTTCAGGTCCTTGCCCTGGTAGCTGCCGGGCAGGATGGTGCCGCCATACACGTAGATGGCGGGCACGTTGGCGCGCAGCATGCCCATGAGGCCGCCGGGCATGTTCTTGTCGCAGCCGCCGACCACCAGCACGCCGTCCATCCACTGGCCGCCCACGCAGGTCTCGATGCAGTCGCTGATGACTTCGCGGCTCACCAGGCTGTACTTCATGCCTTCGGTGCCCATGGCCATGCCGTCCGAGATGGTGGGCGTGCCGAACACCTGGGCGTTGCCGCCGGCTTCCTCGATGCCGGCAATCGCCGCGTCGGCCAGCTTCTGCAGGCCGCTGTTGCAGGGGGTGATGGTGCTGTGGCCGTTGGCCACGCCGACCATGGGCTTGACGAAGTCGCCTTCCTCGTAGCCCATGGCGTAGTACATGGAGCGGTTGGGCGCGCGCGACTTGCCCTGGGTGATGTTGGCGCTGCGGCGGTTGATGGGCTGGATCGGGATGGTCTTGCTGTCTGCCATGGTGTCGTCTTCCTCGTGAGGGGGCTCGTTGTGGTGGGCAACCCGGGTGCGCCGGGGCCAAGCTGTCGGGGTGCAAGTATGCGGGGTTTGGCGCTGCGTTTCCAATCCCTTTCATCGCGTCGATTAATATGCAAAACATATTACAGAGTCACCCGCGCCATGAAGGAAATCCTGATCGACGTCCGCGCCTGGCGCCAGTTCGTGGCCGTGGCCGAGGAGCTGCACTTCGGCCGCGCCGCCATCCGCCTGCACATGACGCAGCCGCCGCTGACCCAGGCGATTGCGCAGATGGAGCGCTCGCTGGGCGTGGTGCTGTTCGACCGCACGCGCCGGCGCGTGGCGCTGACCCCGGCGGGCGAGGCCCTGCTGCCCGATGTGCGCGATTTTCTGGAGCGCGCGCAGGCGCTGCCCGTGCGGGCGCGCGCCGCGGCGGCGGGCGAGGTGGGGCGGGTGCGGCTGGCCTTTGTCTCTACCATCGGTTTCGAGCGGCTGCCCGAGTGGGTGCGCGACTTTCGCGTGCTGTGCCCCCAGGTGGCGCTGGAGCTGGTGGAGGCCACGGGCGACGTGCAGCGCGCCATGTTCGCGCGCGGCGAGCTCGATGCCGGGCTGGTGCTGCATTCGCCCGGCGCGGCGCCGCCCGAGCTGGCGCGCCTGCCCGTGGCCGAGGAGCCGCTGGTGCTGGCCCTGGCCGAGCGCCACCCGCTGGCCCAGGCGCCGCGCCTCGACCTGGCCGCTGTGTTGGCCGAGCCGCTGGTGATCTTTCCGCGGCGCATCGTGCCCTCGCTGCACGACGCCATTTTTGCGCTGTACCACGCCGCCGGGCGGGTGCCCGTGGTGGCGCAGGAGGCGATCCAGATGCAGACCATCGTCAACCTGGTCTGGGGCGGCCTGGGCGTGGCC
The DNA here is from genome assembly GCF_058783375.1 of Acidovorax sp. FW305-C-20-28. Lineage (NCBI taxonomy): Bacteria > Pseudomonadati > Pseudomonadota > Betaproteobacteria > Burkholderiales > Comamonadaceae > Acidovorax > Acidovorax sp. FW305-C-20-28. The sequence goes on along the minus strand of NZ_JBYSYM010000006.1, from coordinate 9,804 downwards.
TGGGTGCCCGAGAGCGTGACCCAGTTCCGCCGCGAGGGCGTGGTGTACCGGGCGGCGAATGCGTTCGGCCCCAAGGCTGCCAAGGTGAAGGCCAAGGCCGCCGCCGCGCCGTTGCTGCCCGTGTGCGAGACCAGCCTGGTCTGGCCCGCCGGGTTGAACAACCCGGCGCTGGCGCGCTTTGTCGATTTCGTGCGTGAGCGTTCGGCAGCGGCTTAGGCCGCGGCCGCTGCGCGCCCGCGCACGAACAGCAGCCCCGCGGCGATGGCCAGCAGCGGCAGCGCCACGGCGTTGATGGCCGTCCAGCCCACGCCGGTGAGCAGGGCGCCCGAGGCGAAGGACATGGCCGCCGCCACGCTGCCATTGGCCAACTGCATCAGCGCCTGGGCCTGGCCGCGCTCTTCGGGCGCATGCGACTCGGCCAGCAGCGTGGTGCCGGCGATCACCATCAGGTTCCAGCCCGTGCCCAGCAGCAGCGAGCTGGCCAGGAATTCGGTGAACGAAATGCCCGACAGCGCCACCACCGCGCTGGCGGCCAGGCAGGCGGCCCCCACGGCGGCCACGGGGCGGCTGCCGAAGCGGTCCACCAGCGCGCCCGAGAACAGGGCGGGGAAGAACATGCCGATCACATGCCACTGGATGACATAGGCCGCCGACGCGGCCGAGAAGCCGCAGACCTCCATGGCCAGCGGGGTGGCGTTCATCACCAAAATCATCAGCCCATGGCCGATGGCCGCCATGACCACGGCGGCGCGCAGGCCGGGGCGCGCCAGCAGGGCGCGCATGGCCGCGATGCCGCCCGCAGCGGGCTTGGGCGCCACGCCCTCGCGCAGCCGCGCCATCACCAACCAGCCCAGCAGGGCTAGCGCCGCAATCGCCAGGTAGGCGCCGGCCAGCGGCGTGGCCAGCAGGTTGCGCGACCACAGCGCCAATGGCGGCGCAAAGACGGCCGCACACAGGCCTCCGGCCACCACGCAGGCCGCAGCGCGGCCTTTCTGCGCGGGGTCCACGGCCTCCAGTGCCGCATAGGTGTAGTAGCCCGACGATGCCTGGTAGGCCCCAATGGCCAGGGTGCCCAGGCAGAAGACGGCAAAGCTGCCCCACTGCACGCCCAGCATGCTGACGAGGCCGCCCGCCACACCGAACAGGGCCCCTGCCTGCAGCCCCGCGCGCCGGCCCCGGCGCTGCATGAACAGCGACAGCGGCTGCACCGACAGCAGGTTGCCCAGCACCAGCAGTGCCAGCGGCAATGTGGCCAGCGCAGGCCAGGGCGCCAGCCGCGCGCCCACGATGGAGGTGAGCGTGATGCCGATGATGGAGCAGCCCCAGTACAGGGCCTGGCCCGCGAACAACAGGCGAACGGAAGCATTGCGCACAAGCAGCATGGTGGTGGCTTTCGGTGGGGCGCCGCTCGGGCGCCAAAGAGGGAATCAGTCGGCCAGCACGCCTGTGCCAAAGCGCTGCGCATAGGCCTGCGGGCTCACCGCGCGGTGCTTGTGGAAGCTGCGGCGCAGGTTCTCGGGGTGCTCGAAGCCGCACAGCCGCGCCACGGTGGCCACCGAGGCCTGGGCCTGGGCGAGCAGGGCCGAGGCGGCCTCCACGCGCACCCGCTCCACATAGCGGCCGGGCGTGGTGCCCAGCTCGCGCTGGAACACGCGGGCCAGCGTGCGCGGCGGCATGCAGGCGCGCTCGGCCAGGGCATCGAGCGACAGGTCGCTGCCCAACTGAGTGGGTATCCATTCCAGCAGGGCCGCCAGCCGCGGCGCATGCCGCGTTTCGGGTGCCAGCAGCGCACTGAACTGCGCCTGCCCGCCCGGGCGGCGCATGAACATCACAAGCCGCCGTGCCACGGCCAGCGCCATGGGCCGGCCCAGGTCGGCCTCCACCAGTGCCAGGGCCAGGTCGATGCCGGCCGTCACGCCGGCCGAGGTGAAGAGGTGGCTGTAGACGGGGTGGGCCGCGTCGTAGGTGTGCAGGCAGTCCTCGTCGACCTGCACCCTGGGGTAGTCCCGGCGCATGCGCTCCATGCGGCACCAGTGCGTGGTGGCGCGCAGGCCGTCGAGCAGGCCGGCCTGGGCCAGCAGCAGGGCGCCCGAGCAGACCGAACCCAGGCGCCGCACCCGGGGTTCCGCATGGCGCAGCCACTGCAGCATGCCGGTGTGGCCGAGCTGCTCGGCCACGCCATCGCCGCCCGCCACCAGCACCGTGTCCAGGCCGGCGGGGTCGGTGGCGGCCCAGCTGCCATCGGCCACCAGCGCAAACCCTGCCGAAGTGGTGACCGGCCCCGCCGCCTCGGCCAGCAGGCGCAGCGCATAGGCGGGCGCCAGCCCGTGGCCCGTGCGCTCGGCGTTGGCGGAGCCGAAGACCTGCATCGGGCCGACGGCGTCCAGGCTCATCACGCCGGGGTAGAGCAGGCAGGCAATGGTGCGGGTGGGTTGGGGCATGGCGCCAGTGTCGGCGTTTGCGGGTGTGGCCGCAATGACAATCAGCCCACAGATATGGCCAGTGCGCCAGGAGGCCGCTGGCGGGGAAAAGGACGGCCCCGGCGGTGCCGCCAGCCTCGCTGCGGGGCGGATTGTCAAATATCCATAATTTGCTGGTCAGTGCCGGGGCTCAGGCGCTATCCTGCAACAAATAGGGTCGGCAAGCCGGGGCCCGCAACCCGGCCGGGACCTGTCCACTGCACGCTTTAGGAGACTGTGAATGCCTTTCCCCTTGCGGTTTCCCCGAGAGATGGAGTGCTTCCTTCAGGCGGCGCAGCTGCTGGGCACCATCCAGGGCGACCCTGGGCGGGTTGGGCCGGTCCTTGAATTGCAGAAACTGCTGCTCCGCCGCATCGCCAGGTCGGAGCTGAGCCACAGCCGCCTGCAGGATGCCCGGTTGCGCCTGAAGCAGCGCCTGGTGCGCGAGCGCCTGATCGGGGAGAAGGCGCGCGAGACGCGGGACCTGGTGCTAAAGATCCAGGAGCGCTGTGATGCGCTCGAACAGCTGCGTTTTCTGTACCGCTGCTTCGGGGATGGCATCGCCGCGACCTACCAGGCTCCCCTGCGCCACCGGTACTTCTACTTCGCGCAAAAGGCCCATGCCAAGGAGCGCTCCGGATTGCTTGCGCGCAAGGACAGCTTTCGCAGTCGCTACCGGGCCTTGAAGCTGGGCATCGGCATGGGCATCCCGGTGCTCCTGGCCGATGTGACGAATATGCTGGGGCAGGGCGATCTCTGCGTCCTGGCGGGTGGCGAACCCCAGCCCCTGGACCTGAAGTCCTTCATGCACCGGGGCCCTCCGGGCAGGCTGCAGCAGGAGGCTCTGCGGCGCACCATTGCGCTCCTGGCGCGCCAGGGCACCACGAGCGTGCCCGAGGGCAGCGCTCACGACAAGGCGCACAAGGCGCACCTGAACGACTGCGTGCGCCAGGCCATGGAGTCCGGAATTGCCCAGGCCTCGCCCGAGCCGGGCCTGCGCTATGTGGTCGTGCGCAATGACCACTACCGCAGCCACCCGGACTGCCTGCAGGTGCTGCACAAGCGGGTGCCCAAGTCGACCATGTCGGTGCAGGTGACGCCCGAAACCGCCTGGATACCGATGCAGCCCTTCACCCTGTCCATGAGCGCCGGCCATGCCGTGCTGTTCATGCAGGGGGTCTTCCAGCTGCTGGTCTATGTCGACATGAAGGTGCTGGTGTCGCACTTCGCGTCGCTGGGCATCCATGCCGTGGCCCTGATGGACGGCGTGACCGCGCTGCAGCTGTCCAACGACGTCGAAGACCTGGAACACGGGGTCTACCGGGTCAGCGAAGCCCTGTTTCAGCGCATTCCCTGCGAGTTCATGTCGCTGCGCAGCTTTGCGCAGGAGATGGCTGGCCTGCTGGAGCCGGCGCAGGCCCACAGCGACCAGGGCCAGCTTTTCGCGCCCCCGGGGGATTGGGGCGAGGCCCGGCACTACTACGAAGACGAGGGGCCGGCCCTTCATTGAGGCCCCGCTTGCGCCGCACGGTGGTGGCGCTGGCAAGGCCTGGCCCGCAACTCAGGCGGTCTGGGACTGCAGGTAGTTTTCAAGGCCGATCTTGTCGATCAGGCCGATCTGCTTTTCGAGCCAGTAGGCGTGGTCTTCCTCGGTGTCGCGCAGCTGGGCCAGCAGCAGGTCGCGGCTCACATAGTCGCCCACGCTCTCGCACAAGGCCATGCCATCGCGCAGGGCGGTGCGCACCTCGTACTCGGTGGCCAGGTCCTTGCGCAGCATTTCGGGCACGGTTTCGCCGGGGGTGAACTCCTTGGGGCGCATGTCGGGGCGGCCGCCCAGGAAGAGGATGCGGCGCAGCAGCGCATCGGCGTGCTGGGTTTCCTCCTGCATCTCGTGGTCCAGGCGGGTGTAGAGCTTGATGAAGCCCTGGTCCTCGTAGATGCGCGAGTGCGCAAAATACTGGTCGCGCGCAGCCAGTTCGCCGCGCAGCAGATCCTTGAAATAGTCGATGACTTGTGGGTTGCCCTGCATGTTCTTGTCCTTGTTACAGGCAGAAGTATCGCGCGCCCAAGGGGCTTTGTGGGGGAAAACCCCGGGGTGGCGCTCTGCATGCGTACAGGGATCAGAAGCGTTCTCATCGAGGCAGGGCGCCCACCGCCCGGGCATGGCCCTGCGCTGGTGCCGGTGCATCGCCGCGAGCAGCCTGGCCCGTACCGTAACAGGGCTTTCACGGGAGCCTGCAGCGGGTTGGGCACAATACCGCCCAAATGCTGACCTACCCCCAAATCGACCCCATCGCCCTGCAAGTGGGCCCGCTGGCCATCCACTGGTACGGCCTGACCTACCTGGCGGCCTTTGGCCTGTTCATGCTGCTGGGCATTGCGCGGCTGCGGCACCAGCCCTTTGCCTCCCTCACCGGCCCGGGCGCCTGGACGCGCAAGGACGTGGAGGACATCCTGTTCCTGGGCGTGGCCGGGGTGGTGATCGGCGGGCGGGTGGGCTATTGCCTGTTCTACAAGCCCGCCTACTACCTGAGCCACCCGCTGGAGATCTTCTATGTGTGGCAGGGCGGCATGGCCTTCCATGGTGGGCTGCTGGGCGTGATCGTGGCCATGCTCTGGTTCGCGCATTCGCGCCAGCGCCCCTGGCTGCAGGTGGCCGACTTCGTGGCACCCTGCGTGCCCACGGGCCTGGCGGCAGGCCGGGTGGGCAATTTCATCAACGGCGAGCTCTGGGGCCGTTTTGCCAGCCCCGACCTGCCCTGGGGCATGGTGTTTCCGCAAAGTGGCTCGATGCTGCCGCGCCACCCCTCGCAGGTCTACCAGTTCCTGCTCGAAGGGCTGCTGCTCTTTGTGCTGCTGTGGCTGTACGCGCGCCGTGAGCGCCGCCAGGGCCAGGTGGCGGCGGCCTTCCTGATCGGCTATGGCGCCTTCCGCTTCATTGCCGAGTACTTCCGCGAGCCCGATGCGCACCTGGGCATCCTCTCGCTGGGCATGAGCATGGGCCAGTGGCTGTGCGTGCCCATGATCGTGGCCGGCATCGCCATGTGGCTCTGGGCCGCCAGGCGCGAGGGCGGCGCGCCGGCGCTCACCACCTCCAAGTCCTGATCGGCCAGTGGCCATCACCCGCCGCCACCTCCTGCTGACCGGTGCCGCGGCCTCGCCGCTGCTGGCATCGTGTGCGGCGGACCTCACGCGCCACCAGGGCCGGCCCGTGGCTGAGGTGGCCGCCAGCCTGGGTGTCTGCGCCGCGGCGTTTGCCACGCTGCGCGCCGGGCAGGTGCAGACGGCCGCAGTGGCCGGCCATTGCAATGCAGCCCCCGACGCCATCTTCCAGGCCGCCTCGCTGACCAAGCCCGCCGTCGCCTATGGGGCACTGCGCCTGGTGCTCGCGGGCCAGCTGGACCTGCAGGCGCCGGTTGCGCACTACCTGCCGCGAGGCTATGTGCACTACCAGCATGCGCTGCGGCGTGCGCCGGGCGACGCCAGCGATACCGTGCCCGCCAGCACCCTGGCCCGCATCCCTGTGGCCAGCCTGCTCAACCACACCTCGGGCCTGCCCAACTGGACCAGCGGTACGCTTGCGCCCGCCTTCGACCCTGGCCAGCGCTGGCGCTATTCCGGCGAGGGCTATGTGCTGTTGCAGGCTGTGATGGAAGCCATCACCGGCACGCCCATCGGGCCATGGATGCAGGCGCAGGTGTTCGAGCCCCTGGGCATGCGCGATTCCAGCCTGGTCTGGCAACGCGCCTACGAAGGCCGGGCCGTGCATGGCAACGGTGCGGCTGCTGGCAGCCTGCGCTGGAATGCTCCTGTGGCTGCTGCCTCGCTCTACACCACGGCCGGTGACTTTGCGCGCCTGCTGGTGGCCTTCGTGTCCGATGAGCGGCTGCTGGCGCTGGTGCAATCGGCCCCCGTGGTGGCGGACAAGGCGCTGGGGCTGGAATGGGGCTACGGCTGGGGCATCGAACGCACCGCCGCCGGCCCCATGTTCTGGCAATGGGGCAACAACCCGGGCTTCCGCAACTTCGCCATGCTCTCGCCCGCGTCGCGCGACGGCTTTGTGCTGCTGACCAACAGCGATCAGGGCATGGCCCTGGCCGCGCCGCTGGCGCAGCAGGTGCTGCCCGGGGAGCATCCGGTGTTCAGGTCGCCGTTGCTGGGCTGAAGTTCCTTGTAGCCTGTTCACGATCCCCTGCGAGATCGCAAACAGGTTCTTATTCCAGGGATTTGCGCATCAGGGCCAGGTATTGGTCCTGGATGTAGTCGTCGATGCGCGCATATTCGCCGTACCCTTGCTTGAGATAGAAGTCGCGTGCCTGCCACTCGAATGTTTCGAGCTTGGCGTTCCTCGCACCCAGCGCTTTGCCCTGGGCCTCGGCCATGCCCAGCAGGCGTGCGCCCAGGCCTTTGCCACGCTGGTCCTCGGCCACCCAGAGCACATCGGTCTGCAGCCAGTAGACGAACACGTAGGAGCGTATGCCGGCTACCAGGCGGCCGTGGCGGTCGCGCACGTCCAGGCGCACGGGCTGCACCTGCGGATACTCGCCCACAGCGCGGTAATTGAACTCCCGCATGTGCTTGCCCAGCGTGCCGGCCTGCAGGTCTTCCAGGGTGGGTGGAGCAAAGGTGAACGAGAAGGCCATGGATGCGAGGGCGGAGCGGGATGGGGCGGCGATGATACCGGCTCAGCCGGGCGAACCCGCCTCCTGCAACCAGCCCAGCACCTGCTGGCGCAGGCCGTCCAGCACCGGATTGGGGGCCCGCGCCACGCGCTGTACCCAGGCGATGTGCGACTCCAGCCCCTGGGTGGGAATGTCGAGCGGCACCAGCCGCCCCTGGGCCAGCAGGGCCGCCGCTGGGGCCATGACGCCCATGTAGAGCGCATCCGTGTGGCAGGCCACGTCCAGCAGATCGGGCACGGACTCGCTGGCCAGGCTGATCAGCACCTCGGGGTGGGCCTGCATGCCCAGGCGCTGCACCAGCAGCCGCCCGACGGCCGCGCTCATGCCCGTGCAGGCCACGGGAAACTCCGTGAGCTCGGCAAACGCCAGCGGGCGGCGCCGGGCCAGCGGGTGCCCGGGGCGCACCAGCACCCCGGTGGGCAGTTGCACCAGCCGGTGCACTTCGAGGTCGGCGTGGGAGCCGGGCAGGGAGTGGTAGTCCGTCACCAGGGCATCCAGGGTGCGGTCGCGTAGCGCCTGGATCTGGTGGGACTGGGGGCCACCGCTCAACTGCAGTCGCATGCGGCCCGCGTCGCGCGCTGCCAGGCGCAGCAGGCGCGGGGCCAGCAGGGCGTGCGGCGTGGCGCTCATGGCCAGGCGCACGGAGCCGGCTTCCCCGCTGACCTGGTGGCGCACCACCTGGTGCAGTTCATCGGCCTGGGCCACCACTTGGCGCGCATGCTCCAGCACCGTGCGGCCTATGGGGGTGAGGGCATTGCGGTGGCCGCTGCGCTCCACCAGCTCTGCGCCCAGGTGCGCCTCCAGCATGGCGATGCTGCGGCTGAAGGCGGCCTGCGAGCGGCGCGTGCTGTCGGCCGCGCGCGTGAAGCTGCCGCTATCGGCCAGGGCGATGAAGTGGCGCAACTGGGCGATGGTGGTGCTCATGCGGAAAATCGAACAAAACGACTTAAATTATGCATTGGACCAACATTTGGTTACCGATTTAGCATGCGCCCCAGACCCCTCACCAACAAGAAAGAGACGCGAGCGACATGATCAAGAAACTTCTGCTCGGGCTGCTGGCCCTGGTGCTGCTGCTGGCCGTGGCCCTGGGCATCAACACCGCGCGCAAGGGCTCGCGCCAGCTGGCGGTGGCGCCCATTGCCAAACTGCCCGTGGACGATGCCGCCGTGGCCGGCCGCTTGGCCGAGGCCGTGCGCCTGCGCACCGAGTCGTCGCGCGACGATGCCAGCTTCAGTGCCGGCCAGTTCCTGCAGTTCCACGCCCTGTTGCAGCAGCGCTTTCCGCTGGTGCACGCGAAATTGAAGCGCGAGGTGGTGGGCGAGCTGAGCCTGCTCTACACCTGGCCCGGCAGCGATGCCAACGCCGCGCCCGTGATGCTCATGGCCCACCAGGACGTGGTGCCCGTGGCCCCCGGCACCGAGGGCGACTGGGCCCAGCCCCCGTACTCGGGCGCTATCGAGGGCGGCTTTGTCTGGGGCCGCGGCTCCTGGGACGACAAGGGCAACCTCATGAGCCAGCTCGAAGCGGTGGAAATGCTGCTGGCCGGCGGCTTTGTGCCCCAGCGCACCATCTACCTGGCCTTTGGCGCCGACGAGGAGGTGGGCGGCCTGCGCGGCGCCGCCAAGATCGCCGCGCTGCTGCAGGAGCGCAAGGTGCGCCTGGATTTCGTGATCGACGAGGGCCTGCTGATCCTGGACGGCGTGATGCCCGGCCTCTCCAAGCCCGCCGCCGTCATCGGTGTGGCCGAGAAGGGTTACATGTCGGTGGTGATGAAGATGTCGGGCACGCCCGGCCACTCGTCGATGCCGCCGCACAAGGGCAGCAGCGCCATCGCGATGATGAGCGACGCGCTCAGCCGGCTGGACGCGGAGCAGATGCCCGGCGGCATCCGCGGTGTGGCGGGTGAGCTGTTCGACACGCTCGCCCCCGAGATGGGCGGCGTGAATCGGGTCGTGCTGTCCAACCTGTGGCTGTTCCGCCCGGTGGTGCAAAAGCAGCTCGAAGGCGCGGCCAGCACCAATGCCATGCTGCGCACCACCACGGCGCTGACCATCGTGAACGCCGGAAACCGCGACAACGTGGTGCCCGGCCGCGCCGAGGCGACCGTGAACTTCCGCCTGCTGCCCGGCGACAGCAAGGAACAGGTGATCGAGCACATGCGCAGCAAGATCAGCGCGCCCACTGCGCAGTACGAGCTGAGCACGCTGCCCGGTGCGGTGGACGCCTCCAAGGTCGCGCCCACCGACTCCACCCAGTACCGCCTGCTCAACCAGACCATCCGAGAGATCTTCCCCGACGTGCTGGTGGCGCCGGGCCTGATGGTGGCGGGCACCGACTCGCAGCACTATGGCGCCATCAGCGACCACATCTTCAAGTTCTCGCCCGTGCGTGCTGACTCTGAAGACCTGAAGCGTTTCCACGGTACCAACGAGCGTTTGCAGATCGCCAACTACGCGGATGCGATCCGGTTCTACCACCGGCTGATCGGGCAGGTCAGCCAGGTGGGCATCAAGCCTTGAAGGGGTTGCTTCCTGGTTTTTGTGCTTGTGTTTGTGGGCATAGTTGCTGCGTGCTTTGGCTGTGGGCGGAGGCCGGGATGTGCGCCCGGCGGCGCAGTAACTTTCTCTTGGGCCGCCAAGAGAAAGTCACCAAAGAGAAGG
>NZ_JBYSYM010000005.1:0-256745 GCF_058783375.1 Acidovorax sp. FW305-C-20-28 | reverse complement strand
GGCCCGGCCCGCGCGCGTGCCCCGGCCGCCAGCCACGGCCCCCGCGCCAGCGGCCAAGCCCCCGCGGCGCGGCGCCCCTGCGCCCCGGCGCCCAGGCCAGCGCATCACCGACCTGCAGGAACTGGCCACCGTGGCACGCCAGCTGCGCGAGCAGCATGAGCGCGAGCAGGCCGAAGAGAAGGCCCGGCGCGAGGCCGCTGCCCGGGCCGAGGCCGAGCAGCAGCTGTTCAGCCGCAGCGTGGGCCCCATCACGCCGCTGCGCTTGCGCAACCTGGCGCGGCTGCAACGCCGCCAGCCCCAGCCGCTGCCACTGCAGCATTGGCTGGACGAAGAGCGCGTGCTGCTCGAATCCATCAGCGATGACTTCGACGTGAGCACTCTGCTCGACACCGACGACGCGCTGAGCTACCGCCGACCAGGCATCGGCGTGCAGGTCACGCAGCGGCTGCGCGCGGGTTACTGGGCCATCCAGGGCCAGCTCGACCTGCACGGCCTGCGCGTGGACGAGGCGCGCGAAGCCCTGGGCCAGTTCATCCGCCAGTCGCACAAAAGCGGCCTGCGCTGCGTGCGCGTGGTGCACGGCAAGGGCCTGGGCTCGCCCGGCAAGAGCCCCGTGCTCAAGGGCCGGGTGCAACGCTGGCTGGTGCAGAAGAACGAGGTGCTGGCCTTCGTGCAGGCCCGGCCCGTCGATGGCGGTGCCGGGGCGCTGCTGGTGCTGCTGCAGCCGGCGGGGCCGCGCAGCGTCTGAGGCATGGCGGCTACCTGCCTGCGTCTTCCTGCCCCTGCAAGCGCTGCGCCCTGCGGCAGTCCTGGAGATGATGGAGCCGCTTTCGGCCTTCGGCCAGCGTGTCCCGCGTCAGGTCCGCCAGCAGCAGGGTTGCACTGCGATCGCCATGGGCCAACACGGCCCCATCCGGCGCCACCACGCAGCTGAGCCCGTTGTAGACCAGCCCCTGTTCGCGCCCACAGAAATTGGCGTAGGCCACGAACACCTGGTTCTCATAGGCCCGCGTGGGCACCAGGTGCTGCGCAACGAAGTCGAAGCCCTCCATGTTGGCCGTGGGCACCACGACCACCTCCGCCCCCTGCAACGCCAGGCGGCGCACGTTCTCCGGGAACTCCACGTCGTAGCAGATCAGCATCGCCAGCTTCCAGCCGTGGAATTCGAACGGTGCTTCGTCTCCCACCCCTGCCGTGAACATGCCCCGGTCCAGATCGCCGAACAGGTGGGTCTTGTGGTAGCGGGCCAGGGCGCGGCCTTTGGCATCCATGCAGACGGCGGAGTTGGCCACGCCGCCGTCCGCAAGCCGCTCGGGATGGCCAAAGGCGATGGCCAGGCCATGCCGGCGCGCCAGTGCCGCGACCGCCTGCTCCCGGGCACCGTGCGCGGGTTCGGCCAGCGCTGCGGCTGCCGCCCGCCCGATGTGGTAGCCGGTCAAAGCCATCTCGGGCGTGACCAGCAGCTGGGCACCAGCCGCGGCCGCATTCCGGCAGGCCAGCTCCAGCCGCGCCAGGTTGGCTGGCACGTCGCCGGGCAGCGGCTCACACTGCAGCAGCGCCAGGCGCAGGTCCGCCACCGTCATTCGGGCAACGCCATGGGGCCGATGGCATCGAACACATCGCCCGGCCCCAGGTTGTCGCGGTGGCTGCGCCCCCCGAAGTGGCGCAGGATGCCCCATACCGCATTCAACGAAGTCTGCACGGCCCCCTCGACCCAGGCAGGAGTCCAGGACACGTCATCGCCCGCGATGAAGATGCCGCGCTCGGCCGCCGGCAAGCCGTCCTGCATGAAGTGCGAGAACATGCGCTGGTTGTAGCGGTAGTGCCCAGGCAGCGCGCCCTTGAAGGCACCCAGAAAGTGCGGATCGGCCTCCCAGGAAATGGTGATCGGGTCGCCGATGATGTGGCTGGCAATGTCCACCTTGGGGTAGATCTTCTTCAATGCCCCCAGCGCGAGCTTGACGCGCTTCTCCGGTGCCTGGGGCAGCATCTTCAGCGCGTCGCCCATCCACGCATACGACAGACAGATCACGCCAGGCTTGCCCGGGCCGTTGTCGAACAGGTAGGTGCCCCGTGTCAGGCGGTCCGTCAGCGTCATGCTCATCGTGTCGCGCCCGGTCTCGGGGTCCTTGTCCTTCCAGAAGGGCCGGTCGACCATGACGAAGGTCTTGCTCGACTGCATGTAGCGCGTGCGGTCCAGGGCCATCCACATCTTGTGCGAGAACAGGGATTCGTCGCAGTCGATCTGCGTGGTCAGCAGCCAGCTCTGGCAGGTGGTCAAGACGGCGTCATAGGATTGCTGCCCGCCCCAACGGTCGACCACGGCCAGGCGGCCATCGGGTTGGCGGCGGATGGCAGCCACCCCCGCGCGCGGCGCGCCCGCATGCAGGCTGGCCAGCGTGGTGCCGGCTGGCCAGTGCACCAGCCTGTCCGGTGCGTGGCGCCACAGGCCCAGCGGCACCTGCTCCACGCCGCCCACGATGAGGCGCTGCTCGTCGTCGCAATTGGTCATCACCACGCGCAGGATCTCGAGCATCGAGTTGGGAAAATCGGAATCCCAGCCCCCGGTGCCAAAGCCCACCTGGCCGAACACCTCGCGGTGCTGGAACGACAGGCTGGAGAAGGCCTGGGAGGTGGCGACGAAATCATAGAAGGTGCGGTCGTCCCACAGGGGGACCAGCCGGTTCCACAAGGCCTTCAAGGTCGGCACGTCGCGCTGGCGGATCGCCTCCTGCACGGCACTGAACGTGGCCCCGTCTTCCAGCGCCTCGCGCCAGGCATCGGCCACCTCGCGGAACATCGGCGGCAGATCCGCCAGGCTTTCGGCGTAATGCGTGAGGCCCTCCAGGTCGACCACGGTGCTGCCGGATGCCGGCGTCAGCGGATTGGGGAAGGCCCGGGTCTGCAACCCGAGCTGGTCGACGTAGTGGTAGAAGGCCGTTCCCGAGACCGGAAAGCGCATGCCTCCCAGTTCAGCGACCACGCCCTGCCCGCCCTCAAAGGCCTGCGAGCGCAGGCGCCCGCCGATCTTCGACGCCTCGTAGACCACCGGTTTCAGGCCCAGCTTCATGAGCTCATAGGCGGCCACCATCCCGGCCATGCCAGCCCCCACGATGGCCACTTCGGCGCCGTGGTGCTGCGCGGGCAGCACACCCAGCCCGGCCGGGTGGCGGATCCAGTCGTCGAACGGAAAGGGAAAGTCGGGGCCGAACACCGTGACGGGAGGCTTGTCCGCTGGATCAGGGGCAGTCATGCTGTGTGGAAGCTCAAGAGTCGGTGAGAGAGGCGCATCCGGGTCATGCCGTGCGCGCGATGGCGTCGAACAGTGCGAGGTTGAGTTCCTTGGCCTGGTCCACGACGGCGGTGGGCTGCGAAGAGAACTTGGCGATGACGGTCTCGGCGCGCGGATCCACATACAGCCACTGGCCGTGGATGCCCAGCGCGAAAAAGGCGCCATTGCCGGCACCCGTCTGGTACCACTTGTTGCGGTAACGCCCACGCGGCAGCCATGCGGAGAAGTCGCCCCGGGCCCACGCGTCGGCCGAGCCGCCTGTGACCGTGTCCTCCACCCAGGCCTGCGGCACGATGCGGCGGCCATGGGCCACGCCGCCCTGGCGCATCATTTCGCCGATGCGTGCCAGGTCGCGCGGCGCCATGTTGATGCCTCCCCCCGTGCGCGGCGTACCGGCGCGGTCTACCGTCACATAGGCGTCCTGCCGGGCACCCAGGGGCTGGAACAGCCGCTCCGACACCAGCTCGGAAAAACGCCGGCCGGACGCCCCCTGGATCACCAGGCCGAGCACATCCGAGTTGGGCGATGCATAGTGGAAAGGCCCGCCATGCCTGCGCGGCCCCTTCTGCAGGCGGGCAATGAGTTCAACCACGGTCTCCCCATCCCCGGGCAGCGAGGGCTCGAACAGCCCGGCGCGGCGGTAGCGCGCATACAGGCCATCGGGATCGCTGTAGACCTCATCGAAGTCGAGTCCCACGCGCATGTCAAGCACATCGCGCACCCGCGCATCGCCATAGGCCGAAGCCGCCAGCTCCGGCACATAGTGCGGCACCCGTTCTTCGACATCGAGGAGCCCATCGCCATGCAAAATGCCCGCGGCGATGGACGTGACCGACTTGCTGGCCGAGAACAGGATGTGCCGGGTCTGCAGGTCGAAGCCCGGGGCATGGAAGTCGGCCACGATGCGGCCGGACTTCATGACCACCATGGCGTCGGCAGACGTGGCGCGCAGTGCGTCGGCCACGGTGGTCCGCTCGCCACCGAACACAAACGCCTCGCGCAGCAGGCCCTCGGCACTGACCGCGGGCTCCTCGGCCAGGCCGGGCGTCGCAGCGATGCGGGCGCTGGGAATGAACTCGCTGACATGGCGGAAGGCCCAGACGTTCCAAGGCGCCTCGCGCCAGTTGTGCAGGCCAACCTCGCAGCGCCGGAAACCATGGGGAGACAAAAAGGCGGAAGAACTGGTCACGTTGGGGAACTCCATCGGAATTGGGGGGATGGGCACCGCGCAGCAGCGCGGTCGGCGTCCGTCAGTGCACGTGCAGCAGGAAGTCGCGGAAGCGTTCACTGGGCGGGTCGGCCAGCAGCTCGGTAGGCTTTCCGTCGTGCACGATGTGGCCGCCGTCCATGAACAGCAGGCGCGAGCCGACCTTCTTGGCAAAGGCCATTTCGTGGGTCACCACGATCATGGTCATGCCTTCGGCCGCCAGCGTCTGCATGACCTTGAGCACTTCCTGGCGCAGTTCGGGGTCGAGCGCCGAAGTCGGCTCATCGAACAGCATCAGCTTGGGCCCGACCGCCAGCGCGCGTGCGATGGCCACGCGCTGCTGCTGCCCGCCCGACAGCTGCGACGGGTAGTGGCCCATGCGCTCGGCCAGGCCGACCTTCTGCAACAAGGCCGCCGCGATGTCACGGGCCTCGGCCCGGGACTTGCCGCGCGAGCGGATGGGGCCGAACATCACGTTCTCCAGCGCGGTGAGGTGCGGAAACAGGTTGAACTGCTGGAACACCATGCCGGCCTCGAGCCGGATGTGCCGCACATCGCGCGCGTTGCCGCGCACGCTGACACCATCGACGCGCAGGTCGCCGCTGCTGATGGTCTCCAGCACGTTGATGCAACGCAGCATGGTCGACTTGCCCGATCCGGACGGGCCGATCACCACTGCGACCTCGCCCTGGCTTACCGACAGATCGATGGCATCGAGCACCAGCTGCGGGCCGAAGCGCTTGGAAACGTTCTGAAATTCGATCATGCTCATGGCAGGCGCACCGCCCGTTCGACAAAGCGCAGGCTCAGCGCGAGGATGGTGATGACGGCAAAGTAGATCAGGGCGACGGCAGCCCAGATCTCCACTGCGCGGAAGTTGGCGGCCATGATTTCCTGCCCGCGCCGCGTCAGCTCGCCCACGCCGATCACCAGGAAGATCGACGTGTCCTTGACCACGGTGACGAACTGGTTGCCCATGGCGGGCAGCGCACGGCGGATGGCAATGGGCGCGATGACATGCACCAGCACCTTGCGAAAGCCGACACCCATGGCGAGCCCCGCCTCGCGAAGCCCGGGGGGCACACTGTGGAGGGCACCGCGCACGATCTCGGCGTTGTAGGCACCGGAGTTGATGACGAGCGTGAGGATGCCCGCACTCGTCGCACTGATGCGCACCCCCATCAGAATGGGCAGGGCGAAGTAGACGAACATGACCTGCACGGTCAGCGGCGTGCCCCGGATCAGGGCCACGTAGACCTGTGCCGGGGCCTGCATGCGCCAACTGCCGTAGGTCAGCGTCACGCCGGTGAGCACCCCCACCACGATGCCGCCGGCCAGGCCGACCAGCGCGATCCACAGCGTCAGTTGCAGGCCCTGCATCAATTCGGGCAAGGCCTCGGCGATGACTTTCCACTCGAATTCCATCTCGAATTTCCGATCCAGCGAAGTTGGGAAGATTGCTTGCGGTGAGGCCGGCGAACAGGCCCTGTGTGGCACCCGTTCGGCGGTGGATGGATGGCGCGGCCTACTCCGCGCCGGTTCCGAACCATTTTTCGCGGATCGCCTTGAGGCGGCCATCGGAGCGCATGGCCGCCAGCGTTGCATTGGTGGGCGCCACGAGCGGGCTGCCCTTGCGGTAGCCGACGCCGACATCCAGGCCTTCGAGCGTGGGCTGCAGGATGCGGATCTTTCCCTTGCCGGCGTTGGCCGAGTAGTACATCAGCACCGGCTTGTCGTAGATCACGGCATCCGTGCGACCGGCCTCCAGCGCCAGCAGGGCGTTGTTCACGCTGGGCAGTTGAGCGATGTTCGCGCCCTTGATGTGCTCCTTGATGAAATCGACTGCCAAGGTTCCCGTCTCGGTGCCGATGGTCTTGCCCACCAGGTCTTCGGGTGTGCGGATGGTCTTGTTGTCGGCGCTGACCACGGCGATCAGCCCACTGCGGTAGTACGGATCGGAGAAGTCGATCACCTTCTGGCGCGCAGGCCGGATGAACAGCTGGGACACGATGCCATCGATGCTGCCGCTTTGCAGGGCCGGGATGAGCGCACCGAACTCCATGGACTGCACCCGCCACTTGCGGCCCATGCCCTTGGCGACCTCGTTGAACACCTCGAAGTCGAAGCCCGAGTAGCCATCGCCATCCTTGAAGCCGAACGGCGGATTGGTGGCCGCCGAGCCGATGATGAGCTCCGCGCCCTGGGCCCGGATTGCACCGGGGACGATGATCGTCGGCGCTGCCAGCATGCCGAGTTGAAGAAGCTGTCTACGTTGCATGGATTCCCCTCTGAGGGTTGGATGGGTGAGCGCGGGTGGCCAATCCGCAAGGGGCCGGCCGACGGGGATCAGGCGGGCGCTGCGGCAAGCACGACCCACAGCCGCAGGCGGCAGCGCCTGGCGATGAGGGGGGTTGTCGGTTGCATGCGGTGCCTCCTGGTGCGTGGTGCCCAGAATGTAGATTTGGGTCCCGCGGCCCGCGAACCCGTTTGCGACACCAGACGATCCATTGCGCGACATGCCGCGCCAAACTGGCCCCCGCTCTCAGAGCAGGTTCCAGGTCATTGCGCTGGCAACGGGCGGCGGCCCGGCAGCATCAACCCCGAGAAGCGCCCCTGCCCACCCCCTGCTCCGCACAGTGCGCGCGAGCGTGCACGCCCCTCTCCCGGTGGGCCAGCAAAAAGTGCCTTGCGCCGCTCTGTGCCTGCCCCGCACCGGGTGCCAATGGCCGGTGCTGCTGTCTCAGGACAGCAGGGAAGGCGGCTTGCCCGGCACGGCCAGCAGGCTGACCAGGCGGGCGGTGGAGGGCACGTCGAGCTTGCTGCGGATGCTGCGCAGTTGGTGGTCCACCGTCGACAGCGAACGCCCCAGCTGGCGCGCGATCTCCTTGTAGCTCAGGCCCATGGCCACCAGATGGGCCACGCGCCATTCGGCCGGTGTCAGGGCATCGCTGGCAATCTCCAGCCGCTGGCGCAGTGCATCGACGGCCTGCCCCTCCTCCAGCGCCAAGGCGGCACTGAGGACGGGCGCCACCACATGCAGTACCGTGCGGTGGAACAGGTCCACGCGCGCGCCGTCCAGAGTGTGGGGGACCTCCAGCCAGTCGGCGCACACGATGCCGAAGGGGCCGCCCTCGCGCAGCAGGGGCATGGCCAGCTTGCTGCAGGTGCCCTTGCTGCGGATGATGGCGCGCAGGCCATCCCCCAGAGAGGCCGACTGCTCGACCGATGCAACCCACACCGGGACCGTGCTGCGCAGCGCGGCCTGGATGCCGGGCCAGCCCAGGTCCAGCGGGGTGTCGAGCATGGAGGGCACTTCGCGGTCCTGCCGCAGGGACTGCACGCGGGCCTGGTACACCGGCGACAAGGGCTGCAGGGCACCGCTGTCCACCCTGTCCCCGCCCAGCTTGTCGCGCAACCAGTCCAGGGCAATGCGCCAGCAGGCCTCGGCATCGTCCAGGTACAGCATCAGGTGCGCCGCCAGGTCGCGCTCCCCTGCGGGCGTGGCCCAGCCGGCCCGGGGCGTCAGCAGGCGCTGGCGCAACTGGTGCTGTGCATGCAGGACGGAGGCACTGTCCATGGCCGATGGGTCGATCAAGGCACCGCAGGCAATGCGGCAAATTTCAACATTGTGAAATTTATTTGATACTGGTGAATTTTAGCAAAGGGGCCGCGCCCGGAACACGCGCCATTCAAACGGCTGCCAGTTCACCACATCGGCGCACCGGCGCCACAGGGTTTTCCCTTTCGCGAACACTCGCGATGTGCCCCGCCGGGCATCGGCCTAGCATCGCCGCCAGCAATGCACGCCACGCCAGCGAGGAGCTTTTCCATGACAACGCAGTTCGACTTTTTCATCGGCGGCCGCCCCATCCAGGGCACCCGGTCCTACGCCCCCTCCATCAACCCCTCCACCGGCGAAGCGCTGGGCATGGTGGCCCAGGCCACCGCGCAGGACGTGGCCGATGCGGTGTCGGCCGCCCAGGCCGCCCAGCCGGCCTGGGCGGCACGCAGCGACCAGGAGCGTGCCGACACCCTGCGCCAGCTGGCAGCCGCCTTGCGCGACAACGCCGAGCACCTGGCCACCTGGGTGGCGCGCGAGCAGGGCAAGCCCCTGGGCGGCGTGGGTCCCGAGGCCGTGCCGGGTGCGCGCTTCGAACTGTTCGCCTGCCAGGCCTGGTGCGAGGTCAATGCCGCGCTGCCCTTGCCTTCCGAGGTGGTGTTCGAAGACGACAGCCGGCGCGACGAGGTGCTGCGCAAGCCCTATGGCGTGGTGGCTGCCATCGCCCCGTGGAACTGGCCGCTGATGATCGCCATCTGGCAGATCGTGCCGGCACTGCGCATGGGCAACACGGTAGTGCTCAAGCCTTCGGAGTACACCTCCATCGCCACGCTGGAGATGGTGCGCGTGCTCTCCAAGGTGCTGCCGCCGGGCGTGCTGAACGTGGTGACGGGTGCCGGCGAGGTCGGCGCGGCCCTGGTGCAGGACGCGCGCATCGGCAAGATCCTGTTCACCGGCTCCACCGCCACGGGCGCGCGCATCGCCGCCACCGCGGCCCAGGCCATTGTGCCGACCACGCTGGAGCTGGGTGGCAACGATGCGGCCATCGTGCTGCCCGACGCCGACCCGCAGGCCATCGCCATGGGCCTGTTCTGGGGCGCGTTCATCAACATGGGGCAGACCTGCGCCTGCATCAAGCGCCTGTATGTGCACGACAGCCTCCACGACGCCGTGGTGCACGCGCTGGCCGCCCTGGTGAGCGCCATGCCCATGGGCGACCCGCTGGCCGAAGGCACGGTGATGGGCCCCATCCAGAACCGCATGCAGTTCGACAAGGTCGCCCGCCTGGTGCAGGGCGCGCTCGCCAATGGCCGCACCCAGGCCGTGTGCGGCGGTGCGCCGGCCGCGGGGCCGGGCTATTTCTACCCCCTCACCTTGCTCACCGGCGCGCGCGATGGCGATGCCATCGTGGACGAGGAGCAGTTCGGCCCCGTGTTGCCCATCCTGCGCTACAGCGACGTGGACGACGCCATTGCCAGCGCCAACCGCCTGGAGGTGGGCCTGGGCGCCTCGGTCTGGGGCAGCGACCCGGCGCGGGCGCTGCAGGTGGCGGGTCGGCTGCAGGCGGGCACCGTGTGGATCAACCAGCATGGTGCCGTCCACCCCATGGTGCCCTTTGGCGGCACCAAGCGCTCGGGCTGGGGCGTGGAATTCGGCGTGGAAGGTCTGAAGTCGGTGTCCACCCACCAGGTGATCAGCCTCAAGAAGTGAGCCGGGCCGTGGCACAGCCCTTGCAATGCTGTGGCACCCCACACTCTCCCACCCGCTGCCATGGAATCTGCTGCGCACAGCGCCACCGATGGGCCCCGCTATGCCGTGCGGCATTCCTCGGGCATCCAGGAGGCCTCCGACCATACCCGGCTGCTGGAAGGGTGGGGGCTGACGTATGAACAGCTGTCGCGCGGGCGCTTTTGCGGCAGCCTCAACGAGGCCTGGATCGACGGGGTGCACATGTACCAGGAGACCCTGGCCCAATCCATCTTCCAGTCCGGCGCCTCGTGCCCGGACAGCGTCTGCCTGGGCGTGTTCGCCGCATTGTCCGGCGAGGCCCGCTGGTTCGGGCAGGCCCTGAGCACCGACAGCGTGATGCTGCTGCAAGGCGGCGGCGAGCTGCTGCTGTCCACCCCCAAGGAGAGCACGCTGCTGGTCCTGTGCCTGCCGCAGGACGGCCTGGCCGAGTCGGGCGCGCCGCTGGGCCGCCAGCATGTGGCGCACCATCCCGCGCTGGCACAGCGGCTGCGCGAACAGGTGCGGCAGGCACTGGACCATCTGCTCACCCAGCCCCTGCGCTTCGCACGCGAAGGCACCCGCAGGCTGCTGCGCGCCGACATGCAGGACCTGGCCGGCGACTGCCTGGCCGCACTCGACGGCACACCGCCCGACCCCTGCCGTGGCCGCGCCACGCAGGTCGTGCGCAAGGCCATCGACCACGTCAACGCCCACCGCGGCGAGTTGGTCTCCATCGACGACCTGTGCCACGCCACGCACACCTCGCGGCGCAACCTGCAAACCTGCTTCGTGCGCGTCACAGGCGAGAGCCCGGCCCAGTTCCTCAAGGCCCAGCGGCTCAACGGTGTGCGCCGCGACATCCTGCGCGCACGGTCCACGCACATGATCGGCGACATCGCCATCGACTGGGGCTTCTGGCATTTCTCGCAGTTCTCGGTGGACTACAAGCGCCTGTTCGCAGAGTTGCCCTCGGACACGGCGCAGTACGCACGCTACCGCCGCAGCGGCGGCTGAAGCGCGCAAAAACACAGGGGCGCAGCCCCCGATACAGGCTGCGCCCCGGTTCACGCCCCACCAGGCGCAAGCGACCGTCAACCGGCCACGGCGAAGAAATGCTTGATGAAGACCCCGCCCTCCACCTCCCACAGCACCTCGGTGCCCTGGGTCACGAACCAGCTGTCGCCCACGGTATAGGTGCGCGCCTGGCCGGTGGCCACGTCGGTCAGCGACACACTGCCCTGCACGACCACGGCCTGCTCGTTGAAGGGGTAGCGCATGCGAAAACGCCCGGGTGTCACCGCGAAGTAGCCGGCCGACACCGGGTCGGCGGGGCCACCGAAGGTGCCCTGCGCATAGGCCAGGCACTCGCCCGCGAGGATCTCGGAACCGAGCTGGGTCACCGGGCCGATGGCGTGCATGGTGTCGAGGGCGGGAGGCGAAGAGAGAGGGGTCATGCCCATGGGAGTCCTTTCAGGAAAAGAGAGAAACAGCAAAAATGATCGGCAAGCAAGCGCTTCAGCGGCGCCCGTTCCAGAAGCCCGAGAGCTGGTGCCAAACCTTGCCGGCGCTCACGATCAGCGGACGGGCCTGGTCCTTGCCAACCACGCTGGCACGGCGGATGGAGCGGAGCAGGTCGTAGCGGGCCGAGCCTTCGGCCATGCCCTCGGCCAGCACCTTGCACACGATGTGGCTGGGCGTGACGCCAAAGCCCGTGTAGCCCTGCACGAAGAACACATTGCCGTGGCCGGGCAGCGAACCGATCTGGGGAAACAGGTTGGGGCTGCAGGCCATGGGCCCGCCCCAGGCCAGGTCGATGCGCACGTCCTGCAGGTAGGGAAACACCTTGAGCAGGAGTGCGCGGTTCCAGGCCTTGAGGTCGCCCGGGATGTGCTCGACCAGGGGCGTGGCCGAACCGAACAGCAGCCGGTTCTCGCGCGTCACCCGGAAGTAGTCGATCACGGGGCGGATGTCGCTGTACGCGCCGCGGATGGGGCTGATGCGCTCGATCAGTGCATCGCTGAGCGGCTCGGTCATGCACTGGAAGGCGTAGGTGTTGATGGTGGAGCGGTGCAGCTCGGGCTCCAGCCGGTTGAGAAAGCTGTCGCAGGCCCACAGCAGCTTGCCGGCCGTGACCGAGCCCTTGGGGGTGCGCACCTTCACGCGCGGGCCGTAGCTGACCTGCAGCGCGGGCGAGAACTCGAAGATCTGCACCCCGTACCCGGCCAGGGCCTGGGCCTCGCCCAGCAGCAGGTTGAGCGAATGCACGTGGCCGCCCCCCATGTGCAGCAGGCCGCTGTGGTAGGCCTCGGAGCCGATGATGCCCTGCACCTCGGCCCCCTGCACGTAGCGGATCTCGTGCTGCGTGTTGAGCGACTTGAACTCGCGCTCCCAGGTGCGCAGCGTGGCGGCCTGGCGTGCGTTGTAGGCCAGGTAGCCGTAGCCGCGGCAGAAGTCGGCATCGATGCCGTAGCGGTCGATGCGCTCCTGGATGATGCCGGCCCCCAGGTCGCTGATCTCGAACACCGCGCGCAGGCCGTCCTCGCCCACGTCCTTGCGGATCTTGCCGAGGTCGTGCCCGATGCCGGCCATGATCTGCCCGCCATTGCGGCCGGTGCCGCCGAAGCCCAGGTGCTTGGCCTCCAGCAGCGCGATGCGGCGGATGCCTTTTTCGGCCAGTTCCAGCGCGGTGTTGACACCGCTGAAGCCACCGCCGATGACGACGACATCGACGTCGAGGTCTTCTTCGAGGCTGGGAAAGTGGAGCTCGTATTTCTTGGTCGCGGTGTAGTAGGTCGCGGCTTCCGTGTGGATCATGGGCTGTCGCACGCTTGCGTGCATCTCCGGGGTCGTCGGTCGTTGTTCCAGGGCGAAGGCAGCGCCTGCAAAGCACTCGGCCGCCTGCGAAACGAGTATCCGGGCCGCCCGCGTGGGGGCGTTATCG
Source organism: Acidovorax sp. FW305-C-20-28 (assembly GCF_058783375.1). Classification (NCBI taxonomy): domain Bacteria; kingdom Pseudomonadati; phylum Pseudomonadota; class Betaproteobacteria; order Burkholderiales; family Comamonadaceae; genus Acidovorax; species Acidovorax sp. FW305-C-20-28. The sequence continues at coordinate 244,018 of NZ_JBYSYM010000005.1, read as the reverse complement.
AGATTGGGCACAGTTGCCGCGGCCCCGGGTTCCCCCGGGTCCGGGTGTGCCTTTTTTCGATAACGCCACAGCGGCGTGCGTCCAGATACTGCGGGCCTCCACACCACCGGCTTGCCCCGGGACACAGGGTCCCGGCAAGGGTGGCTACCAACCCCTCCCCGCAAAGGTTTCCATGAAAGCCCCGTTCATCACCGCATCGGCACTGGCCCTGTCGGCACTCGGCAGCGCCGCCCTCGCCCAGGAGGCGCCAGCCCCTTCAGCGCCCTGGCAAGTCTCGGGCACGGCCACGCTCGCCAGCGACTACCTGTTCAAGGGCATGACCCAGACCTGGAACCGCCCTGCGCTGCAGGCGGGTATCGACCTCACCACCGAAGCGGGGTTCAGCGCCGGCCTCTGGGCCTCGAACGTGAGCCCCAAGGTCTATGCCGGGGCCCACATGGAGATCGACGTCTCGCTGGGCTACCGGCAGGCCCTGAACCAAGACTGGGCCGTGGGCGGCGGCCTGCTGTCGGTGTTCTACCCCGGCGGCAACTACAACAAAGTGCGCTACGCGCCCCTGCCCTCGCAGCGCTACGACTTCACCGAGGCCAACCTGTTCGTCGCCTACAAGTGGATCACGCTCAAGTACTCGCGCACGCTCACCGACCTGCTGGGCTTCAACGCCGGCACGGGCTACACGGGCGGCACGCGCGGTTCGGCCTACCTGGACCTGAGTGCCGATGTGCCCCTGGCCGAGGGCTATATGCTCAATCTGCACGCCGGCCACCAGAACGTGACCGCCGACCTGGCCGCGCCGACCGCTGGCGGTTCGCGCAACCCCGACTTCAACGACTACCGCATCGCGCTCACCCGCAGCTTTGCCCAGGGGCTCTCGGCCACGGCCGGAGTGGCCTGGAACAGCAACCGCGCCTTCTTCGACGCCACGCTCTCCAACCACGACCTGGCGGACACCCGGGATGTCGGCAAGCGCCGCTTCTTCGTCTCTGTGAGCAAGGCCTTCTGAAGGCCCGGGCCGCATCGCGCAAAGGACACTCTCCATGACACACGCACGACAACTCAAGACCAACACGCTGGGGCTGTGGTCCATCGTCTTCTTCGTGGTGGCCGCGGCCTCGCCCATCACGGGCGTGGTGGGCGCCATGCCCATCGCCTTCATGGCAGGCAATGGTGCCGGGCTGCCCGGCATCTACGTGCTCGCCGGGCTGCTGCTGTGGATCTTCTCGTTCGGCTTCGTCGCCATGGGCCGGCACGTGGTCAATGCGGGCGCCTTCTACTCCTACGTGTCGGTGGGCCTCGGGCCCAAGCTGGGACTGGCCGGGCTCAACGTCGCACTGCTGACCTACGCGGCCATCCAGATCTCGGTGGTCGCCATGTTCGGCTTCTTCACCCAGATGTTCCTGGCCGAGCACCTGGGGCTGAACGCCCCCTGGTGGGTCTGCAGCATGGTGATGCTGCTGCTGGTGCTGGCACTGGGCATCCTGCGCGTGGAAATCGGCGGCAAGGTGCTGGGCCTGCTGATGCTGGCGGAGGTGGGCATCGTGCTGCTCGTCGATGCCGGCGTGCTGCTGCAGCACCGCGGTGCCTTCGAGTGGAGCTCGTTCACCCCCGCCACGGTGGGCAGCGGCGCCGTGGGCATTGCGATGGTGTTCGCCATCAGCTCCTTCATCGGCTTCGAGGCGACCGCCATCTATTCCGAGGAATGCCGCGAGCCGCAGCGCACCATCCCGCGCGCAACCTTCGTGGCGGTCACGCTGATCACCCTGTTCTTCGGCCTCACCAGTTGGTGCTTCGTGCAGTACCACGGTGCCTCCGGGGTCGCCGCCGCCGCGGCCAAGGACCCGGGCACCTTCGTGTTCGACACGGCGGCCCAGGCCCTGGGGCCCAAGGCCCTGCTGGCCATGTCGCTGCTGCTCATCACCAGCCTGTTCGCCGCGACCCAGGCCTTCCACAACACCATGTCGCGCTACCTGTTCGCCATCAGCCGCGACGGCTTTTTGGTGGGGGCTTTCTCCAGGGTGCACGCCCACCATGGCACGCCCTATGTGGCCAGCATGGCCCAGACGGCCTTCATGCTCGCCGCCATCGGCACGGTCGCCCTGCTCGGCCAGGACCCAATGGCCGTGGTCTTCGCCTGGTGCTCGGCCCTGGCGACCATGGGCATCCTGCTGCTGCAGACCGCCGTTTCCGTGGCCGTGGTGGTGTTCTTCTGGCGCAACCGCAGCGCCCAGGCCTCGGCCTGGAGCCGTCTCGTCGCACCGGCGATCTCGGCCCTGGGCATGGCCGGCGTGCTCGCCATGGTGGTCCGGCATCTCGCCGTGCTCAGCGGCACCGAGACCTCGGCCATCTATGCACTGCCCTGGGTGCTGGCCGGTACAGTGGTCTGCGGCCTGCTCTACGCCTTCTACCTGGCCCAGGCACAGCCCTCGCGCTATGCCCGGCTGCGCGAGGTGTTCGAGCATGTGGCCTGATTTTGCGGCCGGCGGCGGGCGCCAGAGAATCACTTAGATCATTTGCCGCTATGCAAGTGACAAAAGGATCGTTCCTGTTTGGCCGGCGCCGCCCCAGAATCGCGGCCTCCATCGACTCCCTTGCGAACCGGCCATGCGCGCTGCAGCCTCCCTCAAAAACCTCGCCGTGGCCTGGGCCACCGCCTGCGTGGCCCTGACCGCGGCCGCGCAACAGCCATCGGCTTCGGCGCCCTTCCCCAGCAAGACCGTGCGCCTGACGGTGCACAACTCGCCCGGCAGCGCACCCGATGTGCTGGCACGCTACCTCTCGCAACGCCTGGCCGAGCAGTGGAAGCAGCCCGTGGTGGTGGACAACCGGGGCGCGGCCGGCGGCATCGTCGCGGCCGACGCGCTGGCCAAGGCCCCGCCCGACGGGCACAGCCTGCTGGTCGGCGGCGACGGGCCCATCACCATCCTGCCCAACCTGCAGCCCAAGCTGCCCTACGACGCCCAGCGCGATCTGGTGCCCGTGGTGTCACTCGGCCATGTGGATTTCGTGCTCGTGGCCAACGCCAAGACAGGCTTTCGCAGCCTGAACGACTTCGTGCGTGCCGCCAAGGCCGCGCCGGGCCGTTACAGCTATGCATCGGCCGGCAATGGCAGCGCGCTGCAGTTCAGCATGGAGCTGCTCAAACAGCAGGCGGGCTTTTTCGCCACCCACATCCCCTACCGCGGCGGGCCGCTGGGCCTGCAGGACGTGGTGGCCGGGCAGGTCGAGGTGATGTTCGTGGCCCTGGGTCCGGCGCTGCCGCACATCCGCAGCGGCCGCGTGGTGGCGCTGGCCACCACGGGCGAGCAGCGCAACGCCCTGCTGCCCGACGTGCCCACCGTGGGCGAGACCTACCGCGGCTACCGCTCGGGCACCTGGTTCGGCCTGTTCGCGCCGGCGAACACACCGCAGCCCGTGCTCGATGCGATTGCCGCCGATGCCGCACGCATCGTGCAGACGCCGGCCGCGCGCGCCGAACTGGCCGCGCAGGGCATCGATGCCACGGGCACGCCGCAGCAGCAGTTCCAGAGACAGGTGGCGGCCGAGTACGGGCGCTATGCCCAATTGGTGAAAACGGCGGGCATCAAAACCGAGTGACCCGGCTCAGTCGGTGGTGGCGATCAGATCCACTTCGACCGTCGCGTTCTTGGGCAACTGCAGCACCCCGACCGAGGTGCGCGTGTGTGCGCCTGCCGGGCCGAGCACGCGGAACAGCAGGTCCGAAGCACCATCGGCCACCTCGCTCTGCTGCGTGAAGCCCGGGGCCGACTGCACGTAGACGGTGATGCGCAGCACGGCTGTGACGGCATCGAGCGTGCCCAGCGCACGCTGCAGCAGCGCCAGCGCGCGCATAGCACAGACCTGGGCGGCGCGCTGCGCGTCCTGCAGCGAGGCATCGGCCCCGGCCGCGCCGGTGACGACCACGGTGTCGCCCACGCGCGGGATCTGGCCGCTCAGGTAGAGGTGGCGGCCATCGCGCACCAGCGGCACGTAGTTGCCACCGATCTTGATCTCGCCGTCGAAGGAGTAACCCAGCGCCTGGGCCTCCTGTGCAAAACGTTCATCGCAGGACATGGACAGCAGGTCTCCCGTCAAAAGATTCATTCGGGCACCACGGCCCCTTCAAAGCCCAGCGACATGGGCTGCTTGAGATCACCCGTATTGCCCATGCCCATGGGCCCGAGGCGCAGGTTGCGCGCGCTGAAATACAGGTAGCCATTGACCTTGGACAGCGTGACGGTGCCGGCCTTGTCGCCGCTCTGCCAGCCCAGCAGCTTGCCGCCCGACGCATCGCCGAGCGAGACCCGCACCTTTTTCTGCGCCGGGTCCGGCTTGGCCGCCACCTCGTAGGTACCCGGTGCCGGACGGTCGGTACCAAAGTCCACCTCGACCAGTTGCGTCTGGGAGTTGGAGGCAAACACGAAGGCCTTGGGAGTGGTGAGGTAGGTGAGCCCGGTCTTGAAGGCGTAACGGGTCTTGGCCGCATTGGCCACCTCGGCGCGCACCTCGCCGAAGTTGTGCCAACCGTTGGGCCCCGCGTAGAGCTTGCTCTTGGGGTTGGTGAAGCGGTCGTCCGAGGCAGGCGGCACATTGCTCCAGGTGTCCGCCGCGGCAGGGGCCGGCTGGGCATGCGACAGGGCACAGGCCAGCAGGCTGGCGGCAAGGACAAGGGAACGCTGCATGGCGCGGACTCCTTCAGTGGAATGGACAGCCGCAGTATGCCTGCAGCCGCGCGCCACCACCGCTCACATCAGTTTCTTGGCTACCAGCGGCTGGTTGACCATCCAGTCCGCCGTACCCGTAAAGCTTTCGCGCAGGCGTGCGCGCAGCGCCTCGGGCACCCCCGTCTCGCCCATGGCCTGGTCCATGCAGGCCACCCACTGGCGGCTCTCCTCTGGACCGATGGCAAACGGCATGTGGCGCGCCCGCAGGCGCGGGTGGCCGAACTGGTCGGTGTAGTAGGACGGGCCGCCCAGCCAGCCGCACAGGAACCAGAACAGCTTTTGCCGCGCGCTGCCGAGGTCGCTGCCGTGGGCGGCGCGCAGGGCGGCATAGGCCGGCTCCAGGTCCATCAGGTCGTAGAAGCGCTCGACCAGGGCGCGCACGCGCTCTTCGCCGCCGATCCATTCGAAGGGCGTGGTGGCAGGGGGGGTGTTCTCGGTGGTGTCGTCGTCCATGGGGTCACAGTCTGCGCCAAGCACGTTTGGCGAGTTTGATTATAAGAAATGCGATGTTCATATCTCTCAGTTGGAAGCGTAGCCTTCAGTCTTCAACAAGTCTGGAGAGAGAGAAATCATGCGCATCCGTTTCATTGCCTCCCTGGTAGCCGCCGCGTTTGCCGTCGCGGGCGCCGCCCATGCCGACCAGTTGGCCGACATCAAGAAAAAGGGCGAGCTGGTCGTCGGCGTGCTGGGCACCGACGAGCCCAACAGCTTCATCGACCCCAAGACACGCGAGCTGATCGGCTACGAGGTCGACCTGGGCAAGGCGATCGCCAAGAAGATCGGCGTCAAGCCCGTGTTCAAGCAGCTGGCCGTGGCCGCGCGCATCCCCGAGCTGCAGCAGGGCCATGTGGACATCCTGGCCGCTTCGCTCACGCACAACAAGGAGCGCGAGGCGCAGATCGACTTTTCGCTGACGACCTTCGTCACCGGCCAGAAGGTGCTGGTGAAGAAGGCCAGCGGCATCAAGGACGTGGCCGACCTGGCGGGCAAGCGCGTGGTCACCGTCAAGGGCGGCACGCAGGAGCCCAATGTGCGCAAGGCAGTGCCCACCGTGGAGGTGGTGACCTTCGAGACCACGCAGCAGGCCTTCCTCGCGCTGCAGCAGGGCAAGGGCGTGGGCTATGTGAACGATGAGTCCTCGCTGATCGACGACTTCGGCAAGCTCGGTGAGCGCAACAAGGACTACGCCATCCTGCCCACCAACCTGAGCGTGGAGCCGCTGGCGCTGGGCATCAAGAAGGGCGAGAGCGCCGTGAAATCCATTGTGGACGACACGCTGCGCGACCTGGAGAAGTCGGGCGAGGCCGAGAAGATCTACTTCAAGTGGTACGGCCCGAAGACCAAGATCAAGTTCACCACCCGCCCCTTCAAGTTCGAATCGGACAAGATCGACGGTTGATGGTGGTGAGCGGCGCTGCCGCGGGCCGGGGGCACGCCATTGGTGCATGCCCCTGGTGCCGTGACGCACCGCACCGGCCTGCATGCCCTTGTTTGACTACGCCCTGCTGCTGAGCGGCCAATACCACCTCATGCTGGTGGGTGGCCTGCTGCTGTCCTTGCAGCTGCTGGCCGCATCGCTGCTGCTGGCCCTGCCGATCGCCCTGGTCGTGGCCCTGCTGCGCCTGGCACCCGTGGCAGCGCTGCGCTGGGCGGGCTTTGCCTTCGTCGAAGGCATCCGCAATGTGCCGCTGCTGGCGCACATGCTGTTCTGGTACTTCGGTGCGCCCGAGCTGCTGCCGGAGGCCGCGAAGCAGTGGCTCTACGACAGCGGCCATGCCGAGGCAGCCGCCGCCATCGTGGCGCTCTCGCTCTACACCGCGGCCTTCATGGCCGAGGACATCCGCAGCGGCATCCGCTCGGTGCCCGCGGTGCAGCTGGAAGCAGGCCGGGCGCTGGGCTTCGGCTTTCTGGCCGCCATGCGCCGCGTGGTGCTGCCGCAGGCGCTGCGCGTGACCGTGCCGCCCCTGATATCGCAGTCGCTGAGCCTCTGGAAGAACACCTCCATCGCCACCGTGGTCGGCGCGGCCGAACTCATGTACCAGGCGGCCAAGGTGGAGAGCGCCACCTTCCGCAGTGTCGAGGCCTTCGCCTTTGCCAGCGCGGCCTACCTCACCGTGTCGCTGCTCATCACTGGGCTGGCCAGCTGGTACCACCACCACTATCCCGTGCGAACGATCTAGATGCTGGAATTGATTGACACCTACTGGCTGTATTTCCTGGTCGGCCAGTACCCGAATGGCCCGCTCGGCGGCCTGGCGCTCACGCTGCTGCTGGCGGCCGGCGCGCTGCTGCTGGCGCTGCCGCTGGGCATCGTGTTCGGGCTGGCGCGCGTGAGCCCCTGGCGCCTGGTGCGCTGGCCCGTCACGGCCCTGGTCTTCGTGGTGCGCGGCACGCCGCTCCTGATGGTGATCTTCTGGGCCTATTTCTTTTTGCCCAGCGTGACCGGGGTGAAGACCGGGCAGTTCACCACCATGCTGCTTGCGCTCGTGGTCTTCAACGCGGCCTACCTGGCCGAGATCGTGCGCGCCGGCATTCTGGGCGTGCCGCGCGGGCAGATGGAGTGCGCGCGCGCCCTGGGCCTCAGCTACCCGCGCGCCATGCGCCTGGTGGTGCTGCCGCAGGCACTGCGCAGCATGCTGCCTTCGCTCGTCAACCAGTTCGTCTCCACCATCAAGGAGACCTCGCTGGGCTACATCATCGGCCTCACCGAGGTGTCCTTCATCGCCACCCAGATCAACAGCCAGGTCTTCATCCGGCCGGCCGAGGTCTTCGGCATCCTGGGCCTGACCTACTTCGTGCTGTGCTTCGGCCTGTCGCGCCTGGCCTATGGGCTGGAACGCCGGCTGGCACGGCGCGCGGCCTCCCCCTTCAACGCCAAGGCGCTCCCGACATGATCGAACTGCACGACGTCAACAAATGGTACGGCAGCTACCACGCCCTGGTGGACGTGACCGAAACCATCGAGCAGGGCGAGGTGGTCGTGGTCTGCGGGCCCTCGGGCTCGGGCAAATCCACGCTGATCCGCACGCTCAACCGGCTCGAACCCATCCAGGGTGGGCGCATCCTGATCGACGGGCACCACATCTACGGGCCCGACGTGAACGTGAACACGCTGCGCTCGCGCATCGGCTTCGTGTTCCAGCAGTTCAACCTGTTCCCACACCTGTCGGTGCTGGACAACTGCACGCTGGCACCGATCCAGCTGCGCGGCCTGTCGCGCCCGCAGGCCCAGCAACGCGCCCTGACCCTGCTGGATCGCGTGGGCCTGGCGCACAAGGCACACGCCTGGCCGAGCGAGCTCTCGGGCGGGCAGCAGCAGCGCGTGGCGATTGCCCGCGCCCTGGCCATGGAGCCGCCGCTGATGCTCTTCGACGAGCCCACCAGCGCCCTCGACCCCGAGATGGTGGGCGAGGTGCTGGTGGTCATGCGCGACCTGGCCCGCGATGGCATGACCATGGTCTGCGTGACACACGAGATGGGTTTTGCGCGCGAAGTGGCCGACCGCGTGCTCTTCATGGACGAGGGCCGCGTGCTCGAGCGCGCCACGCCGGGCGAGTTCTTCACCCGCCCGCAGCACCCGCGCGCGCAGCAGTTCCTGTCGGACATCCGCACGCCGTTTGCCAAGGCGGCGTAAGCCGCCTCCCGCCGCCCTACTCCGCAGCGCGGCGCAGCGTCTCCACCACGGGCCGGCGCAGCACCTCGCGCAGCCCCCACCAGCCGGCAGCCAGCGCCAGCACGGCCCCGGCCACGGCGCCGGCCAGCGGCACCCAGGGCGATGCCGTCCAGGTGAAGTCGAAGACAAAGCGTGCCAGCGCCCAGCCCACGACCACGGCCACGGTGCTGGCCAGGAAGCCCGCGAGCAGGCCCACGCCCATGAGCTCGGCGCGCTGCACCTGGCCCAGCAGGCTGGCGCGCGCGCCCACGGCGCGCATGATGGCGAACTCGCGCGCACGCTCCTCGCGCGTCGCCGTGACCGCCGCGAACAGCACCACCAGCCCGGCGGCCAGCGTGAAGGCGAAAAGGAACTCCACCGCACGGATCACCTGGTCCAGCACGCGCTGCACCTGGGTGATGGTGGCACCCATGTCCACATTGGTGATGTTGGGGAACTGGCGCACCAGCGCGTTGTCGAAGCCCGCCTTGTCCGGCGCGCGGTAGGCCGCCAGGTAGGTCACGGCCACGCCGTCCAGGTGGTCCACCGGGTACATCACGAAGAAGTTGGCGCGCATGGAGCCCCAGTCCACCTTGCGCAGGCTGGTGATGCGCGCCTCGTTCTGCACGCCGCCGATGTCGAACTGCAGCATGTCGCCCATCTTCAGGCCCAGGGTCTCGGCAATGCCCTCCTCCACGCTGACGGCGCCCTGCTCGTTCTCGGTCCACTTGCCGGCCACGATCTGGTTGTGGGGCGGCTGCTGCAGCGCGGTGGAGAGGTTGAACTCGCGGTCCACCAGGCGCTTGGCACGGTCATCGGTGTAGTCGGCGGGGCCCACGGCCTTGCCATTCACGGCCAGCAGGCGGCCGCGGATCATGGGGTACCAGTCGTAGCGCTTGACGCCACCGTCCTTGAGGCTTTGCTGGAAGGCATCGGCCTGCTCGGGCATGACGTTGATGACAAAGCGGTTGGGCGCATCGGGCGGCGTGGCCTGGCGCCAGCTGCTGATGAGGTCGGTGCGCAGCAGCACCAGCAGCACCAGGGCCAGCAGGCCCACGGCCAGGCTGCTGACCTGCACCACGGCATAGGCCGGGCGCGCGGAGATCTGCCGCGTGGCCAGCACCAGCCAGCGCGGCGCGGTGGCCTCGTTGACGCTGCGGCGCAGCAGCTTCACGGCCACCCAGCTCAGGCCCGCGAACAGCGCCACGGCGCCCGCAAAGCCGCCCACGGCGATCAGGCCCAGCCTGATGTCGCTGCTCACCGCCAGCAGCAGGGCCGCAAAGCCGGCCACGCCCACGCCCAGCACGGCCAGCGAGGCCGGCTTGAGCCCGCCCACGTCGCGCCGGATCACGCGCAGCGGCGGCACCTGGGCCAGTTGCAGCACGGGCGGCAGGCCGAAGGCGAACAGCAGGGTGAGGCCCATGCCCAGGCCGAAGGCCACGGGCCACAGGCTGGCAGCGGGCAGGGCCGACTCCACCAGCCCGGCCAGCAGCAGCACGAAGACATAGTGCACGAGGTAGCCCACGGCCACGCCCAGGGCGCTGGCGAAGATGCCGATGAGCGCGAACTCGGTGGTGTAGGCGCCGGCGATGGTGCGCTGGCTCTGGCCCAGCACACGCAGCATGGCCGAGGCATCGAGGTGGTCGGTGGCAAAGCCGCGCGCGGCCAGCGCCACGGCCACGGCCGAGAGCAGCGCGGCCAGCAGGGCCACCAGGCTCAGGAATTTCTGCGCCCGGTCCAGCGTCTGGCGCATCTCGGGGCGGCCGCTTTCCAGCGACTCGACGCGCACGCCGTGCTGTTCGGGTTTCTTGGCCTCGTCCGCAGCCCACTGGCTGAAGGTCTTGACCGCCGCGGCCGGCCCGGCCACGGCAAAGCGGTAGGTCAGGCGGCTCGCGGGCTGCACCAGACCGGTGGCGGCCACGTCGGCCTCATTGAGCATGACGCGCGGCGCAAAGCTCATGAAGCCGGCGCCCCGGTCGGGCTCGATCACGATGATGCGGGTGATGCGCAGCTGCGAGTCGCCCAGGAGCAGCAGGTCGCCCATGGCCAGGCCCAGCGATTCTAGCAGCGGCGCGTCCACCCAGACCTCGCCACGCGCCGGGATCTCGCGCGTGGTCTGCTCGGCCGCGCCCGGGCCCACGGCCACGGTGAGCGTGCCGCGCAGTGGGTAGCCCGGCTGCACGCTTTTGAGGGCCACCAGCTTGCTGGCACCGCCCTTGTCGTCGCTGGCCCGCCCCATGGTGGGGAAACCCATGGTGGTCACGCTCTGCAGGCCCAGGGCCTTGGCGCGCTCGGCGAACACGGCGGGCGTGGGGTTGTCGCTGGCCACCACGGCATCGCCGCCCAGCAGTTGCAGGGCGTCGCGCTGCAGGCCGCCCTGCAGGCGGTCGGCAAAAAAGCCCACGGAGGTGAGTGCTGCGACGGCCAGCGTCACGGCCACAACCAACAGGCGCAACTCGCCCGCGCGCAGGTCGCGCAGCAGGGTGCGCCAGCCCAGGCGGATAAATGAGAGGTTCATGGGCGTGACATTAGCGCAAAAGCGCGCCAAACCGCGGCATTGGAACATTTCCAGCCGGCGCGCAGGCCCTTTCGCCCCCCGTGGCCTAACGGGGGGCGGCGTTCAGGCGCTCTTCCAGCCCCTTGAGCACGGGGGCGATCTCGGCGCCCACGCGGATCTGCGGGTTGGAAAAGCCGTCGTTCTTTCCCGCCTCGACCTCGCGCTGCTGGATCAGGGGCACGGCTTTCTTGAACGCCTCCTCGAAGGAGTGCGTGCTGCGCAGCTGCTCGTCGAACACCGCGCGGCCGAAGAAGGTCAGCTCCGACAGAGCGCCGCAGCCGTAGGAGGTGTGGGTGGCGTCGGCCGCCGTCATGATCAGGGTCGAAGGATTGGCCAGCGTGTCGATCCAGCCGCCCGAGTAGCAGGCCGAGATGGCGATCACCCGGTGGCGGATGCCTGCCGCATCCAGCACTTCGCGCAGCATTTCGGGGGTGGTGGGCGCCACCTCCAGCGGCCAATGCGAGGCCGCGAGCTGGTGGTTTTTGGCGCCATGCGAGGTCATGTAGACCACGAGCACGTCGTTCTCCTTGTCCATGCGCGCGGCCAGGGCGTGCACGGCACGCGTGAGGTTCTCGGGTGTGGCCCAGACATGGGTCTCGGCGGTCTCGGCATGGTTGAGCAGGTGCAGCACCCGGCCCTGGGCGTCGAAACGCTTCTGCAGGAGGCTGCTGACCATGGTGCTCTCGCGGCGGAACACGTTCTCGGCGGCGTAGGGTGCGAACACCAGGGCGTAGACGTCGGTTACGCCAGGGCGCTCGGGCACCAGGGCCTCGGCCTGTTGCTGCATGAGGTCCTGCTGCGACTCGAACAGCGATTGGGACAGGTGCAGGCGGGCAGGCTCGGGGGCGTCGTCATCTGCGGGGGCAGGCACCCAGGACCGGCTGGATGCGTACTGCATCCCCACCCCCAGCACGGCCAGCAGCAACAGTGCGTACAAGCCCGTGCGCAACTGCGAGCGCACGAAGCGGGACATCACCCGGACATCGGCCGCCAGCATCCACACCACCGTCGCCGCATAAATGGCCCAGAAAACCGCGGGACCGTACCCAGAGGACCAGCGCGCAGGCTGGTGTGCACCCCACGCCATCAACGCATAGGCCCCGACCGAGGCGGGCAGGACGGCCACGCTCGTGAGCGCAAGCCAGGCGGCCAGGCCGCCGCCCACCGGCGCCAGCCGGCCTTGGCGCCAGGATGCAGTCAAGGCCCACCACGCATACCAGATGAGCAAAGGCAGCGACCACCACGACAGCAGCCAGCCACGCAGATTGAAATGGGCCGGTCCCGCCACATGCAGACGCTCCAAGCCCAGCAAAACCCCGCTGCACAGCAGCACCAGCACGATCAACTGCAAAGGCCTGGGCACGGCGGCACCCGTTCGGGGAGCCAACAGCACGGCGGCCCGCAACCCCTCCCCCAGCCAGCGCACGAGCGGCAGGCGCGGCGGCTCGGGCGCCTCCTCGGTCACTTCGGGGGCGGGAGCATCCGGCTCTCCCGGCCCCGGGGATGGGGCCATGCGGTGCGTTTCCGGCACCTCATCAAGGTCATACGGGCCAAACTGGCTGGGCAGCGTGTCGGGCCAGGCGTGGGTGGATTTCTGGTCGCGCATCGCCCGATCATGCCATCGCCGAGCGGCCGCACGGTGTCAGCTGGAAGAGGAAACTGCCTGCGCCAGCTCGGGCTGCAGCACCAGCCGGTGGCTGCCGCTGTAGCAGACGAAGCGCCGGTTGGTGGCGCGGCCGATGGCGCACAGGCCCAACTGCTCGGCCACGGCGTGCCCCATCTGCGTCATGCCGCTGCGCGAGACCACGATGGGCACGCCCATCTGGGCCGACTTGATGACCATCTCGCTGGTCAGCCGGCCCGTGGTGTAGAACACCTTGTCGGCGCCGGTCATCGGCGCCGCGCCCCCGGCGGCCATCCACATCCAGCCCGCGATGGTGTCGATGGCATTGTGGCGCCCCACGTCCTCGACGAAGACCAGCAGTTCCTCGCCCTGGAACAGCGCACAGCCATGCACCGAGCCAGCCGACTTGTAGGTGCTCTCCTTGAGGCGAATGGCGTTGACGATGCCGTAGAGCTGGCCCTGCGTGAGCCGCGCCTCGGGCAGCACGATGCGGTCCACTTCGTCCATCAGGCCGCCGAACACGCTGCCCTGGCCACAGCCGGTGGTGACCACCTTGCTGGCCGTGCGCTCCTCGATGCGCGCGATGCCGAGGCGCGTGCGCACCGCCGCGGCGTGGACCTCCCAGTCCACGGTGATCGACTCGATGTCCTGCACCGACTCCACCAGGCGCTGGTTGCGCAGGTAGCCCAGCACCAGCAGCTCGGGGTGGGCGCCCAGCGTCATCAGCGTGACGAGCTCGCGCTTGTCGACATACACGGTGAGCGGCCGCTCTGCGGGGATGGACAGCGCTTCGCGCTCGCCATGCTCGTTGACCACCTCGACGCGGTGGGTCAGCGGTGCCTGGGCCTGGGTCAGCCGCGGCAGGAGGCCGGAGTGGGTGGTCATGGGCGCAGCGTACCCCATCCCCGCCAGACCCCGTGGGGAAACGCCGGCCGGGACCGGGCGGTGGTCAGGATTTGGGCGCCGAAGCGGCGGCTGCGGGGGTCTGCGTGCTGGGTGGGCTGCTGGCCGTGCCCGGTGGCGAGTGCGCACCGGCCGCCTCCAGCGGCTTGGCTTCGGGGGGCGTATAAGCAAACGGGCCGGGGTCTGCACAGGCCGCTGCGCCCGGGGCCGCCGGCTTGGCCGCGGGGTTGGTCTTGCGGTAATGGGCCGCGACCTTGTCCTGCGACAGGCACAGCTTGTAGTTGTCGACCTTGCCGGCCCAGGCGGTCTTGGCCGCGGCTTCGGCCGCCTTGGCGGCTGCCTCGGGCGCGGGCGGTGGCAGCTTGGCCAGCGCGGCAGCGCAGGTGCAGGCAGTGCCCAGGGCCAGCAGCGCGGTGCGCAGGAAGTGGGTGTTCATCGTCATGGGGGGCCTCCTCATGCCTGAATGGGCTTGGCGGGCGCTGCCTCGCCCGTGGTGCCGGCACTGCTGCTGCGTTGCACGGGGATCTTGCCGGCCTGGATGTCCTCGTACCAGAGCTGGTGGTGCTCTTTCGCCCAGGTCTCGTCCACATAGCCGGTCTTCATGGCTTGGTAGGCGCCCTGCATGCCGATGGTGCCCAGGTAGATGTGGCCCATGAACATCACCATCATCACCACCGTGGCCACGGCATGCACCATGTGCGCGATCTGCATGGTGCCGCGCTCGTAGACGAGCCCGGGGATCAGCTTGTCCAGCACCAGGCCCGAGGCCACGACGATGGCGCCCAGGAACAGCACCCCGCCCCAGAAGATCAGCTTCTCGCCGGCATTGAAGCGGTGCGATGGCACCTCCTGGCCCGAGAGCATGCCGCCACCCTTGAGCAGCCAGGTCAGGTCGCCGCGGCGCGGGAAGTTGTCGCGCACGAAGGTGAGGAACACGATGAGCAGCGACACCGCGAACAGCGGCCCGGCGAAGTTGTGCACGTTCTTGAGCACATAGGCCAGCCAGCCGAACAACTGCCCCCCCAGAATGGGCAGCAGGAAGAACTTGCCGAAGGCCATCACCAGGCCCGAGATGGCCAGCGCCACAAAGGCAATGGCATTGGCCCAGTGGGCAGAGCGCTCGAACGGCGTGAAGCGCTCGATCTTGCGGCCCGTCTCGGTGCCGTGCAGGTGCATGGTGCCCTTGCGCCAGTAGAACAGCGCAATCGCGCCCGCCACGATGAGCAGCAGCGAACCGCCGTAGGGGATGATCCACTGGTTGCGCACCTGGCGCCAGGCCTCCCCCGCGTTGGTCACGCGCGAGCCAGGGTATTGCACGAAGGGCTGTATCAGGTTGCCGGCCTCGGGCGCCTGGCTCTTGGGCAGGCTGCTGTAGCCCGTGACGCCCTCGCCCACCTGGCGCCACATCGGTGCGTTGTTGCCCGGCTGCACCTTGGCGCGCTCGCCGTTGCTCTGCTGGGCATAGCCCGGTTCCTCACTGGCGTCGGGCTTCACCTGGAAGATGTTCTGGCTCTGGATACCGCCGGGCGCAGGGGCAACCGCGGCGGCGGCCGGCGGGGCGGCCGAGGCCGCATCGGCCGGCGCCTGGGCGGCCGCCGTGCCCCAGGCCAGTCCGGCACACAGGGCCATGCTGCACAGAATGGTTTTCATGGCAGGCCTCGCTCTAGCGGGTGCTACGGGTGTACTCGTTCTGGCCGTACTGCTGGCGCGCCTTGAGCTGCTGCTCCCAGCCGGCCTTGTCGCCGGCCTTCCAGCCGGGCTGGGTGAAGTTGCTGCCCGTACCGGCGTAGGGCGGCGCATCGACGCGCACGCCGCCGCCGGTCTGCGGCTTCTCGGTGCAGCCAGCCAATGCCAGCAGCCCGCAGGCCGCGCCCAGAATCATCAGCGTGCTGCGGCCGCTCATGACTTGGCTCCCGGTGTGGGTTGGCCGGCCTGCTTGGAGCCGTAGGCCGTGCCCCAGCCCCAGACCTCGGCCCCCTTGCCGCGCTGCACCACGCGGTTGCGGAAGATGTCGGCCACCACGTCGCCATCGCCGGCCAGGAGGGCCTTGGTGGAACACATCTCGGCGCAGGCCGGCAGCTTGCCCTCGGCCAGGCGGTTGCGGCCGTATTTCTCGAACTCGGCCTGGCTGCCATGGGTCTCGGGGCCGCCGGCGCAGAAGGTGCACTTGTCCATCTTGCCGCGCACGCCGAAGGTGCCCTGCGAAGGGAACTGCGGGGCGCCGAACGGGCAGGCATAGCTGCAGTAGCCGCAGCCGATGCAGACATCCTTGTCGTGCAGCACCACGCCCTCGTCGGTGCGGTAAAAGCAGTTCACAGGGCAGACGGCCATGCAGGGGGCATCGCTGCAGTGCATGCAGGCCACCGAGATGGACTTTTCGCCCGGCACGCCGTCGTTGAGCGTGACCACGCGGCGGCGGTTCACGCCCCAGGGTACTTCGTGCTCGTTCTTGCAGGCGGTGACGCAACCGTTGCATTCGATGCAGCGCTCTGCATCGCAGATGAATTTCATTCGTGCCATGGGGTGTCTCCTGGTCGCTGCTGTTGCCGCTGCCGCGTGCTCACGCACGCTCCACGTTGCAGATGGTTGTCTTGGTTTCCTGCATCATGGTCACGCTGTCGTAGCCATAGGTGGTGGCCGTGTTCACGGCCTCGCCGCGCACCACGGGGGCCGCGCCCTTGGGGTAGTGGGCGAGCATGTCCGCCCCCTGCCAGTGGCCCGAGAAGTGGAACGGCATCCACACCGTGTCGGGCGCCACGCGCTCGGTCACCAGCGCCTGCACGTTGATGCGCGCGCCCGTGGGCGAGCTGAGCCACACCCGTTCGCCATTGCGCACGCCGCGCTCGCCCGCGGTCTTGGGGTGGATCTCTACGAAGGACTCCTGCTGCAGCTCGGCCAGCCAGGGGTTGGAACGCGTTTCCTCGCCACCGCCCTCGTACTCGACCAGCCGGCCCGAGGTCAGGATCAGCGGGAACTTCTCGTGCACCTTGTCGGCGATGTTCTTGTCCTGCACGCTCTTGTAGAGCGTGGGCAGGCGCCAGAAGGCCTTCTTGTCGTCGTGCGTGGGGTACTTGGCCATCAGGTCAGGCCGGGTGCCGTACAGCGGCTCGCGGTGCTGCGGGATGGCGTCGGGGAAGTTCCACACCACCGCACGTGCCTTGGCATTGCCGAAGGGGTGGCAGCCATGGTTCTTCATGGTCACGCGGATGATGGCGCCCGTGGGGTCGGTCTTCCAGTTCTTGCCCTCGGCGGCCTTCTTCTCGGCATCGGTCAGTTCGTCCCACCAGCCGAGCTTCTTGAGCAGCACATGGTCGAACTCGGGGTAGCCGGTGGTGATGTCGGAGCCCAGCGAGTACGAGCCGTCTTCGGCCAGCAGGTTCTGGCCGTCCTTTTCCACGCCGAAGTTGGCACGGAAGCACCCGCCGCCATCCATGACATGTTTGGAATTGTCATAGAGGTTGGACGAACCGGGGTGCTTGAGCTCGGGCGTGCCGTAGCAGGGCCAGGGCAGGCCGAAGTAATCGCCCGTGAAGTCGTAGCCGGTCTCCTTGTCCTTGCCGCCCTTGGCCTTGAGGGTCTTCACATCGAACAGGTGCATGTTCTTCATGTGGGCCTTCAGGCGCTCGGGGCTCTGGCCGGTGTAGCCGATGGTCCAGACGCTGCGGTTGATCTCGCGCAGGATGTCCTCGATCACGGGCTCGTCCATGCCGCCCACCTTCTGCAGCTTGTAGTTCTTGACCAGCTCCTTGTCAAAGCCCAGCTTCTGCGCGAACTGGTACATGATCATGTGGTCCGAGCGGCTCTCCCACAGCGGCTCGATCACCTTCTCGCGCCACTGCAGTGAGCGGTTGGACGCGGTGCATGAACCACTGGTTTCGAATTGCGTGGCCGCAGGCAGCAGATAGACCGCACGGTTCGGATTGAGGTCCTCGGCCTTGCCCGGCATGGCAGCCATGGCAGCAGTCGCCGAGGGGTAGGGATCGACCACGACGAGCAGGTCGAGCTTGTCCATGGCGCGCTTCATCTCCAGGCCCCGGGTCTGGGAGTTGGGCGCATGGCCCCAGAAGAACACGCCGCGCAGGTTGGCGTCCTGGTCGATGAGCTCGTTCTTCTCGAGCACGCCGTCGATCCAGCGCGAGACCGTGAGGCCCGACTTGGTCATCATGGCCGGGCTGGAGTAACGTGCCTTGATCCACTCGAAGTCCACACCCCAGACGGCCGCGAAGTGCTTCCAGGCGCCTTCGGCAATGCCGTAGTAGCCAGGCAGCGAGTCGGGGTTGGGGCCCACGTCGGTGGCGCCCTGCACGTTGTCGTGCCCGCGGAAGATGTTGGTACCGCCGCCGGACTTGCCCACGTTGCCCAGCGCCAGCTGCAGGATGCACGAGGCGCGCACGATGGCGTTGCCGATGGTGTGCTGGGTCTGGCCCATGCACCAGACCACGGTGCCGGGGCGGTGGGCGTTGAGCAGGCTGGCCACCTTGAGCACCTGCTCCTCCTTGACGCCGCAGGCCTCCTCGACCTTGTCGGGCGTCCACTTGGCCAGGATCTCCTCGCGCACCTTGTCCATGCCGTAGACACGGTCGTTGATGTACTGCTTGTCTTCCCAGCCGTTCTTGAAGATGTGGTACAGCAGGCCGAACAGGAAGGGGATGTCGGTGCCCGAGCGGATGCGCACGTACTCGTCGGCCTTGGCCGCCGTGCGCGTGAAGCGCGGGTCCACCACGATCATCTTGCAGCCGGTCTCCTTGGCGTGCAGCATGTGCAGCATGCTCACCGGGTGGGCCTCGGCCGCATTGGAGCCGATGTACATCGCGACCTTGCTGTTCTGCATGTCGTTGTACGAGTTGGTCATGGCCCCGTAGCCCCAGGTGTTGGCCACACCGGCCACCGTGGTGGAATGGCAGATGCGCGCCTGGTGGTCGCAGTTGTTGGTGCCCCAGAAGCTCACGAACTTGCGCAGCAGGTAGGCCTGCTCGTTGTTGTGCTTGGACGAGCCCACGAAGTACACGCTGTCGGGTCCGCTGGCCTTGCGCAGCTCCTGCATGCGGGCCGTGATCTCATTGAGCGCCGTGTCCCAGCTGATGCGCTCGTACTTGCCGTTGACCAGCTTCATCGGGTAGCGCAGGCGGTACTCGCCATGGCCGTGCTCGCGCAGCGCAGCGCCCTTGGCACAGTGCGCGCCCAGGTTGATGGGCGAATCGAACACCGGCTCCTGGCGCACCCAGACGCCGTTCTCGACCACCGCATCCACCGCGCAGCCCACCGAGCAGTGGGTGCAGATGGTGCGGCGCACCTCGATCTTGCTGTCGCCCAGGCCGACCTTGGCGCCTTCGGCGGCGTTGGACTTCTTGACCAGCGCGAGCTGCGAGGCGGCGATGCCCACACCGACGCCCAGGCCCGAGCGGCGCAGGAAGGCGCGCCGGTCCATGGTGGGCAGGGCCTTGGCCAGGCCGCGCTGTAGGCTGTGGACGAAGGGAGAGGACGGGGAGGTGGCCGCAGCGCCCTCCCGGGCATGGGAAGACTTCTTGGTGAGCAACATGGTGCGCCCCGCGGTCAGAGTTGGGTGGTCTTGTAGTACTGCTGGACGTGCGCCGAGAGGCGGTAGCCGCCCCCGCGCTCGGGCGGGGCCGGCTCGGGCTCGGCCAGGGCGCTGGCATCGGGCGCCGCGATGTGCGGCAGAGCGGCTGCCGCGGCGGCGGCTGCCCCCACGGTGGCGGCACCCGCAAAGAAGCGGCGACGAGAGGGTTGGGGCTGGCTGTCCTGCATCGTTGTCTCCAGGAGGGCTTGCGGCTATGCAATGTCGTTCATACAGTCTATGCGAGTGTTTCCCCCACCGCAATCGGGGAGGTCCGCCCCATAGGGGTTCACTCGGGATCGGCGTGCCTGCGCCGGCTCACTCCAGCATGTCGAAGCCCTGGGCCTCGATGGCTGCAAACGCCCGCGTGAAGCGGGCCAGCGCGCCATAGAAGGCCGCTGCGGGGTGGGCCTCGAGCCCATCGCACAGCGCCGGCACCCAGGGCTGCAGGTGGGCGGCAAAAAAGTCCCGTTGTGTCGCAAGGTTGCACACCGCCATGTCGTCGCCGGCGATCAGGTAGCGCATGGCTTCGCACAGGTAGGCAATGTGGTCCTCGGTCTCGGGCATGGCCTCGCTGCGTGCCAGGCCCAGCGCGTCGAGGTCGCTGCGCAGGCGTGCCAGCGGCTTTTCATTGAGAAAGCCGCTCAGGTGGTGGGAGGCGTAGAGAAAGACCTCGGGCTTGCCCACGCCGCCGAACAGGCGCTCGAACTCGGCGGCGATGGCCGCGTCGCCCTGCGCCCGGGCGGCGCCCACCAACTGCTGCCAGGGCTCTTCGAGCAGGCCGCCAGCGGACGGCGCCTCGGTCACGGCCACACGCAACTGGGCCAGCAATTCGGCGGGCGGCGCACTGTAGTACAGCTGCGCCAGCAGGCCATAGAGTTCGGCGCGCGCGGTCTCTTCGTCAAGGGCGGCGCTGGCCGCCATGGTCAGGGGGGCAGTGGCGCTCACAGGTCCGTCACTTTCGCTTCGCGTTGGGAGGAATACAGGTCGATCACGCGGCAGTCGCTGCACATCTTGAGGCGCTCCAGCGCCTCGCCCTGGAACATGGCGTGGCCGGCGAGCCGTTCCAGCATGGCTTCGATGGCCTTGAGCGTGCCAAAGGGTTTGCTGCAGCGCACACAGGCCCAGGGCTGGGTTTCGGCGAGCACGCGCAGTTGCGCGCGCTCGGGTGTGAGCAGCAGGCGCGGCTGCAGGGCAATGGCCTCCTCGGGGCAGGTGCTGGCGCACAGGCCGCACTGCACGCAGTTCTTTTCCAGAAAGCGCAACTGCGGCAACTGCGGGTTGTCCTGCAGCGCCCCTGCGGGGCAGGCGCTCACGCAGCTCAGGCACAGCGTGCAGCGGTTCGTGTCGACCGTGATGGCGCCCAGCGGTGCACCGGCGGCCGGCAGCGCAATGGCCTCGGGCAGGCCGGCCTTCAGCAGCGGCGCATGGGCCAGGAAGTGGTCGAGCGCCAGCTCCAGGGTGGCGCGCTTTTCCTGGGCCACGCCATGGCGGGCCGCCACGGGCGGCAGCACCTGGTGGGTCTGATGCAGGGACTGCAGGGCCGCATCGAGCGCCGACGCATCGCCCGCACGCAGCAGCCGCAGGTGGCTGCCGGTGTAGCCCAGCCCGTGCAGGAGGGCCTGGGCCACGTCCATCTGCTCCTGCAGGCCGGCCAGGTACTGGGGCGCCTCCTCCTCGGTGGCCAGCACCAGCACCTGCGACGCGCCATAGGCCAGCGCGCTGAGCCACAGGTCCACCCCGGTGCTCGCGGTGTGCCACAGCGGCACAGGGATCACGTTGGCAGGCACCCCCTGGGCACGCCGCAGCTGGGCAGCGCGGCCCAGTGCATCGACCAGGGCCTGGCCGCGTTCCTGGCTGTGCAGCAGCAGCACGGCATCCTTGCCCCCTGCGGCCGCGTAGGTGGACAACAGGGTCTTGAAGCGCGCGCCCTGGTCCGTGGCACCCGGGTAGGCAAAGGACAGCGCCCCCGTGGGGCAGACCGTGCTGCAGGCGCCGCAGCCCACGCACAGGTGGGGGTTGACCTGGATCTGCTGGCGGCCCTTGTCGCTGGAAATGGCCTCGGCCGAGCAGATATCGATGCAGGCATGGCAGCCCACGGTCTCGTTGCGGCTGTGGGCGCAGAGCTTTTGCTTGTAGGCGAAGAAGCGGGGCTTGTCGAACTCACCCACCAGCTCGCGCAGCTTGAGCAGCACGGCCATGTCGCGCCCATCGCTGCGGAAGTAGCCTTGCGGCAGCGCGTGCAGGGTGAAGCCGGGCAGTGCCGTGGCCGGGCGCAGGTCCAGCACCAGGTCGAAGCGCTCCTGCTGCACGCTGGCCTCGCGGCCGAAGTCGATGGCACCGGCCACCTGGCAGGCGCGCACGCAGGCGCGGTGGGCGTCGCAGGCCGACATGTCCACCTGGTAGTCCAGGCCGATGGCGTTCTCGGGGCAGGCCACGATACAGGCATTGCAGCGCGTGCACAGGTCCAGGTCGATGGGGTTGTCGGCAGACCACTGCACGTCGAAGGCCCCGAGCCAGCCCGACAGGCCCGTGAGGCGCCCCCCCAGCACGGGAAAGCGCCGCGTCTGGGCACCGCCGGCCTGGCCCGGGCCCTGCGCGAACAGGGTCACGTCGAGCACATCGGCCACCAGCGCGGCGGCCTGCTCGGCGGCGTCGAGCGGGCCGATGACCATCAGGCGGCCCTGGCTCTTGTAGGTGACGGTGGCCACCGGCGGCGGCTCGGGCAGGCGGGCGGCGGCCAGCAGCGCGGCGATCTTGGGGCCTGCCGCGCGGGCGTCACGGCTCCAGCCCCCGGTCTCGCGGATGTTCACGAAGCGCACCGGCGAAACCGCGCCTTCGGTCTGCGCGCCGAGTTCGCCGAACAGGCGCTGTTCCTGGGTGCAGGCCACCACCACCTCCTGGCCGGTGCGGATGGCGCCCTGGAAGGCGCCGGCCTCGCGCCGGCACAGCGTGGAATGGAGCGTCAGATCCTCATGCAGGGCCGCGCCCAACGCCTTCGCGTCGAGGGGCATCGTCTGGTTGCAATCGCAGATCAGCGTGGTCATGTTCGGTATGGCTGGCTACCCTGGCCGCGCCGTCCCCTTGCGGGGGCGTTGCAGTCAGTACTGGCGAGCTAGGAATGGCGGTGCATACCCCGGACTGTGCCACGTCTGGCGGCGCAGCCGACTCCGCATCATCCCGAGGCTGAGCATCCTGCTGGGCCATTGCCGGCGCGGGCGTGCCGGCGGCCTCTTTTTCGTGGTCGAAGAAGCCCATGAAATGGGCGCTGGCCATCTGGCGCAGCATGCCTTCGGGCAGCGGGTCGGGCTTGGAATAGTCATCGATGTAGATGTCCAGGCCGTCCATGGCATTGAAATGGGGGTCGGCAAACAGCTTCTTCATGGCCGTGTTGCGCACCTCGGGCGCCACGCCGCGGCCCATGAAGGGCTTGAAGTCGGATGCGGGCGTCAGCGCCTGGGCGTCGGCCAGGGTGGGCGGTTCGGGCTCCACGGCGGCGGGCACGGGCTGCTGCTCTGCGGCAGGGATGGCCACCGGCGATGCCTGCACCTCGGGCGCGGGCGGAAGTTCCGACTCCTGCTCGGTCCGGCCTGCCGCCACCTCTTGCTTGCGGCGCGACCAGCGCGCGAGAAAGCCGTCAGCCATGCTGCGGCCCGCCCCGGCCACCGCGCTGCTTGTCGGTGGACACCGATGCCGGGTTGCCGAAGCGGTCGGTCAGCGACTGGAAGCTGTCGGGCCGCCGGCGGCGCTTGGGCTCGGGCGCGTAGTGCGCGTCGACAAAGGCCTGCAGCAGCGCCAGCACCTCCGGCGGCGCGGGCACCTGCTCCACCGTTTCCTGGGCATCGAGCCAGCGGCCGGCATCGTGGTAGCTCAGGCTCACAGCCACGGGGCGGGCCAGCGGCTCGCTCCCGGTGCCGTCTTCGTCCAGGCGCCACAGCACGAACCAGCAGGGCGCGGGTGCCGAGAGGTTCAGGTGGTAACCCTCGCCATCGTCCTTGAACAGCTCGACCACCAAGCCCGGGAACAGCCACAGGGCTTGGTCCGCGTCCTCGCGCAGCAGGCGCGGAGCCCCGCCGAAGGCGGCTTGGGCGGGCACCACATCGTCGAGCACCCAGCGCCAGGGCTGCCAGCGGTTGTCCAGGCGCTCGCGGCGCATGGTGACGGCGACTTCGAGGGTGGGGCGCTGGAACATGGCCCGACTGTACCCCGCAACCGGGCACCCGCACAGGCCGCGGGGCCCGGGTTTTACCCGGCTGCCTGCGCCCCTGGCGCATACAGCACCGCACGCGGCGCGCGGCACAGGCCCCACAGACGCAGGCCTGCGAGCTCGGCCACCTGCACGCCGGTGGCCGTGGGGGCCGAGATGGTGGCCAGCGCCGACAGGCCCACGCGCGCGCACTTGCGCACCAGTTCGTGGCTGCCCCGGCTGCTGAGCACAACAAAGCCGGGCTCGCCCAGGCGAGCGCTGCGCGACAGCCAGCCGATGAGCTTGTCCAGGGCGTTGTGCCGGCCCACGTCTTCGCAGACCCGGGCCAGGCGCCCGTCCAGCGTGGCCCAGCCGGCGGCATGCAGCGAACCCGACTGCGCGTTGTGCGGCTGCAGCGCCTTGAGATCGGCAAAGGCGCTCAGCACCGTGGGCAGGTCCACGCGCCCGATCCAGTCGCGCGCTGGCAGGCGCTCGGGCGCCAGGTCGAGCGCGGCAAAGCTCTCCACACCGCACACGCCGCAGCCCGTGCGGCCGGCCATGCTGCGGCGCCGGTCCTTGAGGCGCTCGAAGCTGCGCGCCGAGATCTCCAGGTGCACCTCGACCCCCGGCACGCCGGGCGGCAGGTGCGCGGCACTGGCGTCCGCCAGCTGCAGCGTGCTGCTGCGGCAGTCCTGCGCGTGGTCGAGGATGCCCTCGCTCAGCGCAAAGCCGAGTGCAAAATCTTCGAGGTGCTCGGGCGTGGCCATCATCACCGCGTGCGAGACGCCGTTGAACACCAGCGCCACGGGAATCTCCGCCGCCAGGGTATCGGAGCGCAGGGCCCCGTCCTGCGGCACGCCGGCCTCACCGAACACCCGCACGGGCCGCTGGGCCAGCGCCGGCAGCTCCAGGGCCACATCGGCCTCGCCGTCGGGCAGGGAGAACGGCTGCGCGCTCACGAGGCCTCCTCCCCCGCCGCCGGCAGTTCCCGCGCCACGGCGCGGCCGGCGTCGGTCAGGTGGGCCACCCAGCGCTCGCCGGCCTGCTCCACGCGCACCCAGCCGGGGCCGCGCTGGCCGCCCACGGCGGCATCGCTCATCAGCGTGAGCTCGCGCAGGAGCACGCTCACGCCCTGCCCCAGGCGCTTGCCCAGGCGCGGCAGCGACACGCCGGGCGCCACCACCCCATCCTGGCCGCCCGATTCTTCGGCCAGCGCACGCAGGATGGCGCAGGCCAGGGTTTCCTGCACTGCGCTCATGGCGCCTCGGCCTGCGCCGCCACCGCGGCGCCCGCCAGGGCCGCTCCGCCCGGCACGTGCGGCAACAGCAGCACCGGGATGGACTTGGAGGTGGGCGTGCCCGCCGTATCGGCCACGGCCGACAGCGGCACCAGCGGATTCGTCTCGGGGTAGTAGGCCGCGAGGTTGCCGCGCGGAATGTCGTAGGCCACGAGCTTGAAGCGCTCGGCACGGCGCTCCTGGCCGTCGCTCCACACGGTCTGGATGTCGACCCAGTCGCCATCCTGCATGCCCAGGGCGCGGATGTCCTTGTCGTTGATGAACACCACACGGCGCTGGCCGTAGACGCCGCGGTAGCGGTCGTCCATGCCATAGATGGTGGTGTTGTACTGGTCGTGCGAGCGCGTGGTCAGCAGCGTGAACACCACCGCGTCCTTGTAGCGTTCGCGCGCGATGTGCGAGGGCGTGTCACGCGGCACGGCATGGGCATGGAAGCTGGCCTTGCCCGAGGCCGTGGCCCAGACGCGCTCGCTGGCCGTGTTGCGCAGGCGAAAGCCGCCAGGCACGGCCACGCGCCGGTTGAAGTCCTTGAAGTCGGGGAAGACCTTTTCGATCTGGTCGCGGATGCGCGCATAGTCCTCCACCAGCCAGAGCCAGGGCACATTGCTGCGCGCGCCCAGCGTGGCCGCGGCGAGCCGTGCCACGATGGCCGGCTCGGACAGCAGGTGCTCGGAGGCAGGCGGGTTGATGCCCACCGAGATGTGCACCATGCTCATCGAGTCCTCCACCGTCACGCCCTGCGGGCCGCCGGCCTGCACGTCGATCTCGGTGCGGCCCAGGCAGGGCAGGATCAGCGCCTCCTTGCCGTGCACGATGTGGCTGCGGTTGAGCTTGGTGGTCACGTGCACCGTGAGGTCGCAGCGCTGCAGCGCCTTCCAGGTCTCGTAGGTGTCGGGGGTGGCGGCGGCGAAGTTGCCGCCCAGGGCGAAGAACACCTTGCCCTTGCCGTCCAGCATCTGGCGGATGGCCTCCACCGTGTCCACGCCGTTCTTGCGCGGCGGCTCGAAGCCGAACACGTCGCGCAGCCGGTCGAGCAGCGCCGCCGGGGGCTTCTCCCAGATGCCCATGGTGCGGTCGCCCTGCACGTTGCTGTGGCCGCGCACCGGGCAGGGGCCCGCGCCCTCCCTGCCGATGTTGCCGCGCATCATGAGCAGGCTGACGATGCCCTGGATGGTGGCCACCGCGTGCTTGTGCTGGGTGATGCCCATGCCCCAGCAAGCAATCACGCTCTTGGCGCCGATGTAGATGTCGGCGGCCGAGCGCATCTGCGCCTCGGTCAGGCCCGACTCCTGCTCCAGCAGTCCCCATGACTCGTCGCGCAAGTCGGCCGCCAGGGCGTCGAAGCCGGTGGTGTGCTCGGCGATGAAGGCGTGGTCGAGCACGCCGCCGCGGGCGTCCTCCTGCTCCAGCACATGCTTCATCATGCCCTTGACGGCCGGCAGGTCGCCGCCCACGCGCAGCTGGAAGTAGTGCGTGCTGATGGGCGTGGAGCCCAGGGTGGCCATCTCCAGCTTGTCCTGCGGATCGGCAAAGCGCTCCAGCCCGCGCTCGCGCAGCGGATTGAAGCTCACAATGCGCGCGCCGCGCTTGTGCGCCTCGCGCAGCTCGCCGAGCATGCGCGGGTGGTTGGTGCCCGGGTTCTGGCCGAAGATGAAGATCGCGTCGGCGCACTCGAAGTCGTGCAGGGTCACCGTGCCCTTGCCCACGCCGATCTGCGGGCGCATGCCGCTGCCGCTGGGCTCGTGGCACATGTTGGAGCAGTCGGGGAAGTTGTTCGTGCCGTACTGGCGCACGAACAGCTGGTACAGAAAGGCGGCCTCGTTGCTGGCCCGGCCCGAGGTGTAGAAGATGGCCTGGTTGGGGTCGGGCAGCGCGTTCAGGTGGCGCGCGATCAGCGCGAAGGCATCGTCCCACGCGATCGGGCGGTACTGGTCGCTGGGCGCGTGGTAGACCATGGGCTGGGTCAGCCGGCCCTGGTCTTCGAGCCAGAAATCGCTCTGCTCGGCCAGCTCGGCCACCGTGTACTGGGCGAACAGGCTGGGGCCGGCGCGCCGGGCCGTGGCTTCGGCGGCCACGGCCTTGACGCCGTTCTCGCAGAATTCGAAGGTGGAGGCATGGTTGCGGTCGGGCCAGGCGCAGCCGGGGCAGTCGAAACCATCGGGCTGGTTGGCCGAGAGCAGTGTCTTGGCGCCCTTCAGGGGAATGTCCTGGCGCAGCAGCGCATTCTTGACGCTGTTGAGCGCACCCCAGCCACCGGCCGGGCCTTTGTAGAACTCGATCTTTTCTTGCTTCATCATGGTCTCCTGGGCGGGAGCTGCCTCCGGTTGGACTGTGCCACGCGCCGGGCGTTCCCGGCCCCCCGCCCTGCGGGGGGCATGGACATGGCGGCGGCGGCGTGGTCCGCCAGGCCCCGCCCCATGCCATCCAATGCCTTTACTGGAAGAACTTGGCGGCGCTCACCAGGGTCTTGTAGATGCCCCAGATCAGCGGCAGGCCCACGGCCAGCCAGGCGAAGGCCACCAGCGCCGGGCTGGTCGTGCCGCCGCTGCTCGGGCCACCGCCCACTTCGGCCGCCACACTCTTCTCGTGGGCCAGCTTCTTCTCGTGCGCCAGTTCCTCGTCGCTCATGAACCACTTGTCGGCCAGCGGGCGCACCATGAGGTTGGCGATCAGGCCGATGACCAGCATGCCCACGAGGATGTACATGGTCTGGTTGTACACCTGTTCGCGCGGCAGGCCCAGGCCCAGCTGGTATTCACGCATGTAGTTCACGACCACCGGGCCCAGGATGCCGGCTGTGGCCCAGGCCGTCAGCAGGCGGCCATGGATGGCGCCCACGAACTGCGTGCCGAACAGGTCGGCCAGGTAGGCCGGCACCGTGGCGAAGCCGCCGCCGTACATCGACAGGATCACGCAGAAGGCGCCCACGAACAGGAGTTTGCTGCCCGCACCGGCCGAGCTCGGGATGCTGGCGTACATCAGGCCGCCCAGCACGAAGAAGATCACGTAGGTCATCTTGCGGCCGAACTTGTCGGACAGGCTGGCCCAGAAGAAGCGGCCGCCGATGTTGAACAGCGACAGCAGCGCCGTGAAGCCGCCCGCCACGGCCGCGATGGCCGCCAGCTGGGTCTTGTCGAGCTCGCCGAACTTCTGCGACACGCCGATCAGGCCGCCGCCGAAGACCTCCTGCAGCATGGGCGAGGCCATGCCGATCACGCCGATACCGGCGCTCACATTCATGCACAGCACGATCCAGATCAGCCAGAACTGGGGGATGCCCCAGACGCGCTTCACGTGCACGTGGCGCTGGGTGATCATGGCATTGGCCGAAGGGGGCGGCGGCGTCCAGCCGGCAGGCTTCCAGCCCGTGGGCGGCACGCGGTAGCCCAGGGCACCGGCCATCATGAACACGAAGTACACCAGCGCCATGACCACGAAGGTCTGCATCACGCCCACATCGGTGGGGCTGGAAAAGTGCTTCATCAGGTCCACGGCCAGGGGCGAGCCGATCATCGCGCCGCCGCCAAAGCCCATGATGGCCATGCCGGTGGCCATGCCGCGCCGGTCGGGGAACCACTTGATCAGCGTGGACACGGGCGAGATGTACCCAAGCCCCAGCCCGATGCCCCCGATCACGCCCGAGCCCAGGATCATGAGCCAGAACTGGTGCAGGTGGATGCCCAGTGCCGACAGCAGCATGCCGCCGCACCAGCACACGGCCGAGACCACGCCGGCCTTGCGCGGGCCGGCACGCTCCAGCCAGCCGCCCCAGATGGCGGCCGAGCAGCCCAGGAAGACGAAGAACAGGGTGTACATCCAGCCCAGCGTGGCCACGCGCCAGTCGCAGCCGCTGGCGAACAGCTCGGCGAAGAAGCTCATGTCCTTGGCACAGGCCGCGCCCGTGCCGGCCGTGCTCAGAGCCTTGGACAGCGGCAGCCAGAACACCGAGAAGCCATAGGCCATGCCGATGCACAGGTGGATGGCCAGGGCGGCCGGCGGCACCAGCCACCGGTTGAAGCCCGGTGCGGCAATGATGCGTTCCTTGTCGAGGAACCCGGGGGATGGCATGGCTCCGGGCGCCAGCACGGCGCCCGCTGATGAAGCTGTCATGTGTTCTCTCTCCTTGGATGGTGCGCAAGCGCTGTTGTTCTTGACCTCGGTCAATCGCGGACGGGAGTGTCCGAACAGGAGAGGGATAGCGTCAAATTGAATCGGCACATGCTGCGATTCAACAATTGAATGACGCGAATGGAAATCAGTCTCAGCCCAGCCAAAGGGATGGCAGGAAAGCTCTCGAAGGAGGATCAGTCCTTCAACTCTCCACAGTGCTGAGCGACGTGGTCACGCCATTCGGGCAGGTCCAGCAGCTCGAGCGCCGCCTCGAGCGCCCGGGACACGCGCGGGCCGCGCTGGGTCATGAAGCCGATGGGGGTGCGCACCTCGGGCGAGACCAATGGCAGGGCCTCCAGGCCACGCTCGCTGCGCGCGGCCGCCACCATGGCGCCTGGCAGCACGCTGAACACCTCGCCCGACAGCACCGACAGCACCAGGGTGAGCACCGAATTGGTCTCGATGGCCGGCGGCACGGGTGCGCCCGCCTCGCGCAGGGCCTCGTCGATGATGAAGCGGTTGTGCATGTCGGGGGTGAGCAGGCACAGCGGCAGTTGGCCGGCGTCCTTCCAGCGCATGGGGGGGCCGATGCGCAGGCGGTCCGGGTCGGGCGTGCGCGCGCGGCGCAGCAGGTAGTAGTGCTCGTTGCACTGCGGCCAGGAGCGCAGGTTCACGCGCTTGGCCTGCATGCGCTCGCTGTAGCCCACGGCCAGGTCCAGTGACAGGTCTTCGAGCCGCTGTTCGAGCTCCTGCGAGCTCATGGACAGCACCACGGGCAGGATGCCCGGGTGGCGCGCCTGCAGCATGGCGGCAAAACGCGAAAGAATCGGCACGGCCGTGGGCGTGGACGCCATGCGCAGCCGCCCCTGCGGCGCGATTTCGGTGCTGCGCAGCTCCTGGCGCAGCACCTCGTTGTCGCGCAGCATGCGCTGCGCCGTGGCCAGCACGGCCTCGCCCTCGTGGGTCAGGCCCACGTAGGTGCGCGCGCGCTGCACGATGACGACGCCGAACTCCTCCTCCAGCGCCCGCAGCGCGTTGGACAGCGCCGGCTGGGTGATGTGGCAGGCCTGCGCCGCCCGGCCGAAATGGCGGTGCTCGTCCAGCGAGACGAGGTAGCGCATGGCAGCCAGCAGGTTCATCGCAGACCCGCCCCGCTCCGTGCTGCGCGGGACGCTGCGCTCATGTGTCCTTGCTGACCGAGATGGTCGGGAACTTGGACGAGAAGTCCTTGGCCTGCTGGGCGATCTTCACGGCCACGGTGCGCGCCACCTTCTTGTAGATCTGCGCCACGTCGCCATCGGGGTCGGCCACCACCGTGGGCTTGCCGCTGTCGGCCTGCAGGCGGATCTGCATGTCCAGCGGCAGCGCGCCCAGGTAGTCCATGCCGTAGTCGGCCGCCATCTTCTTGCCGCCATCGGCGCCGAAGATGTGCTCCACATGGCCGCAGTTGCTGCACACGTGCACGGCCATGTTCTCGACGATGCCCAGGATGGGCACCCCCACCTTCTCGAACATCTTGATGCCCTTCTTGGCGTCGAGCAGGGCGATGTCCTGCGGCGTGGTGACGATCACCGCGCCCGTCATGGGCACGCGCTGCGACAGCGTGAGCTGGATGTCGCCCGTACCGGGCGGCATGTCGATGATGAGGTAGTCGAGGTCCTTCCAGTTGGTCTGGCGCAGCAGCTGCTCCAGCGCCTGCGTGGCCATGGGGCCGCGCCAGATCATTGCCTCGTCCTGGTCGACCAGGAAGCCAATGGACATGACCTGCACGCCGTAGTTCTCCAGCGGCTCCATGGTCTTGCCGTCCTCGCTCTCGGGGCGGCGGCTGATGCCCAGCATCATGGGCTGGCTCGGGCCGTAGATGTCGGCGTCGAGCACGCCGACGCTGGCGCCCTCGGCCGCCAGCGCCAGGGCCAGGTTGGCGGCCGTGGTGCTCTTGCCCACCCCGCCCTTGCCCGAGGCCACCGCAATGATGTTCTTCACCTGGGGCAGCAGCTGCACGCCGCGCTGCACCGCGTGGGCCACCACCTTGGTGGTGATGTTCACGGAGACGTTGTCCACCCCGGCCATGCCCTTGGCCGCGGCCACCAGGCTGCGGCGCAGCTCGGGCACCAGGCTCTTGGCCGGGTAGCCCAGTTCCACCTCGAAGGCCACGTCGCCACCACTGATCTGCACATTGCGCAGCGCACGCGTGCTGACATAGTCCTTGCCCGTGTGCGGGTCTTGTACGCTGGAAAGTGCGGCCAGAAGGCCTTGTTCGGTGACTGCCATCAATTAACTCCGGTAAGGCGGGTAGTCTATCTAAGAGCCTGTTCATAGTCTTTTTGAAGCCGCGCAAGCCCCTTTTCGGGATGGCATGCAAGGCGCGGTGCGCAGTTGATAGCTCGGCTATCAACAAGCGCCGCAACGCCGCAGACCGCCCGAAAACCAAAGGTTTCGCCGAAGGCAAAAGGCACTTGCCCGAAGGGTTGGGGCGAAATCGGGCGATTGGACGCCCCGGCTGCTTGCATGGGCATGAGCCCATGCGGCGCATCCGAAGCATCCACTCATCCCGATTGCGCCCCAACGCGGCTGCAAAAAGACTATGAACAGGCTCTCGGCCCCGCCCCGCGTAAGTGCGGGACAATGCGCGTTTCCCCCTCTGTTACAGACTCCCGAAAGCCCCCCGTGAAATTCAAGATGGCCGAGAAATCCCTGTTCGCCGTACTGCTGCGCTCGCCCTGGTGGGTCAGCTTCCTGGTGGTGGGGGTGATCGCACTGGCCGCCGGCGCGCTGCTGCCGCGCGAGTACGCCTATGTCGGCGCCGTGGGCACGCTGCCGATCTTCGTGGTGGGCTGCATCGCGGCCTGGCGCCAGCTCCGGGCGCCGAGCCCGGCCAAGGTCGAGGAAATGCTGGGTGCCGTCAACAGCATGCCCTGGCGCCAGTTTTCCGATGCGCTGGAGGCTGCCTGGGTGCGCGATGGCTGCACGGTGGAAAAGCCCAAATCCGGCCCCGTGGACCTGCGCGTGGCCAAGGGCGGCCAGGCCACCCTGGTCAGCGCCAGGCGCTGGAAGGCCGCCACCCATGGCATCGAGCCGATCCGCGAACTGCATGCCGCCATGCAGGCCGAAGGCGCCGCCACGGGCATCTACGTGGTGACCCAGGGCCAGCTCTCCGACAACGCCCGCCTCTTCGCGCGCGACAACGGCATCACGGTGCTGCAAGGCCCGGGCGTGGCCAACCTGCTCCTGACCAAGGCCTGACCGAGGCCAGTCGCCATGCGGGTTTCCCCAAGTGGCGGCACACGGGCAACGCAGCACACTGTGGCCTGATCCACAGCCTTGCCGCCGATGCAATCACCCGACAGCCCCGTCCCGCCCTCTGCCCCCGCCACGGGCCTGCTGCTGACAGGCGGCGGCGCCCGGGCCGCCTACCAGGTGGGGGTGCTCGAAGCCATTGCCGACCTGCGCCAGGCCTGTGGCGCGGGCGACGAGCCCAACCCGTTTCCCATCATCACCGGCACCTCGGCCGGTGCCATCAACGCGGCGGCGCTGGCCTGCGGGGCCGACAACTTCGACCGGGCGGTGCGCCGCATCGCCCGCGTGTGGCGCGATTTCCATGCGCAGCAGGTGTACCGCGCCGACTCGCTGAGCGTGCTGCGCAGCGGTGCGCGCTGGCTGTCGCTGCTGTCGCTGGGCTGGGCCCTGGCGCGCTGGCGCCGCATGCGGCCGCGCTCGCTGCTGGACAACTCGCCGCTCGAAAAACTGCTGGTGCGGCTGGTGCCGCTGGTGCGCCTGCCGCGCCTGCTGAAAAAGGGGCACCTCACGGCGCTGGCAGTCACGGCGTCAAGCTACAGCTCGGGCGAGCACGTGACCTTCTTCGAGACCAACGCCCCGCTGCAGCCCTGGGTGCGCTCGCAGCGCAAGGCGGCGCGCGACCGCATCACGCACGAGCACCTGCTCGCCTCCTCGGCCATTCCCTTCGTGTTTCCGGCCAAGGCCATCAGCATGGGCGACCACATGGAGTTCTTCGGCGACGGCTCCATGCGCCAGTCGGCGCCCATCGCGCCGGCCATCCACCTCGGAGCCGAGCGCATCCTGGTGGTGGGCGCCGGCCGCATGCACGAGCCCAAGGGCGACGCCTCGGCCAACCCCACACCGACCTACCCCTCGCTCGCACAGATCGCGGGGCATGCGCTGTCCAACATCTTCCTCGATGCACTCTCGGTGGACGTGGAGCGCGTGCAGCGCGTGAACCAGACACTCTCGCTGATCCCGCCCGAGGTGCGCGCCAAGAGCGCCCTGCGCCCCATCGAGCTCTTGGTGATCGCCCCCTCGCAGCGCCTGGACGCCGTGGCCGCCCGGCATGTGGGCAACCTGCCCACGCCCGTGCGCGCCATGCTGGGCGCCCTGGGCGTCACCTCCAACATGGCCGACGTGCGCGGCGCGGCCCTGGCCAGCTACCTGCTGTTCGAGTCGGGCTACACGCGCGAACTCATGGCCCTGGGCCGCGAGGACACGCTGGCCATGCGCGCCGAGGTCTGCAAATTCTTCGGCTGGACCGACACCGGCGCCGAGGTGCAGACCCGATTCCACACGACGGACACCGAGCCTACGGAGCCTTGAGCACATCCTTGGGCAGCCAGCCCAGGCCCTTGGCATGCAGGCTTTGCACATACAGCCGGTCCGCCGTCTCGGTGATGGCCGTGGTCTCGGGGTAGGCGCCCGCCGGGTCCTGCAGGTCGGCCACGACCTGGCCGTCGTCGGTGAAGGCGATCACATGGCCATAGGGCTGGGGAATCGGCCACAGCACACGCGGCAGGCGCAGCGTCAGGCTGCGCAGCCAGGGCTTGCCGGCCATGTTGTCGATGGCGGCGCCGCGTGGCTTGGCAAAACCCAGCCAGATCCGGCCGTCCTGCCCGCGCATCAGGTTGTCCGGGTAGCCGGGCAGGTTGTCGAGCAACACCCGCGCCTGCGCGGCCGCAGGTGCGTTGCCAATATCCAGGGCATTCGCGTCCACCGCGATCTTCCACACCCGGTACTTGCCGGTCTCGTTGACGAACAGGCTCTTTTCGTCCTGGCTCAGCGCCACGCCGTTGGCAAAGCTGATGCCGCGGGCCACCACGCGCGTAACGCGGGTGGCGGGGTCGTATTCGAGCACGCGGCCGGTGCTGGCCTGCTCCAGGATGTCGAGCACGCTGGCCTCGAAGGTGCCGCCCCAGTCCTTGGGCGCAAATCGGGTGGAGGCATCGCTCAGGTACATCCTGCCGCTTTTCGCCACCACCACGCCATCGGCGTAGCGGATGGGGTCGCCCGCGCCCACCTGGTCGGTGAGCAGGCTCACCTTGCCATCGGGGGCGATGGACAGCAGGCCCTTGACCGCATCGGCCGCGATCAAATGACCCGCCGCGTCGAAGTCGAAGCCCAGCACGCGCCCGCCGGTGTTGGCGAACACCTGCTGGTCCGAGCCATCGGGGTTCATGCGCAGGATATTGCCGCTCAGCACGGCGGCGTAGAGCCTGCCGTCACGGCCCAGGGCAATGTGCTCGGGGCCGATCTCGCCCTTCAGGTCGATCATGCGCAGCCCCGCCAGGCGCTGGTTGGGGGCATGCACGCCCTGGTAGCCGGGCGCCGCAGGCGCCGTCCAGGCCACCGGCGCGATGGGCACCGGCCACCAGGCCAGGTAGGCCGCGCCCGCCAGCACCACAATCCCCAATCCCCCTCCCAGCCTGCCCCAGCGCATCTTGGCCATGCCCGTCTCCCCCGTTGTTCTTGAGCCTGGCATTGTGGCATCTGCCCCCAGCCGGCGGCGGGCCGCTCCAAACGCCTAAAATCATGGGTTCCGCCTGAGAAAGTACGACCCATGACGTCATCCGCACGCAAGCTCTTCGTCACCACCGCCCTGCCGTATGCCAACGGCAACTTCCATATCGGCCACATCATGGAATACATCCAGGCCGACATCTGGGTGCGGTTCCAGCGCATGCAGGGCAACGCGGTGAACTTTGTGGGTGCCGACGACACGCACGGCGCACCCATCATGATCGCGGCCGAGAAGGCCGGCAAGACGCCCCAGCAGTTCGTCGCCGACATCGCGGCCGGCCGCAAGCAGTACCTGGACGGTTTTCACATCAGCTTCGACAACTGGCACAGCACCGACGGCCCGGAAAACCACGAGCTGGCACGCCAGATCTACCGCGACCTGCGCGACCGCGCCGACGGTTCGCTGATCGAGACCCGCACCATCGAGCAGTTCTTCGACCCCGAGAAGAACATGTTCCTGCCCGACCGCTTCATCAAGGGCGAGTGCCCCAAGTGCCACGCCAAGGACCAGTACGGCGACAACTGCGAGGTCTGCGGCTCGGTGTACGCGCCCACCGACCTGATCAACCCGTTCTCGGCCCTGTCGGGAGTGAAGCCCGAGCTCAAGAGCTCGGAGCACTTCTTCTTCAAGCTCTCGGACCCGCGCTGCGTGGAGTTCCTGGAGCGCTGGACCCAGGACGGCAAACTGCAGCCCGAGGTGGCCAACAAGATCAAGGAGTGGTTCACCGTCCGCACCAACCCGGACGGCACGATCAGCGAAGGCCTGGGCGACTGGGACATCTCGCGCGACGCACCCTACTTCGGCATCGAGATCCCCGATGCACCGGGCAAGTACTTCTACGTCTGGCTCGATGCGCCGGTGGGCTACCTGGCCTCGCTCAAGAACCTCCTGGAAAAGCGCGGCGAGAGCTACGACGCCTACATGGCCGACCCGGCCCTGGAGCAGTACCATTTCATCGGCAAGGACATCGTCACCTTCCACACGCTGTTCTGGCCTGCGATGCTGCATTTCAGCGGCCGCAAGACGCCCGACAACGTGTTCGTGCACGGCTTCCTCACCGTGAACAACGGCGAGAAGATGAGCAAGAGCCGCGGCACCGGGCTGGACCCGCTCAAGTACCTGGGCCTGAAGATGAACCCCGAGTGGCTGCGCTACTACCTGGCGGCCAAGCTGTCCAACCGCAACGAGGACATCGACTTCAACGCCGACGACTTCATGGCGCGCGTGAACAGCGACCTGATCGGCAAGTACGTGAACATCGCCAGCCGTGCGGCGGGCTTCCTGACCAAGCGCTTCGACGGCAAGCTGACCACGCAGTTCGGCACCGACGGTGCGGCCCTGCTGGCCGAGATCCGCGGCGCGGGCGACGCCCTGGCGCAGATGTACGAGGCGCGCGAGTTCGGCAAGGCCACGCGCGAGATCATGCTGCTGGCCGACAAGGTCAACGCCTACGTGGACCAGAACAAGCCCTGGGACCTGGCCAAGGATGCCGCCAACAACGAGGCCCTGCACCAGGTGTGCTCGGTGCTGATCAACGCCTTTGCCGTGCTCACGCGCTACCTGGCGCCCGTGCTGCCGGGCCTGGCCCGTGCGGTGGAAGCCTTTGTCGGCAGCGACATGCAGCGCTGGGCCGTGGCCGGCGACGTGCAGGCCATCGCCCCCTACCAGCACCTGATGCAGCGCGTGGCACCCGAGCAGCTCGACGCGCTGTTCGAAGCGCCCGCCCAGCCCGTGGCTGCAGCCCCCGAAGTGGCGGCGCCCGGCGGCGAAGAACTCGCGCCCACGATCGGCATCGACGACTTCACCAAGATCGACCTGCGCATCGCGCTGATCGTGAACTGCGAGCCCGTCGAAGGCTCGACCAAGCTGCTGCGCCTGACGCTGGACGTGGGCGAAGGCCGCACGCGCAACGTCTTCAGCGGCATCGCCAGCGCCTACCAGCCAGCCGACCTGATCGGCAAGCACACGGTGATGGTGGCCAACCTGGCACCGCGCAAGATGAAGTTCGGCGTCTCCGAAGGCATGGTGCTGGCCGCCAGCCATGGCGACGAGAAGGCCAACCCCGGCATCTACGTGCTCAACCCCTGGCCGGGCGCCACGCCGGGCATGCGCGTGCGCTGACCCTTACTGGAATCGCAGCGTCTGGGGGCGCTGCTTTGGATCCTTGCGCCGCAGATACCACTCTGCGGCCAGGGCATTGGGCACCCAGCACAGCCAGGCGATGAAGGGATAGGTCAGCGCTTCGTCGATGTCGGCTGCCATGCTGGCGCCCAGGTAGATGCGCAGCGTGATGGCAGCCGTCGTGAGCGCAAAGCTGCGCAGCATCCAGCGCCGGTGCTCGGCAAAGCGCCGCTGCAAGGCGAACGCCAGGCCCATACCGGTGGTCACGATCCATGCGGCGCCCAGTGCGAAGAAGCCCAGGGCCGCCACCCACCCTGACATCGCGTCCCATGCCAGGGGGAGCGAGCTCAGCCAGGCGACCGCGATGGACAGCACATAGGCTCGCCCCACCCAGCGGTGCAGCGCGGGAAACCGGCTGCGCCATGCCGGCACGAACTGCAGCGGCCCCAGCATCAGCGCCAGCGAGGCGCTGACCGCATGCACGACAAAGGGCTTTGGCCAGCGCTCCAGGCTGGGCAGGTCCGACGGGAAGGGCATGCCGGGCAGCGCGTAGCGCAGCGAAAACAGGCCGATGGCCAGCGCAGACAGGGCCAGAAAGGCCCAGGACCAGGCCAGGGCGGGGGAAGAGAAGAAGCGTGTCGTCATCGCAAAAACCTTGGGGAGGATGGAAGTCCATCCACTCTAGGAAGCGCGACTCAGCCCCGCATTAGCCCTCACTTACGCCAGCATGAGCAAGGTGCACCCTTGCCACCAGGCCCGTTGCACCGTCGTCCCGCGCCCGCAACTCCACCCGCAGCCCATGGCGCAGCGCCGTCGCCCGGGTGATGGCCAGGCCCAGGCCGCTGCCGTCGGCCGCGGCACCAGGCACGCGAAAGAAGCGGTCGAACACCCGCTCCAGCAGCTCGGGTGGAATACCGGGCCCGGTGTCGACGATGTCCACCACCGGCCCCTCGCCCAGTGCATGCAGGCGCACCTCGACGCTGCCGCCTTCGGGCGTGTAGCGCAGCGCGTTGTCCAACAGGTTGTCGAACACGCTGCGCAGGTCGCTGGCCACGGCCTCGACCTGCACGGCGCAGGTGCCGCTGAAACCCACCTCGATGCGCCGCTGGTCCGCCAGCGGCATGAGCTGGCCCACGCTCTCGCGCAGCAGCGCCGTGATGTCCACCGGCTCAGCCGCCAGCCCCGTGGAGGCCGGCGCCTCCTGGCGCGAGAGCCGCAGCAGCTGGCCGATCAGGTGCCGGGCGCGGCGCATGCCGGCATCGAGCTGGGCAAACTGCTGCTGAGCCTCGCCCGCGGGCAGCAAGGGCTGCAGGTTCTCCATCTGCAGCGCCATGGCGGCCATGGGGGTGCGCAGCTCGTGCGCGGCGTCCTGCACAAAGCGGCGCTGGGCGGCAAAGGCCTCGTCCAGCCGCCCGAGCAGGGCATTGAACGAGCCGACCAGGGGCACGATCTCCTCAGGCACGCGGCCCATGGGGATGGCGCCCAGGCTGCGGTCGTTGCGCTGGGCCACCTCGTCGGCCACGGCGCGCAGCGAGCGCGACGCGCGGCCCACCACGCGCCACAGCGTGAACAGCAGCGCAGGCACCAGCAAGGCCAGGGGCACGATGGCGTACAGGGTGCGCACGGCCACCTCCTCCTGCAGGAACTGCTCGCTTTGCAGCACCTGCACGCGGTGCTGCCCGGGGCCGGCCAGCGGCGTGGTGTAGGTGCGCCAGCCGGGTGCCCAGGCATCGCCGGTGCGCAGGCGCTGGTGGCCGGGAGCAGCCTGCAGGGGCACGCTGATGTCCGGGCCGGAGGTGGCGAGCAAAC
Source organism: Acidovorax sp. FW305-C-20-28 (assembly GCF_058783375.1). Taxonomy (NCBI): domain Bacteria; kingdom Pseudomonadati; phylum Pseudomonadota; class Betaproteobacteria; order Burkholderiales; family Comamonadaceae; genus Acidovorax; species Acidovorax sp. FW305-C-20-28. Next base: position 205,660 of record NZ_JBYSYM010000005.1, on the reverse strand, counting down.
GCCCATCGGCCGACCAGACCTGCACGACGAAGGCACCCCATTCCACGATGTGGGTGCGGCTGAGCGGGGGCAGCGGCTCGGCCGCAGCCTCCGCCGGGCCTGCCCGCACCGGCCCGCCGGCCAGGTGCGAACGCGCCAGTATCTCCATCTGGTACTGCATGAAGGTGTGGATGAGCGCGCTGTAGCTGGCCCAGAAGGCCCCGCCCGCCACCACGGCACCCGCCAGCACCCACGGGGCCAGCCAGAGCACGATCTGCCCGCGCAGCGAGCGCGGGCGGTACCAGCGGGGCGCCGCCTCGGGCGCTGCGCCCGTCATGGTGCCGCCACCCGCCAGCCCAGGCCGCGCACGTTGCGGATGGCGTCGGGCCCGAGCTTGCGGCGCATGCCGTGGATGAGCACGTCCACGGCATTGCTGCTGACCTCCTCGCCCCAGCCGTAGATGCGGTTTTCGAGCTGCTCGCGCGAGAGGATGGCCCCGGGCCGCTCCAGCAGCGCATGCAGCAGGGCGAATTCGCGTGCCGTAAGGGCGCCGCGCACACCATCCTGCAGCACCTCGCGCGTGGCCAGGTCCAGTTGCACGGCGCCGTTGCCCAGCAGCGACTGGGCGGCACCGCTGCGCCGGCGCACCACGGCGCGCATGCGCGCCAGCAGCTCGCTCATCTCGAAGGGCTTGAGCAGGTAGTCGTCGGCCCCGGTATCGAGCCCGTTCACGCGGTCCTCGACCCCGTCGCGCGCCGTGAGCACCACCACCGGCGTGAGGTCGCCGCGTGCCCGCGCACGGCGCAGCACCTCGGTGCCGTCCAGCCCGGGCAGGCCCAGGTCCAGCAGCACGCAGCTGTAGTCGCCGTCGGCCAGGGCGCTGTGGGCCAGCTCGCCATTGCGCACCCAGTCCACCGACCAGCCCGCACCCTTGAGCGCATGCGTGAGGCCGCGCCCGATCATGTCGTCGTCTTCCACCAGCAATGCGCGCAACGGGGGTCTCCTTGAGGGAAATGGGGCAGCGCAAGCCTAGCGCGGGATTCTTAGCCGGCCGTGAGCAGCGCCATGCAGGGTGGCTAACGGCAGGCTAAGAAAGCCTTCCTACAGTCCACCGGCCTGCCGCGGCAAAGCTACCACCGCGGCGGCCCCCTGTCCACGCAGGTCCGCCCTGCCCCGCATCCCATTCTTCCTGTGGAACTTGAGACCATGACGCTTCGCCTCCCGCATCCATCCATCCGCCTCCTGGCGGCACTGGCCGCCACGCTGCCCTTGCTGGCGCCTGCCAGTGCCCAGGCGCAGGAGGCAGGTGCCTCCACCTGGGGCCTGGGTCTGGCCGTCAGCGCCGACCGCAAGCCCTACCGCGATTTCGACGACAAGCTGCAGCCGCTGCCCCTGCTGACCTACGAGAACCGCTGGATCAGCATTGCCGGCCCCGGGGTGGATTTCAAGCTGCCCTTGGCGGGACCCGTGGGCCTGCGGCTGCGCTCGCGCTTCGGCTTCGAGGGCTACGAGGCCGAGGACTCGCCCTGGCTGGCCGGCATGCACGAACGCAAGGGCAGCCTGTGGCTGGGCGCCGCCGCGACCTGGGACACGGGGCCGGTACAGCTCTCGGCCGAGCTGCTGGCCGATGCCTCGGGCCACAGCAAGGGGCGCCAGTTCACGCTCAAGGCCGAGCGCCGCTTCCAGCTGGGCGCCTGGGATGTGACGCCACGCCTGGCGCTGCAGCAGCAGGACCGCAAGACGGTGGACTACTACTACGGCGTGCAGGCCAGCGAGGCCCGGCTGGGCCGCCCGGCCTACGAGGGCAGCTCCACCGTGAACCTGCAGGCCGGCGTGCGCGTGGGCTACACGCTGGCGCCGCGGCAGTGGATGTTCGTGGACGTGAGCGCCACACGCCTGGGCAGCGCCATCAAGGACAGCCCGCTGGTCAACCGCAGCAGCCAGCCGGCCGTGACGGCCGGCTTCCTCTACCGCTTCTGAGCGCTCATTCGGCGCGGATGTTGGCCGCCTTCACCACCTCGCCGTACTTGCGCAGGTCGGCCTCGATCTCGCTGCGGAACTGGGCCGGCGTGTTGCCCGAGGCGACGATGCCCAGAGACGCCAGGCGCTCCTTGATGTCGGGCGACTGCACCACGGCATTGAGCTCGCGCTGCAGGCGCTCGACGATGGCCGTGGGCGTCTTCGCGGGCGCAAGGATGCCGATCCACGAATTCACTTCGAAGCCCGGCACGCCCGACTCGGCCACCGTGGGCACGGCCGACAGCGAGGGCAGGCGCTGCGCGGTGGACACCGCGATGGCCTGCACCTGGCCGCGCTGGATGAAGGGGTAGGCGCCCGCCACGGCGGTGTAGAGCATGGGCAGCGAGCCGCCCACCACGTCGGCCAGGGCCTGGCCGCCACCCTTGTAGGGCACGTGCACGAACTTCGCGCCCGTGCGCACGCGCAGCAGCTCGCCCGCCAGGTGCGGCGTGCTGCCCGTGCCCGCGCTGCCATAGGAGATGCCGCCCTCGGTGGCCTTGGAATGCGCGACCAGCGCCGCGAAGTCCTTGGCCGGCACCGAGGGGTGGGTGACGATGACCAGCGCCGCATCGCCGATCTTGCTGACCGGTGCGAAATCCTTGAGCGTATCGAAGGGCACCTTGGCGAACACATGGGGGTTGATGACCATGGTGCCGTCGAAGCCGACGACCAGGGTGTAGCCATCGGGCGCCGCTGTGGCGCCCATCTGCGTGCCGATGTTGCCCGAGGCGCCGGGCCGGTTGTCCACCACCACCTGCTGGCCCAGGCGGGCCCCCAGGCGCTCGGCCACCACGCGGGCGCCGGTGTCGGTCACGCCGCCCGGCGCAAAGGGCACGATGAGGCGGATGGGTTTGTTCGGGTAATCCTGGGCCAGGGCTGGCCCGGTCAGCAGGCACAGCGCGGCCAGGCCAGCGGCGGCGCGCCGCGACAGCAGTCGATTCGTCATGATTTTGTCTCCTTGGTTTTTTTAAAAAGGCCAACGTGCCCTGCGCTCTGGTGGCGCATGGTGCGGGCACGTGGCGTTGTCGGCCTTACTCGGCGCTGATACCGCCACGCTGGGCCACCTGGGCCCACTTGCGGGTCTCGCCCTCCACGAAGCGGCGGAACTCCGCGGGCGGCGTGAGCACGATGCTGGCGCCCTGATCCTGCATCTGCTTGGTCACGGCCGGGTCGGCCGCCACCTTGCGCAGGTCCTGGTTGATGCGCTCGACCACCGCGTCGGGCAGGCCGGCCGGGCCGAACATGCCGTACCAATTGAGCGACTGCACGCCGGCCAGGCCCGCCTCCTTGAAGGTCATGGCCTCGGGGAAGATGCCCATGCGCTGCTCGGCCGCCACGCCCACCACGCGCAGCTTGCCCGAGTGGATGTGCGGCAAGGCCGTGAGCACGCTGGTCACACCGGCCGGCAGGTGGCCGCCGATGATGTCCACCATAATGGGCGCGCCGCCCTTGTAGGGCACGCCCGTGATCTGCAGGTTGCCCGACTGGCGGATGAGCTCGCCGGTCAGGCGCGTCTGGCCTTCCGAGTAGCCCACGGCGACCTCCTTCTCGCGCGCCACCTTGAGCAGGTCGGGCAGCTGCTTGTAGGGGCCATCGGCCGCCACCACCAGCACCATGGGCGAGTTGGCGATGTTGGTCACCGGGGTGAAGGCCTTGGCCGTGTCGTAGGGCAGGCTCTTCATGAGCACGGGGTTGATGGCGTGCGAGCCCACCACCAGCAGCAGGGTGTGGCCGTCGGGCGCGGCCTTGGCGACGTAGCTCGAACCGATCACGCCGTTGGCGCCGGTGCGGTTGTCCACGATCACCGACTGGCCCCAGACCTCGGACAGGCGCTGCGCCATGAGGCGGCCCACGATGTCGGTGCCGCCGCCGGCCGAGTACGGCACGACGATGGTCACGGGCTTGCTGGGGTACTTGCGCTCCTGGGCATGGGCGCCGATGAGCGGGCTGGCGCCAAAGGCAGCGATGGCGGCCAGGGCCGCGCGGCGGTTGGTGCGTGAGAAGGGGGCTTGCATGTCCATGCGGTTTGTCTCCGGGTGTAGTTTGAATGGAATGGTCGGTTTCAGGCGGGCACTGGCTCGGCCTCGCGGCGCTTGTCACGCTGGCGCCGCAGCCAGGCGATGGAGCGGCCGCCCAGGGGGCGCTGCAGTTGGTCCTGCGCGAAGTCCACGGCCGTGAGCAGCCCGTCGAGCGACAGGCCGGTGGCAAAGCCGCTGCGCTCGGCCAGCAGCACCAGGTCCTCGGTCGCCAGGTTGCCGGCGGCGCCGGGCGCAAAGGGGCAGCCGCCGATGCCGCCCACGCTGGCGTCGAAGCGGCGCACGCCGGCCTCCAGCGCGGCCCAGGCGTTGGCCGCACCCATGCCGCGCGTGTCGTGCAGGTGCACGGCCAGGCGGTCCACGGGCACCACGCCACGCAGTGCCGCAAAGCGCTCCTTGACCATGCCCGGCGAAGCCGAGCCGATGGTGTCGGCAACCACCACCTCGCCCGCACCGGCCGCATGCATCCGCGCGGCCAGGCGCAGCACCTCGGCCAGCGGCGTCTCGCCCTCGAAGGGGCAGTCGAAGGCCACGGCCACATAGGCCCGCGTGCGCAGGCCCAGCGCCTGGGCCGCGGCCAGGGTCTGCTCGCTCACATCCAGCGCCTGGGCCAGGCCCATGTTGATGTTCTTGCGGTTCATGGTCTCCGTGGCGGAGAGCACCACGGCAATCTCTTGCGCCCCGGCGGCATGGGCGCGCTCCAGCCCCTTGAGGTTGGGCACCAGCACCGAGGTGCGCAGTTGCGGCCAGCGCGCGGCGATGCGCGGCACCAGCTCGCCCGCGTCGGCCATCTGCGGCACGGCCTTGGGCGAGACGAAGCTCGTGGCCTCCACGCTCTGCACGCCGGCCTCGGCCAGCAGGGCGATGAGCTGGAGCTTGGCATCGGTGGACAGGTGCACGGCCTGGTTCTGCAGGCCGTCGCGCGGGGAGACGTCGGTGATGTGGATGCGTTGGTGATCGCTCATGCTGCGGGCCTCACGCGATCACACCGTCTTCGCGCAGGCGCGTGAGGCGCTCGGCCGGGTAGCCCAGCCAGCCGCCCAGCACCTCGCTGGTCTGCTCGCCCAGCCGCGGCGGCGGCGTGAAGGCCCGGGGCTGCGCGGCCGACAGCTTGACCGGGTTGCCCGGCATACGCATGGCTTCACCGCTGGGCAGGGGCACCGTCACCACCATGTCGCGCGCCAGCACCTGCGGATCGGCCAGGGCCTGGGCGAAGTTGTTCACCGGCCCGCAGGGGATGCGTGCGGCGCGCAGCACCTCCAGCCAGTGCCCGGTGCTCTGCTTGCGCAGCTCGGCACCCACCAGTGCGTCGATCTCGGCCTTGGCCGCGAAGCGCACGGGCTGCTGGCGGTACTCGGGCTTGCGCAGGGCATCGAGGCCGATGCATTCGACAAAACGCTCGAAAAAGGCATCGCCGATGCAGGCGATGATGATGTGGCCGTCGGCCGTGGGGTAGCTGTTGTAGGGCACGTGCACGAAGTGGCCGTTGCCTATGCCCTCGGGCACATGGCCCGACATGAAGTACATGGTGGCCATGTAGTTGAGCAGCGAGATCTGCGCGTCCAGCATGGAGATGTCCACATGCTGGCCGCGCCCGGTGTGGTCGCGCTCCACCAGCGCAGCCAGCACGCCCACCGCGCCGAACATGCCGCCGCCCAGGTCGCCGATGGGAATGCCGCTGCGCGTGGGGCCGGTGGCCGGCGTGCCCGTGATGGACATGCCGCCGCCCATGGCCTGCACCACCTGGTCGAAGGCCGGGCGCTGGGTCTGCGGACCGGTCTGGCCGAAGCCCGTGACCGAGCAGGTGACGATGCGCGGGTTGACCTGCGACAGCGCCTTGTGGTCGATGCCCAGCCGCTCGGTCACGCCCACGCTGAAGTTGTCGAACACCACGTCGGCCTGGCGCACCAGGTCCAGGAACACCTCGCGCCCCGCGGGGGACTTGAGGTCCACGCACACGCTTTGCTTGTTGCGGTTGAGCGTGAGGTAGTAGGCGCCCATGCCTTCGCGCGAGTAATCGGGGTCGTTCTCCAGCAGGCGGCGCGTGCCTTCGCCGCTGCCGGGCGGCTCCACCTTGATGGTGCGGGCCCCCAGGTCGGCCAGCAGCATGGTGCCGTAGGGGCCGGACAGCATGTGGGTCAGGTCCAGCACGGTGATGTGTTCGAGTGCCACGTGGTGTGTCTCCTTGGTCGTTGAATGCCTCCCCTGTTTGCACAGGGCGTGCCAGCCTGGTGAAACGATGCAAGTGCTTGATTTCATTGAAATTCACAGAACCGATGCAGCGACAAAACGTTTCATGCGACACTCATGAAACAATCATTCGTTTCAGGAGACACGCGTGGCACTGCCCCCGTTTACGCCCACCGGCCTGCCGCGCCTGTGCTTCCTCAGCTACCGGCAGATCCGCGAGTTCGCCATGCCGGTGGTGGCCGAGTACGCGGGACGCGCGCAAATCGAGGTGGTGGACGGCACCTTCGGCGGGGCGCTGGCGATTGCCCAGGACCGGGTGGAGCGCGGCGTGGTGGACGCCTTCGTGAGCGCGGGCTCCAACGCCAGCATCCTGCGCGCCGGGCTGCGCGCGCCGGTGGCCACCATCCAGCTCGGTGGCTTCGACCTGCTGCAGGCACTGATCAAGGCCCGGCGCATCGCGGGGCGCGTGGGCGTGGTGATGTACGGGCAGACCATCCCGGAGCTCGACGCCGTGAAGGACCTGCTCAACATCGAGATCAGCCAGCACGCCTACCAGACGCCCGACGACGCGCGCCAGCGCTTCGAAGCGCTGCGGCGCGAGGGTTTCACGGTCATCGTCGGCTCCAGCCTGGTGGTGGAGCTGGCCGAGGAGGCGGGCCTGGTGGGCCTGTTGGCGTATTCGCTGGCCAGCATCCGCAAGGGCTTCGACGATGCGCTGGAGCTGGCGCGCGTGGCGCGGCTGGAGGCCGGCCGCTACGAGCAGCTGCACAGCGTGCTACACAACCTGCAGGAGGCCGTGGTCGCCGTGGACCGGCAGGACCGCATCATCGCCGTGAACCCGCCCATGCAGCAGTTGCTGGGCGGCCCTGGCCTGCGCGTGCAGGGCCAGGCGCTCGATGCACTGCAGCCCGCACTGTCGCTGCGCGCCACGCTGGACAGCGGCCTTGAGGAGCGTGCCGTGGCCCAGCGCTTCGCGCAGCGCGACTGGGTGGCCCACCGCACGCCCATCCGCGAGCATGGCGAGATCGTGGGCGCGGCGCTCACGCTGTACGACGCCGGCACCATCCAGGCGGCAGACACCAGCCTGCGCATGATGCAGCGGCGCCAGCAGCATGCGGCGCGCCACGGCTTCGGCAGTCTTGCAGGCACCAGCCCGGCGCTGCAGCGCGCCATCGCCAGCGCGCGGCGCTTTGCGCGCACCGACCTCGGCGTGCTGATCACGGGCGAGAGCGGCGTGGGCAAGGAGCTTTTCGCCCAGGCCATGCACAACGACAGCAGCCGCGCAGGAAGGCCCTTCGTGGCGGTGAACTGCGCGTCCTTCCCCGAATCACTGCTGGAGAGCGAGCTCTTCGGCTACGAGGAAGGCGCCTTCACCGGCTCGCGCCGCGGCGGCAAGCGCGGGCTGTTCGAAGCGGCGCACACGGGCACCCTGTTCCTGGACGAGATCGGCGACATGCCGCTGCCGCTGCAGACGCGCCTGCTGCGCGTGCTGCAAGAGCGCGAGATCATGCGCCTGGGCGCCACCGCGCCCATCCCCATCGACGTGCGCGTGATCGCCGCCACGCACCAGCCGCTGGCAGAACTGATCGCGGCGCAGCGCTTCCGCCAGGACCTGTACTACCGCCTGAACACGCTGCGCCTGGCCCTGCCCGCGCTGCGCGAGCGGCGCGAGGACATCCCCGCCATCGCCACGCCGCTGGTGGCGCGCTGCCTGACCCGGCTGGGCTCGCCCCTGGATGCGGCCAGCGCCCTGGCACCGCTGCTGCCGCTGCTCACTGCCTACGGCTGGCCGGGCAATGTACGCGAGCTGGAGAACCTGGCCGAGCGCATCGCCGTCTTTTTGCTGCAGTTCGACCGGGTGGGCGATGTGCGCTACGCCGAGCTGGCGCACGACTGCCCGGAACTGTTCGCGCAGCCCGGCGCAGCCGCAGGCAGCACGGACCAGCCGCTGGCCGAGCGCGTGGCCCAGGCCATGGAACTGGCAGGCGGGCGCCGGGCCGAGGCCGCGCAGCGCCTGGGCGTGAGCCGCTCCACGCTGTGGCGCTGGCTGCGCGAGCTGGAAGGTACGGAGCCGCCCACCGGTCAGTGACCGACGTAGCGCCCGGGGCGGTGGCTGATCCAGAGAAAGCCGCTCATCACCAGCACCGCGAGCACCGAGTACGCCACCCGCTCGGGCGGCACGATGAACAGCGCCATCAGCACCACGGCGCCGTCGATGCCCATCTGCACCTTGCCCGCGCGGATGCCGTAGCGGTCCTGCATGTACAGCGACAGCACCGTGGCGCCGCCCAGGCTGGAGCGGTGGCGTGCCAGGAACAGGCAGCCCGTGCCCAGCAGCAGGCCACCGAGCAGCGAGGCGAACAGCGGATTGAGGTAGTCCACGTGCATGACATGCGGAAACAGTTCGGTGAGCCCCGAGAGCAGCGCCACCGAGACAAAGGTCTTGAGCGTGAACTCGCGCCCCATGCGCGTCCAGGCGAACCAATAGAACGGCAGGTTCACCAGGAAGAACAGCTTGCCGAACGACACCCCGCTGACGTAATGCGCGAGGAAGGCGATGCCCGCCGTGCCGCCCACCAGCAGGCCGGCCTGGTTGAACAGCATGAGCGCCATGGCCACGAACAGGGTGCCCGCGAAGATGGCCTGGGCGTCCTCGTAGGTGCCGTGGCGCAAGGATTCGGGGGTGTCGGTTTCGGCAAGGGGCGAAGTGGAAGGGTCGGGCATGGGTCGGTGCATCAGCATACAGCGGCTATCGGACAACGGGAGTCTGCACGGGCACAAGCAAGCACCGCGCCAAGGGCCGGCACAGGAAATGCTTGCATTGCCGACACCTTCCACCCACCCCTGTGCGACACCGTGGCATGGTATTGCGCCTGCGCCGCCGGGGACTACACTGTTGCCCTCCTTGCCATGCAGCTGTCCTTCGCCTTCCACCCGCGGCTGATCGATGCCCTGAGCGGCTACAACCGCAGCCGTTGCCTGGCCGATGTGGGCGCAGGCATCACCGTGGGCATCGTGGCCCTGCCCCTGGCCATGGCCTTTGCGATCGCCAGCGGCCTGCCGCCCGGGGCCGGGCTGTGGACGGCCATCATCGCGGGTTTCCTGATCTCGGCGCTGGGCGGCACCAATGTGCAGATCGGCGGGCCTGCGGGGGCCTTCATCGTCATCGTGTACGGCATCGTCGAGCGCTATGGCGTGGCCAACCTGCTCATTTCCACCGCCTGCGCGGGCGTGCTGCTGGTGCTCTTGGGCCTGTTCCGCCTGGGCACGCTGGTGCGCTTCGTGCCGGTGAGCATCGTCATCGGTTTCACCAACGGCATCGCCGTGCTCATCGCCTTGTCGCAAGTCAAGGACTGGCTGGGCCTGTCCATCGCACGCATGCCGGGCGATTTCTTCTCGCAGGTGGGCACGCTGGCGCGCCACATCGACAGCTTCAACCCCTACGCCTTCGGCCTGGGCACGGCCTGCGTGGTGGGCCTGTTCGTGTGGCCGCGCCTGTTCATGAAGGGCTCGCCCGTGGTGCGGCTGATGGACGGCTACAGCGTGCGCAGCTTCGCGCGTGTGCCCGCCCCGGTGGTGGCCCTGGTCACGCTGAGCCTGCTGGCCTTTGCGCTGGAGTTTCCGGTGGAGACCATCGGCTCGCGCTTTGGCGGCATTCCGCAGGGGCTGCCGGCCTTCGAGCTGCCCGATTTCTCGTGGGAGACGGTGCGCCTCCTGGTCACGCCCACGCTCACCATCGCCCTGCTGGGGGCCATCGAATCGCTGCTGTGCGCGCGCGTGGCCGACCAGCTCGCCACTGACGCCCACCACCGCAAGCACGACCCCAACCAGGAGCTCATGGCCCAGGGCGTGGCCAACCTGGTCGTGCCCTTCTTCGGCGGCATGCCGGCCACGGGCACGATTGCGCGCACAGTCACCAACATCCGCTCGGGGGCGACCTCGCCGGTGGCCGGCATCGTGCATGCGGCCACGCTGGCCGTGATCGTGCTGGCCGCCGCCCCGCTCGCGCTGCACATCCCGCTGGCGGTGCTCGCGGGCATATTGCTCTTCGTGGCCTGGAACATGGGCGAGTGGCATGAGTTCGCGCGCCTGCGCCAGTTCAGCAACCACTACCGGCTGCTGATGCTGGGCACGTTCTTCCTCACCGTGGTGTTCGATCTCACGGTGGCGGTCGAGGTGGGGCTGCTCCTGGCCTGCGCGCTGTTCGTGCGGCGCATGAGCGGGCTGTTCAAGGCCGAGCTGCAAGCGCCGGCAACGGTGGCACCCGGCCGCCCCACCCAGACCTGGCGCCTGCACGGCGCGCTGTTCTTCGGCGCGGCGGCCAAGATCGACCCCATCGTGCAGGCGGTGGAGGCCAGCCCCGCGGGCACGGACGTGGTGCTCGATGCCAGCGAGCTCGTGGCCCTCGACACCACGGGCCTGGATGCGCTGGGCCAGGTCCTCAAGGCGGTGGAGCAGCGTGGCGGAACGCTGCGCATCGTGCACCTGCACGAGCAGCCGCGCTCGCTCATGGAGCGATCAGGTTTTGCCGCCCGGTGCCAGGCCAGCGGAGGGCCATGACGGCCCTTGGCTGGCGGCCTACTTGCCGCCCTTGAGCTCGGGCGCGTCCGTATCGGGCCCGGTCTCGGTGCGCAGCACCAGGGCGCCCGGCCCCTGGACCACGGTGAACACCTGCGGCTCGTTGCGCGCATTGGCAAAGCGCCACTGCACATGGATTTCATCCTTGAGCGGGTAGGGCACCACCTTGGCGGCCTTGCCCAGCAGGCGGCGCACGGCATCCATGGGCATGCCGGGCTGTACCTTGGCGAAGTTCTCGGGCGTGAGCACCTGGCGCACGGCAATCAGCTTGCCATCGGCCCCGATGGCGATCATGTAGTTGACCTGGCCGGCCGGCTGGCGGTTGTACTCGAAGGTGCGGCTGCCATCGGCTTCGTTCCAGGTGTTTTCGGGCACGCCGAAGCGGTCGCGCACGTCCGCCTCGGTGGACACGCCGGGCTGCAATTCGCTGATGCGCTGGGGGTCGCAGCCTGCGGCGGCGAGCAGCGCCAGGGTGGCGATGACCGCGGCGGCGGCACGGTGAAAAGAGGGCATGGAGAGCATCCCGGTAAAATCAGGGAAAAGAGGTTACCAGTCCATGTCCATTTTCCGCCGCCCCGACTACCAATCCGACGCCACGCAGTTCATCAACCAGCTCAAGGCGAGCCGGCCCGAACTCGATGCCCAGCAGCAAGCCGGCCGCGCCCTGCTGTGGGACAAGCAGGTGGACCGCAAGATCTGGGGCGACTACCGCGCCGGCCAGGTCGAGCAAAAGCCCTACGTCTACCAGACCAACGCCGACTGAGCGTATTTTCCGCATGAAAATGGCTTTGATCGCTTGTACCAAAAGCGTTCGAAGCTCTCCATTTCATAGCAATCGATGAGCAGCAGCGCGAGCGAAGCCGATGCCGCGGTCGAAGACCAGGGCATGCCCGACGTGGTGGACCAGGTCGCCCTGGCGCGCCTGTACGGCGAGCCCCTGTTCGCCCTGCCCACCGACCTGTACATCCCGCCGGATGCGCTCGAAGTCTTCCTCGAAGCCTTCGAAGGCCCGCTGGACCTGCTGCTGTACCTGATCCGCAAGCAGAACTTCAACATCCTCGACATCCCCATGGTGGGGGTGACGAAGCAGTACCTGGCGTATGTGGACGAGATCCGCAGCCGCAACCTGGAACTGGCCGCTGAGTACCTGCTCATGGCGGCGATGCTGATCGAGATCAAGTCGCGCATGCTGCTGCCGCCCAAGAAGCAGGAGGGCGGCGAGGAACCCGAAGACCCGCGCGCCGAGCTGGTGCGCCGCCTGCTCGAGTACGAGCAGATGAAAATGGCCGCAATGCGCCTGTCGCACCTGCCGCAGTACGGGCGCGACTTCCTCAAGGCCCAGGTCTACATCGAGCAAAGCCTGCAGCCGCGTTTTCCCGACGTGCACGTGGTGGAGCTGCAGGAGGCCTGGCGCGACATCATGAAACGCGCCAAGCTGGTGCAGCACCACAAGATCACGCGCGAGGAACTCTCGGTGCGCGAGTACATGAGCATGGTGCTCAAGACGCTGCAGGGCCGCCGCTTCGTGGAGTTCGAGGAGCTGTTCGAGCCCGAGCGCGGCAGCACCGTGCTGGTGGTGACCTTCATCGCCCTGCTGGAGCTGGCCAAGGAAACCCTGATCGAGATCACCCAGGCCGAGGCCTTTGCGCCGATCTACGTGCGCCTGGCGTACACGCCCGCCTGACAACGACGACCGCCACCCGATTTTCCGGCCATGGCGGGCGGCCATGGCCCTCCCACAACCTGCTCTGGTAGCCATGGCATCTCACGACTTCGACGTTCTCATCGTAGGCAGTGGCCTCGCCGGTCTCTCGGCTGCACTGCACCTGGCGCCCACGCACCGCGTGGCCGTGATCACCAAGCGCCAGCTGAACGACGGTGCCAGCGCCTGGGCCCAGGGCGGCATTGCCGCCGTGCTGGCCGAGGGCGACAGCTTCGGCGCCCATGTGGACGACACCCTGGTCGCAGGGGCCGGCCTGTGCGACCTGGCAGCCACCCGCTTCGTGGTGGAAAACGCGCCCGAAGCCATTGCCTGGCTGCAACAGCTGGGCGTGCCGTTCTCGCTCGAAGACGGGGCCCTGCACCTCACGCGCGAGGGCGGCCACAGTGCGCGGCGCATCGTGCACGCCACCGACGCCACGGGCGCGGCCGTGCAGCGCACCCTGATCGACGTGGTGCGCGCCACGCCGGGCATCACGCTGTTCGAGCAGCACACGCTGGTGGACCTGATCACCGCGCGCAAGCTCGGCGCCAAGGGCTCCGACCGCTGCCTGGGCCTGTATGCGCTGGACGAGGCCACCGACGAGGTGCTCACCTTCCGTGCGCCGCAGACCATCCTGGCCACGGGCGGCGCGGGCAAGGTCTACCTGTACACCACCAACCCCGACACCGCCACGGGCGACGGCATCGCGGCTGCGTGGCGTGCGGGCTGCCGCGTGGCCAACCTGGAGTTCATCCAGTTCCACCCGACCTGCCTGTACCACCCGCACGCCAAGTCCTTCCTGATCACCGAGGCCGTGCGGGGCGAGGGCGGCCTGCTCAAGCTGCCCGCTGCGGCCGGCGGCACGCGCTTCATGCCCCAGCACGATGAGCGCGCCGAACTCGCGCCGCGCGACGTGGTGGCCCGCGCCATCGACTACGAGATGAAGCGCCATGGCCTCGATTGCGTGCACCTCGATATCTCGCACCAGAGCCCGGCATTCCTGCAGGAGCACTTTCCCAACATCCTCGCGCGCTGCGCCGAGCTGGGGATCGACATCACGAAGGAGCCCATCCCCGTGGTGCCGGCCGCGCACTACACCTGCGGCGGCGTGCTCACCGACCTGGCAGGCCGCACCGACCTGCCCGGCCTGTTCGCCATCGGCGAGACGGCCTGCACCGGCCTGCACGGCGCCAACCGCCTGGCCAGCAACTCGCTGGTCGAATGCATGGTGTTCGCACGCGCGGCGGCCCAGGCCATCGCGGCCGCCCCAGCGGCCGAATTGCCCGCCCTGCCCCAATGGGACGACAGCCGCGTGACCGATGCCGACGAGTGCGTGGTCATCTCGCACAACTGGGACGAGCTGCGCCGCTTCATGTGGGACTATGTGGGCATCGTGCGCACCAACAAGCGGCTGGACCGCGCGGCCCACCGCATCACGCTGCTGCAGGCGGAGATCCAGGAGTTCTATGCGCACTTCCACGTCACGCGCGACCTGCTGGAGCTGCGCAACCTGGTGCAGGTGGCCGATCTCATCGTGCGCAGCGCGCAGATGCGCCGCGAAAGCCGGGGCCTGCACTACAGCCGCGACTACCCCGAGCTGGCAGCCCCGGCCGCGCCCACCATCCTGGTGCCACCGGTGGCCTGACGAGGGGTACCTATGACCTACAGCGTCAAGGAAATCTTCTACACCCTGCAGGGCGAGGGCGGCCAGGCGGGCATGCCCGCCGTGTTCTGCCGCTTTGCCGGCTGCAACCTGTGGACCGGCCGCGAGGCCGACCGCGCCAGCGCCATCTGCCGCTTCTGCGACACCGATTTCGTGGGCACCGATGGCACGCTGGGCGGCAAGTTCGGCACGGCCGATGCCCTGGCCGAGCGCATTGCCGCCCAGTGGCCGGCCCACGACGCGGCGCACCGCCTGGTGGTGCTCACGGGCGGCGAGCCCCTGCTGCAGGTGGATGCCGCGCTGATAGCCGCCCTGCACGCACGGCAGTTCCGCATTGCCGTGGAGACCAATGGCACGGTGGCCGCACCGCCGGGCATCGACTGGCTGTGCGTGAGCCCCAAGGCCGGCGCACCCTGGGTGCAGCAGCAAGGCCAGGAGCTCAAGCTGGTCTGGCCCCAGGCCGGCATGGACCTGGCGGCCATCGCCGCCACCGGGCAGTTCACCCACCGCTTCCTGCAGCCCATGGACGGGCCCGACCAGGCCGCCCACATCGCCCTGTGCATCGCCACCTGCATGGAGCAGCCCGCCTGGCGGCTGAGCCTGCAGACCCACAAGATCAGCGGCATCCGCTGATTGCTTTCCCTCCTTCTGCCATGCAGTTCACGATTTCCCAGCGCTTCTTCTTCGACGCGGCCCACACCCTGCGCCGCGAGATCGAGGCCGAAGGCAGCCGCCGCATCCACGGCCACACCTACCACGCCGAGGTCTCGCTCAGCGGCCCGCGCGACCCTGCCACCGGCATGGTGCTGGACCTGGGCCTGCTGCGCCGCGGGCTGGACCTGGTGCGCGAGCAACTCGACCACCACATGCTCGACGAGGTGCCCGGGCTGGGCATCCCCACGCTCGAGAACCTGTGCCTGTTCATTGCCCAGGCCCTGCCCGCCGAACTGCGACCACGCGTGAGCCGCGTGCGCGTATGGCGCGAGGCCCTGGGCGACAGCTGCGCGCTCGATTTCACGCCGCCCTGAGCGAGCCCCCCCGCTCCCGCCTGCCATGGCAGGCCGCTGCCAACACCCACCTGACTTCAACCCGAGGAAGAAGACCGATGTTCCGCACCCTGCTCAAATCCAAGATCCACCGCGTGGCCGTGACCCAGTGCGAGCTGCACTATGAAGGTTCGTGCGCCATCGACGAGGACCTGCTCGATGCCGCCAACATCGCCGAGAACGAGCAGATCCACATCTGGAACATCAACAACGGCGAGCGCTTCGTCACCTATGCCATCAAGGGCCAGCGCGGCAGCGGCATGATCTCGGTGAACGGTTCGGCCGCGCGCCGCGCCAGCCAGGGCGACCTGGTCATCATTGCAGCCTTTGCCCAGGTGCACGAGGAGCAGGTGGCCAGCCACGTGCCGCAACTGGTGTTCGTGGACGCGCACAACCGCCAGACCGCACTGCGCCACGCGGTGCCCACGCAGGCGCTGTGAGCATGACCGCCGCGCCCCCCATGGCCGCCGGCGGGGACCTGGTCGCCCGCAGCCTGGCCCATGTCTGGCACCCCTGCACGCAGATGAAGCGGCACGAGGCCCAGCCGCCCGTGGCCATCGCCCGCGCGCAAGGCCCCTGGCTCTACGGCAGCGATGGCCGGCGCTACCTCGACGGAATCAGCTCCTGGTGGGTCAACCTGTTCGGCCACAGCCACCCGCACATCAAGGCCGCGCTGGCCGACCAGATGGAGCGGCTGGACCATGTGATGCTGGCCGGCTTCACCCATGCGCCGGTGGTCGAGCTGTCGGAGCGCCTCTCTGCGCTCACGGGCCTGGGCCATGCCTTCTATGGCAGCGATGGCGCGACGGCCACCGAGATCGCGCTCAAGATGAGCGCCCACTACTGGCGCAACACCGGCCGCCCGGGCAAGAGCCGCTTCGTGGGCCTGGCCGGCGGCTACCACGGCGAGACCGTGGGCGCGCTGGCGGTGACCGACATCGCGCTGTTCCGCGAGGCCTATGCGCCGCTGGTGCGCCTGGCCGCCACCGTGCCCAGCCCCGATGCGCGCGCAGCAGCACCGGGCGAGACACCCGCGGACGTGGCCCGGCGCAGTGCCGCGGCACTGGAGGTTTGGCTGGCCGAACACCATGCCGACACCGCGGCCCTGATCGTGGAGCCCCTGGTGCAGTGCGCGGCCGGCATGGCACTGCACGACCCCGAGTACCTGCGCCTGGCGCGCGCGCTGTGCGACCGCTACGAGGTGCACCTGGTGGTCGACGAGATCGCCACGGGCTTCGGCCGCACGGGCAGCCTGTTCGCGCACCAGCAGGCCGGCATCCGGCCCGACTTCATCTGCCTGTCCAAGGGCCTCACGGGCGGCACTCTGCCCCTGTCGGCGGTGCTGACCACGGACACGGTGTACCAGGCCTTCTACGCCGACGAGGTGGCGCGCGGCTTTCTGCACTCGCACTCGTACACCGGCAATCCCCTGGCCTGCCGCGCGGCCCTGGCCACGCTGGAGCTGTTCGACCAGCTCGATGCGCTGAACACCAACCGGGCGCTGGCAGAGCGCATCGACGCCGCCTGCGCGCCCCTGGCCCGGCACCCGCGTGTGCGCCACGCGCGCCGCCTGGGCATGGTCTGGGCCTGGGACATCGAAACCACCCTGCCCGACTTTTCGCGCCGCTACCACCAGCAGGCCATGGCCCATGGCCTGGTGCTGCGCCCCATCGGCAACACGCTGTACGCCATGCCGCCCTATGTGCTCGACGCCGAGGCCATCAACTGCCTGGCCAGCGGCGCGCTCGACGCACTGAACGCCACCCTGAACGAGGAGACCTGCTGATGGCGATAGCCTGTTTTGTGACCGGTACCGACACCGGCGTGGGCAAGACCCTGGTGTCCGCCGGCCTGCTGCATGCGCTGGCACGGCACCACCGCCGCGTGGTCGGCATGAAGCCCGTGGCCGCCGGTGTGGTGCCCTGGGGCAGCGACGTTGCGAGCGAAGACGCCATCGTGCTGCGCGCGGCGTCCACCGTGGCCGTGCCCGCGGCGCTGGACAACCCGGTGCTGCTGCCCGACCCGCTGTCGCCCCACATCGCGGCGGCGCGCGCCGGGGTACAGATCGACATCGCGGCCATCGTGCAAAGCTACCAGGCCCTGGCAGACCAGGCCGATGCGGTGGTGGTCGAAGGTGCGGGCGGCTTCCATGTACCGCTGTCGGACACCACGACCGGCGCCGACCTGGCCCAGGCCCTCGCCCTGCCCGTGGTGCTGGTGGTGGGCCTGCGCCTGGGCTGCCTGAACCATGCGCTGCTCACGGCCGAGGCCGTGCGCGCGCGCGGGCTCACACTGGCCGGCTGGGTCGCCAACCGCGTCGACCCCGCCATGCTCGCCGCAGACGAGAACATCGCCTACCTGCGTGCCCGGCTGCAGGCGCCCTTGCTGGCCGAGGTGCCGCACCAGGCCGCGCCCGATGCACGCACGCTGGCCTTCGACCTGCCGGAGCAATGGCGATGAGTACGGTGCCTGCTTCCTGGCTCGATGAGATCCCGGCCCGCCTGGCCGACATCGAACGCGCCCACCTGCTGCGCCGCCGCCGCGTGGTGCAGCCCGCGGGAGGTGCCCGGCTGCTGGTGGACGGGCAGCCCATGCTGGCCTTCTGCAGCAACGAC
Organism: Acidovorax sp. FW305-C-20-28; assembly: GCF_058783375.1. Lineage (NCBI taxonomy): Bacteria > Pseudomonadati > Pseudomonadota > Betaproteobacteria > Burkholderiales > Comamonadaceae > Acidovorax > Acidovorax sp. FW305-C-20-28. The sequence continues at coordinate 187,832 of NZ_JBYSYM010000005.1, read as the reverse complement.
TACCTGGGCCTGGCCGGCCACCCCGCGCTGGCCGAGGCCGCACGCGAGGCCACCCGCAGCTTTGGCGTGGGCTCGGGCGGCTCGCCCCTGGTCAGCGGGCACAGCGCGGCCAATGCGGCGCTGGAGCAGGAGCTGGCCGCCTTCGTGCAGCTGCCGCGTGCCCTGTACTTCTACGCCGGCTATGCCACCAACACCGGCATCATCCCGGCGCTGGTGGGCGACGGCGATGCGCTGTTCTCCGACGCGCTCAACCATGCCTGCCTGATCGACGGCGCCCGCCTGTCGCGCGCCAGCATCCACCGCTACCCGCATGCCGACCTGGCAGCACTGGAGGCGGCCCTGGCTGCCAGCACCGCGCGGCGCAAGCTGGTGGTCAGCGACGCCGTGTTCAGCATGGACGGCGACCTCATCGACATCCCGGCGCTGCTGGCGCTGTGCGAGCGCTTCGATGCCCTGCTGCTGCTCGACGACGCCCACGGCTTCGGCGTGCTCGGGCCCCAGGGGCGCGGCAGCCTGGCGCAGGCCGGCCTCACCGGGGCCGGCGCCTCGCGGCGCGTGCTCTACATGGCGACGCTGGGCAAGGCGGCTGGCGTGGCCGGTGCCTTCGTGGCGGGCGACGATGCTCTGGTCGAATGGCTGCTGCAGAAGACGCGCACCTACATCTTCGCCACCGCGGCGCCGCCGCTGCTGGCCAGCGCCCTGAGCACCAGCCTCTCATTGATCGAGGCCGCGGACGATCTGCGCCAGCACCTGGCGGCACGCATCGCGCAATTGCGCGCCGGGCTGGCCAGCCTGCCGCCTGCACTGGGCTGGCAGCTGCTGCCGTCGGACACCGCCGTGCAGGCGCTGGTGATCGGCAGCAACGAGGCTGCGCTGGCGGTGATGGAGAGCTTGCGGATGCAAGGCTTGTGGGTGCCGGCAATCCGGCCACCCACGGTGCCAACTGGCACGGCGCGACTGCGCATTGCGCTGTCGGCCGCGCACACCGCAGAGGACGTCGATCAGCTGCTGCAGGCGCTGCACCGGCACGCAGCGGAGTGCACGGCAACAGCGCAGGCCTGACCGGGGTCAGGTGCTTTCTTTAATTACCCGGCCATTGAGCGGCTGCAGCGGCCGCGCATTGGCGCTGTAGACCTTGCGGAAGGCCTTGATCTGCTGGGCGCTGAGCTTGACGGGCTCCTTGAGCACCATCCACTGCACGCCTTCCGAGCACGGGGGCGTGGTCAGCGAGCCGGCAAAGCTGTAGTAGCCGCGCTTTTCCGGCAGCAGGGCGGCGGGCTGCAGCGACAGGCCGTCGACCGTGACCTGCTCGCCCACGCGCGGCAGGTGCGCGAAAATCGGCTCCCAGGCCTCGTTCTTCTTGCTGCCCGGCTGGAGCAACACGGCCACCACGCCCAGGCCACCGTCTTCGGCCTTGTGCACGAAATGCGCCACCATGGCGGCACGCTTGCCGCCCAGGGCCTCTTCGCTGGGGGTGTGGAAATGGAACTGCAGCAGCTCCAGCGCCTTGCCATCCACCACCAGCTTGCTGCCGGCGGCCACGTTGACCTGCACGGTATGGCCGTTGTTGACGATGGTGGGGGCCCCGGCGGCGTACTGGAAGTCGAGCGCCGGCAGGGCTTCCTTCACGGTCTTGCGGATGTCGATCGGGCTTTGCGTGCTGCCGCGCGCACAGGTTTCGAAGCCCGTGTCCAGCGCGCCCCAGTGGGCGGCACCGTGCTTGCCCTTGTACTCCCAGTGCGCGTGCGGTCCCTGGGCATTCGCCAGGGTGGCGCACAGCGCGAGGCAGGCAAAGGTCACGCGTCGAATCAATTTCTGGTATGTCATGTTTGTATTGAAGACGAGGGTGGTTGGTAGATACCGCGGCCGCCCGATGCAAGTGTGCGCACACCTTCAGCGTGATTCGGGGGAAACGGGCAGCCGGGCGGAACGTGGGGGAAAACAACGCAAAGAGGCATGCGCAGCCAGCCTGGAGACCGCACCAGGCTGCCGCGATTCTGTACAGCAACGCCCGGTTGCAAAACTCCAATTTGGAGAGCCCCTTGCCCCATGTCAGGCTTAGGACAACACCCGCCAGCGCCCCCTGCAGGTCTGGCGCGGGCTTGCCACACAATCCGCACCATGCCCCAACTGCTGCTGGTGGACGACCACCCCCTGTTCTGTGTCGGTTTTGCCCATGCGCTGGCCCACGCCTGGCCAGGCGCCAGCGTGGATACGGCGTCCACGCTGGAGGCGGGCCTTGCGGCGGCCGCTGCCCAGCCAGGGCTGGACATCGTGCTGCTCGACCAGCGCCTGGGTGCCCACACCGGGCTGCAGGGCCTGGCGCTCTTTGCCCGGCAGTTCCCGCTGGTGGCGCGCGTGCTGATCTCGGGCGATGAGGACCCGGCCCTGCAGGCGGCGGCGCGCGAGGCCGGTGCCAGCGGTTTCCTGGGCAAGTCGCAGCCCGTGCACGCCATGGCCGCCGCACTGGCCACCATCGCGGCGGGCGGCCTGGTGTTCGGCCCGCAGCCCCTGGCCGTGCCCCAGGGGGTGCCAGCCGGCCCCACGGCGCGGCAGATGGAGGTGCTGCAACTGGTGGCCCAGGGCCAGCCCAACAAGCGCATCGCCCAGGCGCTGGGCATTGCCGAACGCACCGTCAAGCTGCACGTCACGGCGCTGCTGGGCGCGCTGCAGGCGCGCAACCGCACCCACCTGCTGGTGGTGGCGCGCGAAAAGGGGCTGCTCTAAGTGGGCGCCGCACCCGGCACCCTGCCCGACACCCAGGCGCTCGACACCCTCTACCGGGGCGCGCCGCTGTCCGCCCTGGTGGGGGTGGTGGAGGCCTTCTTCCTGAGCGTGCTGTTCTGGCGCGAGGTACCGGCCAGTGCCATCGCGCTGTGGCTGGCCGCGTTTGCGGCCGTGCGCGGCCTGCGCATCGCCCTGGGCATGGCCTACCGCCGCCGCGCCGCAGCGCCCGGCACGCGCCCCACCTTCTGGGCACGCGGGGTGGTGGCCAGCGCGCTGGCGCAGGCCCTGGCCTGGGGCATCGGCAGCTGGGTGCTGCTGGCGCCGGCCAATCTGGTGGCCGAAATGGCCCTTCACATCGGCCTGGCCGCCGTGGTGCTGGGCAGCGTGGCCCAGCTGGCCCACCACCTGCCGGCGCTGGCTGCCTATGCGGCGGGCGTGTTCGGCCCGCTGGCCGCGCGCGACCTGCTCGTGGCCCAGCCGCTGCACTATGTGCTGGCACTGGCTTCGGTGCTGATGGCGCTGTATGTCTGGCATGCCGGGCGGGCCCAGGCCCGCACCATCGCCCGGGCCGCAGCCCAGCAGCGCGAACGGCAGGAACTGATCGCCGCCTTGCAGCGCGAGAACGAGGCCACGCGGCTGGCGCGCCAGGAGGCCGAGGCCGCCCATGCCTCCAAGGCACAGTTCCTCGCCGCCGTAGGCCATGACCTGCGCCAGCCGCTCAATGCCATGCAGTTGCTGGCCTACACGCTGCAGCAGCCCGCATCGCGCGACCGGGTGGAGCACCTGTCGGCCAGCCTGATGGAGTGCGCGAGCAGCATGGGCGCGATGGTGGAGGGGCTGCTGGAGCTGTCGCGGCTGGATGCCCGTTCCATCACACCCCGCCCCACGCGCTTTGCGCTGCAGGCGCTGCTCGACGAAATGGCAGGCACCTTCGCGGTGCAGGCCCAGGCCAAGGGCCTGGTGTTCAGCGCGCAACCCAGCAGCGCCTGGGTGGAGGGTGATCGCGCCCTGCTGGCGCGGGTGCTGTCCAACCTGGTCTCCAACGCCATCCGCTATACGCCGGCCGGCTTTGTGCGGCTGCAGGCCCGCACGCAAGGCACGGCGGTCGAAGTCAGTGTGGAGGATTCGGGCGTGGGCATCGCTGCCGCCGAGCTGCCACGCATCTTTGACGAGCACTACCAGATCGACCACCCGGGCCGCGATCACAGCCAGGGGCTGGGCCTGGGCCTGGCGACCGCCAGGCGCCTGTGCGCCTTGCTGGGCCTGGACCTGGGCGTGCAGTCGAAACCCGGCCAGGGCAGCCGCTTCAGCCTTTGCCTGCCGATAACGGCCGATGCCCCAGAACCTGCGCTTGGCACCACCGAGACCATCGGCGCAGACGACGCCGCGAGGAAGCCACCAGTGCAGCCCCTGCAAACCGTGCAGCGGGTGCTGGTGCTGGAGGACGACGCCGGCTCGCGCACCGCCCTCAGCGAGGTCCTGCAGGGCTGGGGCTGCGAAGTCATGGCGGCAGCCAGCCTGCGCGAGGCGCTGCGCCAGGAACCCGGGCCCCAGCGGCCCGACGCCCTGGTAGTGGACTGGAACCTGCCGCACGGCGTAGACGGGCTCATGGCGGTCGCGGCCCTGCGCAGCGCCATCGGCCATGCCGTGCCGGCCCTGCTGGTCACGGCCGAGGCGACGCCCGAGCTGCAGGCCCGTGCAGCCGCCGCCGGCCTGCCTCTGCTGCCCAAGCCCATCGCACCCATGAAGCTGCGCGCCTTCCTGCAAAGCCACCCAGCTACCTGAATCGGGGCCGATGCCGGCACCTGCCCTTTGGTGCTATTGGCACCCGTCCCGCAGCTTCCTAAGCTTGGGCGAACCACTCCCTAGCGCTTGCGCCGCCCTTGACATGCCCTCTCCCGCCCTCACCATCGCCTCGGCCACCCTGGCAGCATTGGCCCTGCTGCTCACCGCCCTGTCCCTGCAGGTCTCGCGCCTGCGCATGCGCCACCGCCAGACCTGGGGCGATGGCGGGCACAAGGACCTGGCCCTGGCCGTGCGCACGCACGGCAACACGCTGGAGCAGTCGCTGCTGTTCGGCCTGCTGGTGCTGGCGCTGGCCCAGGTGGGCGGCACGGCGACGGCGGCAGCACTGGCAGCGGTCTGCAGCGTCTTTGTGCTGGCCCGTGTCCTGTACTGCACGGCCGCTTTCAGCCGCCGCCTGCCCTGGCGCCAGGCGGCCCACGCGCTGACCCTGCTGTGCCAGCTGGCAGCCACCCTGCTCCTGGTGCGTGCAGCATGGAGCCACTGACCCCCGCCCTGCAGCGCTGGCAGGAGCAAGGCCGGTTCACCACCGTACAGGGCCGGCGCCTCTTCGTGGCCGAAGCCGGCCAGGGCAGCACCTTGCTGCTGGTCCATGGCTACCCCACGAGCTCCTACGACTGGCATGGCGTGTGGAACGCGCTGGCGGCGCGCTACCACGTGATCGCCCCCGACCTGCTGGGCATGGGTTTTTCGGACAAGCCGCTGGGCCACGCCTACCGCCTGCAGGACCACGCCGACCTGCTCGACGCCCTGCTCGCGCAGCGGGGCGTGCAGCGCTGCCACGTCGTCGCCCATGACCTGGGTGTGAGCGTCGCACAGGAAATGCTGGCGCGCCGGCTCGAGCAGCCGCAGGCGGGCTGCCGCATCGCATCGCTGGTGTTGCTCAACGGCGGTGTCTGCCCCGAAGCGTATGCACCACGCCCGATACAGCACCTGCTCTCGTCCCCGCTGGGCCGCTGGATCGGGCCGCGCATTCCGCGGCGCGCGTTCGAGCGCACGGTGGCGGGCCTGTTCGGGCCGCGCACGCAGCCCCCGGATGGACTGCTCGACGACTTCTGGGCCCTGCTCAACCATGGCCAGGGGCGGCGCATCTCGCACCAGGTGGGGCGTTTCTACATCGAGCGCATGGCGTTGCGCGATCGCCTGGTGGCACCGCTGGTGGCCCGGGCCGTGCCCGTGCGCCTGATCAATGGCAGCGCCGATCCCAACTCGGGCGCCCACATGGCCCGGCGCTACCGCGAGGTGGTGCCCCATGCGGACGTGGTGGCGCTCGACGGCATCGGCCACTGGCCGCAGATCGAAGCCCCCATGGCCATGCTGCAGGCCTTGCACGGCTTCGTGCAGTCCATCGAAGCGCCAGCGCAGGACGGAGCCACCGCCACGATAAGCCGATAAACTGGCGGATCCTGCGCTGCGCACCCCGTGGCGCCTTCGCCCACCGCACCGGCCATCTGCCGGGTGCACCGATTCTTCGTGGAACCACCATGCCCCATCTCATCGTCGAGTACTCCGGCAACCTGCCGCACTACCCCGAGGCCGAAGCGCTGAGCGCGCTCAATGCCGCGCTGTGCGCCCATCCCCAGGTGCTGGACGAGTTGGACCTCAAGACCCGCTTCGTGGTGGCCGACAGTTTCGAGATCGGCACGGCCCCGGCGCAGCGCGCCTTCGTGCATGCGCAGCTGCGCGTGCTTTCGGGCCGCACGCCCGAGGCCAAGAAGGAGCTGTCGGACCTGATCGCCGGCGTGCTGCGCCAGCTCACCCCCCGACCCCAGGGTGTGCTGGTGCAGCTGAGCGTAGAAATCGTGGACATGGACCGCGGCTCATACGCCAAGGAAAAGCTGTAAGCCCTGCCGAATGCGTCCACAAAAAAGCCGCCCTGGGCATGCCCGAGGCGGCTTTTTTCTTTGGGAACGGCGACCCCGTGCTGCGCCCCCCTCGCATCCCCACCAGGTGTGGAAGGCGCACAGCACGGCCCGCAAGCCCGAGCACCCGCTGCAACAGGGTCCCGGGCCTGTGCGCCGTCAGAAGGTGTGGCGCACGCCGAACTCGTAGCCCGTGACGTCGTTGCCGGCGCCAATGGTCGGGCTGCTCAGCGAGGACGAGGACACCGCCAGGCCGCGCGTGGCTGCACGGTCATTGCTCATGCGCGCCACAGTGGCGTACAGCTGCGTGCGCTTGGACAGGTTGTGGCCGTAGCCGATAGCGAACTTCTGCGAGTCGGCGTTGTTCGCATCCTTGCGCTTGAAGTTGACGTACGAAGCGCGCAGCTCGCCCACGCCCAGTGGCACCGTGGCGCCCAGGGTGAACATATCCACGCGGCGGCCGGCACCGCGCTCGGTGGCAAACAGGAACATGGGCTTGACCACGCCGAAGCTGTAGGACACGCCGACGTTGCTGGCCTTGTAGTCCACCGAGCTGGCCGTAGCGGCACCACCGCGCGTTTCGCCGAAGGCCAGGGCCACATTCAGGGGCCCGTTGGCGTAACCGGCGCGCAGGGCCAACGAGTTGCCCATGCGTTTGTTGACCTGGTTGGACGGCTGCTCGCCAAGGGCGTACTGCAGCTGGCCGTAGAAGCCGCCCATCTCGGGCAGCAGGTAGTTCAGGCCGTTGCTGGTGCGCTTGGGGGCGCTGCCTTCGGGCGTGCCGGCGGCCGAGCTCGCGCTGCCCACCATGTTGGCACCGTTGTTGCCACCCACACCCGAGTCGCCGAAGGGGTCGAAGGTCTCGATGTTCAGGTAGGCGGGCGACTTGTCGCGGCCCAGGCGCACTTCACCGAAGCCGCCCGAGATGCTCACGGTGGAACGGCGGTCGAAGCGGAAACCGGCAGCCGTACCATTGTCGGTGGTGATACCGCCTTCGAGCCAGAAGCCGGCCTTCAGGCCACCGCCCAGGTCTTCCACGCCACGAAAGCCCAGGCGGCTGCTGGACTGGCCGCCGCTGGACAGGCCGGTGACGCTGTTGGTGTCGCTGGACATGCGCACCAGCGAGGCATCGACCACGCCAAAGAGGGTGACGCTGGACTGCGCCTGGGCACCGGCGACGGCAGCAAGGGTCAGGGCCGCGAGGGCAAGGGGTTTGAGTTTCATGGATTTCTCTTTTTCGAAATGGGCTGATCACCGGCGGCATGGCGTGCGGCACGGCACGCATTCCACCGATCGGCGCCCCGTGGTGGGGAGCTGCGCCCATTAGAAAAAGCCTGTGTGACAGTGCTGGGGTAAACCCTTGCACACCCGGCGGAAAATAAGCATGCATAGCAACGCCGCCGCGGCTTGGTGTATATGCACGGGCGCGCCCGAGCGCGGTGGCGGGTGCGCGGTGCGCGCAGGCGCGTGCCGCCCTGCGGCTCAGTTCGTCAGTTCGGCAGGGAGCCAGCCGCGCAGGCTGTTGATGAAGGCCCAGCCGTCCACGCGCGGCAGGTCTTCGATCCGCACCACGGCCTCGGCCACGCGCCCCTCGCGCAGGGCCACGGCACGGCCCACACCAGGCAGCAGGCCGCAGGCCAGTGGCGGCGTGACCCAGTGGCCGTCCAGGCGCATGGCGATATTGCCGAAGGTGCCCTCGGTGATCTCGCCCGCGCGGTTCCACAGCACTGTGTCGAACACGCCGGGGGCCGTGGGCGCGAAGGCCGCGTAGTGCGCGCGGCGCGTGGTCTTGTGGCGCACGAACTCGCTGTCGGCCTCGTCGAAGGCACGGTGCGCCAGGCGCAGGCGCACCGGGGTGGGCGTGGGCTGCAGCGCAAAGGCCTCGGCGCGTGGCGCGCCCCGGCTGTCCAGCAGCAGGCGCACGCGCCAGGCCCCCTGGGCGTGCTGCGCCGCCAGCGCCTGCAGGCAGGCCTGCACGCGGGCGGCATCCCAGGGGTAGCCGAAGTGCACAGCGGCCGCCGCCATGCGCGCCAGATGGTCCGCCAGGTGGCGGAACTGTCCACCATCGAGCGCCAGGGTTTCGAGCAGATCGAACGCGGCGCTGGCGCGCTCCACGAAGGCGCGCTTGTGGCGCCATTCGTGCCATTCGGCCTCGGCCTCGGCACCCGAGGTGATGCCGCTGCCGATGCCGCAGGTGGCCTGCACCACGGCAGCCTGCACTTGCAGCACCACGGTGCGGATGGGCACATTGAAGGTCGCGGCCACGCCGCCCTCGCCGGGTGGCCCGTGCGGGCGCACCACGCCCATGGCGCCGCAGTACACGCCGCGCGGCGCGGGCTCGAGTTCGCGGATCAACTGCATGGCGCGCACCTTGGGCGCACCCGTGACCGAGCCGCAGGGGAACAGCGCCGCGAACACATCCGCCAAGGTGGTGCCGGCCCGCGTGCGCGCCTGCACATCGGAGGTCATCTGCCACACCGTGGGCAGGGCCTGGGTGTGGAACAGGCGCGGCACGCGCACGCTGTGCGGCTGCGCGATGCGCGAGATATCGTTGCGCAGCAGGTCCACGACCATCACGTTCTCGGCCCGCTCCTTGGGCGCCGTGCGCAGGTGCTCGGCCTGTGCGGCATCGGCCTCTGGCGTGGCACCGCGCGGCGCCGTGCCCTTCATCGGCCGCGCCAGGATGTCGCCGCCCGCGGCATCGCTGGTCCAGTCGAAGAACAGTTCGGGCGAGACCGACAGCACCTGGGTGCCGCCGGCATCGATGTGCGCGCAGTAGCCCTCGGGCTGGGTACGGTGCAGCGCGGCGAACAAGGCGTCGGCACTGCCCTGCAGGGCCCCATGCAAGGGCGCGGTGTAGTTGACCTGGTAGACCTCGCCATCGCGGATGGCCTGCTGAATGCGGTCCAGGGCTGCATCGAATTGAGCACGCGGCAGGCCGGGTGCCCATGCCACCTCGGCAGGCGCATCGGCCCCCAGGGCATCAGGCCACGGCAAGGCCTGGTCGTGCACCGAGAACCAGGCCAGCGGCCCCTCGGCAGCGTGGGTCTGCAGGGCCGTATCGAAGGCCGCCGCCGCTTCATAGCGCACATAGCCGATGCACCAGGCACCGGCCTGTGCGGCTGCATGCACGGCATCGAGCACACCGCGCACCTCGTGCAATCCACGGGCCACGAGCACTTCGCGCGGCGGACCGAAGGCATGGCGCAGGCGTGCACCAGCGCCCCCTTGCGGCAGGGTGAAATCGATGCGGGAATGGGCGGTGGTCACGGCAATCGCGCCGCCCCAGGGGCGGTCAGGTCAGGGGAACGGTCAGGCAGCGCCCAGGTGCGGCACCAGCCCCGCCGCGGGCTGCTGTCCGCTCTTGAGCGCTGCGGTAAAAGCCAGCATGCGATCAATGGGCTGGCGCGCGCGCGGGATCAGCGCCGGGTCCACATGGACCGCATTGGCCCCGGTTTCGAGCACGCGCGCCACGTCGGCCAGGCCGTTCATCGCCATCCAAGGGCAGTGCGCGCAGCTCTTGCAGGTGGCGCTGTTGCCCGCGGTAGGGGCTTCGTAGAAGACCTTGCCAGGGTTGAGCATGCGCAGCTTGTGCATCATGCCGTTGTCGGTGGCAACGATGAACTCGCGCGCATCCATCTCGCGCGCGGCCTTGAGGATGGCCGAAGTCGAGCCCACCGCATCGGCCAGGGCCACCACGTCGGCGGGGCTTTCGGGGTGCACCAGCACCTTGGCGCCAGGGTGCTCCTTCTTCAGCGCTTCGAGCTCGAAGGCCTTGAACTCGTCGTGCACGATGCAGGCGCCGTTCCAGAACAGCATGTCGGCCCCGGTCTCGCGCTGGATGTAGGCGCCCAGGTGGCGGTCGGGCGCCCACAGGATCTTGTGGCCCGCCGCCTTGAGCGCACCGACGATCTCGAGCGCGCAGCTCGATGTCACGAGCCAGTCGGCGCGCGCCTTCACGGCAGCGCTGGTGTTGGCGTAGACCACCACCGTGCGGTCCGGGTGCGCATCGCAGAAGGCGCTGAATTCGTCCACCGGGCAGCCCAGGTCGAGCGAGCAGGTGGCATCGAGGTCGGGCATGAGCACGGTCTTCTCGGGCGAGAGGATCTTGGCCGTCTCGCCCATGAAGCGCACGCCCGAGACCACCAGGGTCTGCGCCGCATGGTCGCGGCCAAAGCGCGCCATCTCCAGCGAATCGCTGACCAGGCCGCCGGTCTCCTCGGCCAGGTCCTGCAGGTCCGGGTGCACGTAGTAGTGCGAGACCATGACCGCGTTCTTTGCCTTGAGCAGGCGGCGGATGCGCTCCTTGAGCGCGGCGCGCTCGGCCTGCGAGGGCTCGGGCGGCACGCGCGCCCAGGCGTGCTTCGTGGAACAGATGGCACCACCATCCTCCAGCACCGTGAGCGGCTGGTCGTACTCGACGTCGATGCGGTTCAGCGCCATCGCCTCGGTCATGACAGCTCCTGCAGGCGCATCGAGAAATCGGTGGCCTTCACGTCCTTGGTGAGCGTGCCGATGGAGATGCGGTCCACGCCGGTCTCGGCCAGTTCGCGCAGGCCGTCCAGCGTAACGCCGCCCGAGATTTCGAGGATGGCGCGGCCGGCGTTGAGGCGCACCGCCTCGTGCAGCATGGCCAGGGGCATGTTGTCGAGCAGCACCATGGTGGCACCGGCGTCGAGCGCTTCGGTCAGTTGCGCGAGCGTCTCCACCTCGATCTCGATGAAGGCGGCGCGCGCGCCCACCTGCTGCTGCGCGGCACGCAGCACGGCCGTCACGCCGCCAGCAGCAGCGATGTGGTTTTCCTTGATGAGCACGGCGTCGTGCAGGCCGATGCGGTGGTTGGTGCCGCCGCCCACTCGCACGGCGTACTTCTGCGCCAGGCGCAGGCCGGGCAGGGTCTTGCGCGTGTCGACGATGCGCGCGCGCGTGCCCGCCACCACGTCCGCATAGGTGGCCGTCTTGGTGGCCACGGCCGACAGCAGCTGCAGGAAGTTGAGCGCCGTGCGCTCGGCGCTGAGCAGCGCGCGGGCGCTGCCCTCGATCTCCAGCACCACCTGGTCGGCGCCGCAGCGCTGGCCTTCGGCCACATGCCAGGTGAGCTGCACGCCGGGGTCGAGCGCACGCAGGGCTGCCTCCACCCAGGGGCTGCCGCAGATCACGGCGGATTCGCGCGCCAGGATGCGCGCACGCGCGCGGCGCGCGGGGTCGATCAGGCCGGCGGTGAGGTCGCCGCTGCCCACGTCTTCGGCCAAAGCACGGGCCACATCGGCACGGGCCAGGGCTGCCACGTCGGCACTTTTTTCATCGTCGCTGGGATGGGTCATGGGGCGCGAGCATAGCGACTTCTGGAACACGAATTTGGGACACCGCTGTCCCGGCCGCAAAGGACCTAGACTCCCGGCAATTTTGTCCAGGGACGCCCCATGACCGATCCAATGCCTTCCGCCACGCCCTACGGCACGCTGCCACCGGCATCGCCGCTGCCGCAGCGCCGCCCCCTGAGCCTGCCGCGCCTGGCGCAAATGCGCGCAGCGGGCGAGAAGATATGCATGCTCACGGCCTACGACGCGACCTTTGCGGCCGTTGCCGATGCGGCCGGCGTCGAGTGCATCCTGGTTGGCGATTCGCTGGGCATGGTCTGCCAGGGCCTGCCCAGCACCGTGGGCGTCACCCTGGACACCATGGCCTACCACACGGCCAGCGTGGCGCGCGGCCTGCACCGCGTGCAGGGCACGGCCTGGCTGGTGGCCGACCTGCCGTACGGCACGTATGCCGAGAGCCGCGAACAGGCGCTGCGCAGCGCCTGCGTGCTGATGCAGGCGGGGGCCCACATGGTCAAGCTCGAAGGCGGCGGCTGGACTGCGCCCACGGTGGAGTTTCTGGTGCAGCGCGGCGTGCCGGTCTGCGCCCATCTGGGCCTGACGCCGCAGACTGTGCACGCCCTGGGCGGCTACCGCGTGCAGGGCCGCAGCGACGATGCCGCGCGCACGCTGCGCAAGGAGGCACACGAACTGCAGGACGCGGGCGCCGCCATGCTGGTGCTGGAGATGGTGCCCGCCGTGCTCGCCGCCGACCTCACGACCGAGCTGCCGCACTGCCACACCATCGGCATCGGCGCGGGCAACGGCACGGCCGGCCAGGTGCTGGTGTTGCACGACATGCTGGGCATGAACCTGGGCAAGAACCCGAAGTTCGTCCACAACTTCATGCAGGACGAGGGCAGCGTGCGCGGCGCCATCGGGGCCTATGTGCGCTCCGTCAAGGAAGGGCGTTTTCCCGACAACGCCCTGCATGCCTGGTAGCTGTCGACCGCCTCCTGCACCAGGCCATCCATTTTCTTTTCTTTTTTCTCTTTCCCCATGCTCATCGCCCACACCATCGACGACCTGCGCCAGGCCCTGGCGCCCTACCGCCGCCCGGCCTTCGTGCCCACCATGGGCAACCTGCACGACGGCCACATCGCGCTGGTCGAGCAGGCCAGGCCCCTGGGCGACGTGACCGTGGCCAGCATCTTCGTGAACCGCCTGCAGTTCCTGCCGCACGAGGACTTCGACAGCTACCCGCGCACCTGGGAGGCCGATTGCAACCGCCTGCAGGCTGCGGGCTGCGATGTGCTCTTCGCCCCGCGCGAGGCCGACCTCTACCCCGAGCCCCAGACCTTCAAGGTGCAGCCCGACCCGGCCCTGGCCGACCTGCTGGAAGGCCATTTCCGCCCTGGCTTCTTCACCGGCGTGGCCACTGTGGTGATGAAGCTGTTCGCCTGCGTGCTGGGTGCCAGCGGCGGCACGGCGGTGTTCGGCAAGAAGGACTACCAGCAGCTCATGGTGATCCGCCAGATGGTGCGCCAGTTCGCGCTGCCCATCACCGTGGTGGCCGGCGAGACCCGCCGCGCGCCCGACGGCCTGGCCCTGAGTTCGCGCAATGGCTACCTGGGCCTGCAGGAGCGGCAGGAAGCCGTGGCCTTGTCGCAGGCCTTGCGCCAGTTGGCTGTGCGCTGGGAGCAGCAGCCAGGGGCGGTGCTGGCACTGGAGCAGCAGGCGATGGATGGCTTGCGAGCGCGGGGGTGGCAGCCAGACTATCTGACGGTGCGCAGGCGGGCGGACCTGCGGCAGGCAACGGGGGAAGATGCGCCGGGGGCGCTGGTCGTGCTGGGGGCTGCGCGGTTGGGAGGCACGAGGTTGATTGACAACTGGGAGTTCTGACTTTTCGCGCAGCATGCCCGGGTTGAAGACAAAGGCCGGGGTGTGCACCCGGCGCCGCATGCGCCCTCTTGCCTGCGGCGTGCCCCGCGATCAGCCCAGCAAGCGCGCCAAAGTCAGCAAGGCCAGCAGCAGCATCCACACCACCACCGACCGCCACACCAGACCCACGACACTGCGCAGATGCCCGACTTCAGGCTCGCGCCCGGGGGTGGAGTCACTGTCCCCCATGTCCGCATCGATTTCCAGCCCTTGTGGTGTGTGCAGCACCGATCGCGCCTTGAGCGCCTCGCCGCCCAAGCGAACGTTGATGGCGCCGGCAGTCGCGGCCAGGACCACTCCATCGTTGTCGTTGGGAAAGCGCTGGGCGTGGAAGCGCCAGCCTTCGATGGCCTCCTCGAAGCTTCCCACCACGGCAAAACTCAGCGCCGTCATGCGCGCAGGCACCCAGTCGACCACCGTCCAGGCCTGGGCCGAAGCGCGCTGCAGGGACTCACTGGCAGGCTGGGCCCCCATGCGCTGTCGGTAATGCCAGTAGCGCGAGGCAAATTCGGCCAGGCGGTACAGCACCGCCCCCGTGGGGCCCAGCCCCAGGGCAGCCAGCACCGAGAACCAGGCCAGCACGCCGAACACATGGCGGTGGGCGGCCAGCACCGAGTACTCGATCACGTGGCGCACGATCTCGCTGCGCGGCAAGAGGCCGACGTCCACCTGCTGCCAGTGCGCCAGGCGCTCGCGCGCCGCGTCTTCGTTGCTCTCTTCCAGCGCATCGCGGATGCCCGTGAAATGGTGGCTGAACTGCCGGAAACCCAGGGTGATGTAGAGCACCGCCACGCTCCAGAGCACGGCGAACGGCCAGCCCAGCCCCCACAGCAGCAGCCAGTGGATGGCCAGCACCACCAGCGAAGGCACGAGCACCGCCAGGCCCCAGGCCACCCAGCCATGGTGCGACTTGCCGGCGTCGAAATTGCGGCTCACCGACAGCGCCCAGGCGCGCAGGCCGGCGTGGATGGGATTGCTGCGGGCCAGCGGGCGGGCCTGCTCGATCAGCAGAGCGAACAGGATGGCGAAGAAACTCATGGGCGCCAATGATACTGGCGCCAGGCCCCCGGAGTACCCGGCAGCACCCTAAGCCGGACCGGCGCCGGCTGCCTCCGGCAGCATCAGGCCAGCATGAAGCGGTAGAAATTGCGCAGCATGCCCGCCGTGGCACCCCAGATGTGGTGGTTCTTCTCACCGTCCTGGTAGGGCATGGAGAACCATTCGCGGGCCAGGCCCTGCCACTCCAGCCGGTGGCGCTGGTGATTCGCCGGGTCGAGCAGAAAGGCCAGCGGCACCTCGAACAGGTCCGCCACCTCGTAGGGGTTGGGCGTGAGCACGCAGTCGGGCTGCACCAGCGCGACCACGGGCGTGATGATGAAGGACGTGCCGGTCACATAGGTGGGCAGGGTGCCCAACACCTCCACGTAATGGCGCTCGAGCCCCACTTCCTCGAAGGCCTCGCGCAGCGCGGTGTCCGCCGGGTCGGTGTCCTCGGGGTCGGCCCGCCCGCCGGGAAAGGCGATCTGCCCCGAATGCGTGGACAGGTGCGCCGTGCGCTCGGTCAACAGCACCATGGGCTGCTCGCGCAGCACGATGGCCAGCAGCACGGAGGCATGGGCCGGCTCTCGGTTGGTGAACTTGCGCTCCAGTACCACTTCGGGCTCCCACTGCGGCGGGTGGGCAAAGCGCAGGCGCAGGGCCTCGGGGGTCTGCGCAGCCAGCGCAACCGCAGGCAGGTGTGCATCCACACCCACCACAGGCACTTTGCGCGGATCGAAATCGGGCAGCGTGGACAGGGGCGGGATGACGGAGGACACAGGGCTGATCGGTGGTTTCACTGGGCGGGTAGTGGCTGGACGGATGGACGACGACAGGGCCGTGAAAAGCAAAAAGCCGCTACAGGCAGGCTGTAGCGGCTTGTCTGGTCGGGGCCAGTCCTCAGGCTGCGGTAGCGGCTGCAGCCTTGGCGCGCGAAGGCAGCTTTTCCTTGATGCGTGCCGACTTGCCGCTGCGGTCGCGCAGGTAGTACAGCTTGGCACGGCGCACGTCACCGCGGCGCTTGACTTCGATGCTGGCGATCAGCGGGCTGTAGGTCTGGAACGTACGCTCCACGCCTTCGCCGCTGGAGATCTTGCGCACGGTGAAGCCGCTGTTCAGGCCGCGATTGCGCTTGGCAATCACCACGCCTTCGTAAGCCTGCACGCGCTTGCGGGTACCTTCCACCACGTTCACGCTCACGATGACGGTGTCACCAGGGGCGAATTCGGGGATGGTCTTGTTCAAGCGGGCGATTTCTTCCGCTTCCAGGGTTTGAATCAGGTTCATCTTTACATCCAACGATCATGTCCGCGCCAAAAATGGCAGCGTCGGGATTGACGTCTCAGTGTTTCGCACAAGCGGCGGGAGCCTGCATGCCCCACACCCTTTTCCAGCAAAACGGCCGGCCAGAGGATCGAAAAGCCTTTGATTATAGCAAGTCAGCGCAATTTGGCCAAGACGGCCTCGTCGGCGGTGCTGATGCGGCCTGCGCTGCGCGCGGCAGCGATGAGTTCGGGACGGTGGCGGGCCGTGATGGCCAGGCGCTGGTCGCGACGCCAGCGCTCGATCTGGGCGTGGTGGCCGGACATCAGTGCGGCCGGCACGGCCTGGCCCGCCCATTCCTCGGGCCGGGTGTAGTGCGGGCAGTCCAGCAGGCCATCGAGCGCGGGGTTGAAACTGTCGAGCTGGTGGCTGCCCTCGTCATTGAGCACGCCGGGCTGCAGGCGCGCCACGGCGTCGAGCAAGGCCATGGCGGCGATCTCGCCACCCGACAGCACGAAATCGCCCAGGCTGATCTGCGCGTCCACATGGGCGTCGATGAAGCGCTGGTCGATGCCCTCGTAGCGCCCGCACAGCAGCACGGCCCCGGCGCTGGCAGACCAGCGCTCCACGGCCGGATGGTCCAGGGTGGCGCCGATGGGGGAAAACAGCACCAGCGGCGCACGTGCCTCCTGCGGCTCGGCGCGCTCGGCGCGGATGGCCGCCAGGCACTGCGCCAGGGGCTCGGCCAGCATCACCATGCCCGGGCCGCCGCCAAAAGGCCGGTCGTCAACACGGCGGTAGTTGCCCTCGGCGTGGTCGCGCGGGTTCCACAGGCGCACGTCGACCTGGCCGCCGGCGTAGGCGCGCCGGGTCACCCCTGCAGCCAGGAAGGGCGCAAACAGCTCGGGAAACAGGGTGATGACGTCAAAGCGCATGGCAAGGGCGCGCGGCGGCTCAGTAGTCGGCCTGCCAGTCGACGGTGATGCGCTTTTCGGGCAGTTCGACCTTGTCGACGAAGTGGGAGACAAAGGGGATCATGCGCTCCTGGGCTTTGCCGCCCTCTGCGTAGTCGATCACCAGCACCGTCTGCGGGCCGGTGGAGAGCAGTTCGCGCACGGTGCCCAGAGCCACGCCCTCGCGATTGACCACGGCCAGGCCGATCAGGTCAACCCAGTAGAACTCGTCGGTGGCGGTGGAGGGGAAACTCGAACGCGGCACGAAGATGCGCGCGCCGCGCAGCGCCTCGGCGCCGTTGCGGTCGTCGATGCCCTGGGCCCAGGCCACCACGGTGTCCGAATGGTCCTTGGCCTGGCGGATGGGCAGCAGCACCGTGCCGGTGAAGGTCTTGGCGCCCCGCTCGGACGGCTGCAGATACCAGCGCTTGGCAGAAAACAGGGCCTCGGGGTTGCTGCTGTGCGGCACCACCTTGAACCAGCCCTTGATGCCCCAGGCATCGGCAATGCGCCCCACTTCGATGGCATCGGCGGGCAGCTCGGCGGGCTCAAGGGTCAGGTTCATGGCATGGGATCTCGGAAATAGGAAAAGGGCGGGTCCCGCCAGGCAAGCCGACGGAACCCGCCCTTTCCGGGGAGCTATCAGGCTGCCTTCTTGGCGGCTTGCTTGATCAGGCGGTCCACGGTAGGCGAGGACTGGGCGCCCACGCTCTTCCAGTACGTCAGGCGGTCCTGGGCAATGCGCAGGCCTTCTTCGGTTTCCTTGGCGGTGGGGTTGTAGAAGCCCAGGCGCTCGATGAAGCGGCCATCGCGGCGCACGCGCTTGTCAGCAACGACGATGTTGAAAAATGGACGGCCCTTGGAGCCGCCGCGGGAGAGTCGAATGACGACCATGATTTATCCTTCGGGTGGTGGACTTGGGCGGTATTGCCAAAAGCCACAGTGTTCGCAACCATATTCGCAACGCTTGAGACACGCGACATGGCCACCCGGCCAGCGACACGCTGCAAAGCCCGCGATTATATCCCTTTCCCCGAAAAGCGTGCCATACACTTTGATGGCCCCGCACAACGCGCCTTTTGCAGCAATGCCCACCATCCGCCCGAGCACCGACGCCGACCTGTCCGCCATCACCGCCATCTACGCCCACCACGTGCTGCACGGCACGGGCACTTTCGAGATCGATCCCCCGTCCGAGGCCGACATGGCGGGCCGCCGCGCCGACGTGCTGGGCCGCGGCCTGCCCTGGCTGGTGGCCGAGCAGGACGGGCTGGTGCTGGGCTTTGCCTACGCCAACTGGTTCAAGCCGCGCCCGGCCTACCGCTTCTCGGCCGAGGACTCCATCTACGTGGCCGACAGCGCCCGCGGCATGGGCCTGGGCCGGCAACTGCTGGCCGAGCTCATCGTGCAGGCCGAAGCGGCCGGCGTGCGCAAGCTGCTGGCGGTGATCGGCGACTCGGCCAACGCCGGCTCCATCGGCGTGCACCGCGCCCTGGGCTTCAGCGAGGCGGGCGTGCTGCGCTCCATGGGCTGGAAGTTCGGCGCCTGGCGCGACATCGTGCTCATGGAGAAGACCCTGGGCGCGGGCGACACCACTTCCCCGGAATAATCCACCCCATGAAAAACAAGACCCTGGCCGCCTGGCTGGCCTTTCTCGGCGGCCCCCTGGGCCTGCACCGCTTCTACCTGCACGGCATGGGCGACATGCTGGGCTGGCTGCTGCCCATTCCCACGGCGCTGGGGCTGTACGGCATCCAGCGGGTGCAGCAATTCGGCCAGGACGACCACTACAGCTGGATGCTGATCCCGCTGCTGGGTTTCACCATCGCGGGCTGCGCCCTCAGGGCCATCCTCTACGGACTGATGACACCCGAGCGCTGGAATGCGCGCTTCAACCCCTCGGCCGCCCAGGAGGCCCCCGCCGGCCAGACCCGCTGGCTCACCATCGGGGCCATCGTGGTCTCGCTGCTGCTGGGCACCACGGTGCTGATGGCCAGCATCGCCTTCAGCTTCCAGCGCTACTTCGAGTACCAGATCGAGGAAGCGCGCAAGATCTCGCAGTAGCCGCCACGGGCGCAAGGGCCCAGCAAAAAGCCGCCGAGGACTTGCGTCCTGGCGGCTTTTTTTACAGGCGCCGGCTCAATAGAGTTGCAGACTCACCCAGTAGGCGATGGCGGCCACGAAGGCGCTGGCCGGTATGGTGAGCACCCAGGCCCAGACGATGTTGCCGGCCACCCCCCAGCGCACGGCACTGGCGCGCTGGGTGGAGCCCACGCCCACGATGGCACCGGTGATGGTGTGCGTGGTGGACACCGGAATGCCCAGGGTGGTGGCCAGAAACAGGGTCAGCGCCCCGCCGGTTTCGGCGCAGAAGCCGCCCACGGGCTTGAGCTTGGTGATCTTCTGGCCCATGGTCTTGACGATGCGCCAGCCGCCGAACATGGTCCCCAGGCCGATGGCCACATAGCAGCTCACGATGGTCCAGGTCGGGGGCGAGGCATCGGTCGTCGACGCGTAGCCGGTGGCGATCAGCAGCAGCCAGATGATGCCGATGGTCTTTTGCGCATCATTGCCGCCGTGGCCCAGGCTGTAGGCGCCCGCGGAGACCAGCTGCAGGCGCCGGAACCATTTGTCCACCTTGCTCGGCCGGGAGCGCCGAAAGATCCAGGCCACAGCCACCATCATCAGCGAGCCGAGTGCAAAGCCCAGCAGCGGTGAGACGAAGATGAAGGCCACGGTCTTGAGGATGCCGGTGGAAATCAGCGCGCTCGCGCCGGCCTTGGCGATCACCGCGCCCACGATGCCGCCGATCAGCGCATGCGAGGAACTGCTGGGGATGCCGTAGTACCAGGTGATGACGTTCCAGGTGATGGCGCCCACCAGGGCGCCGAAGACCACGTGCGTGTCCACGATGCCGGGCTGCACGATGCCCTTGCCCACGGTGGCCGCCACGCTCAGGTGGAACACGAAGATGGCCACGAAATTGAAGAATGCCGCGAACAGCACCGCTTGCGCGGGCTTGAGCACGCCGGTGGAGACCACCGTGGCGATCGAGTTGGCGGCATCGTGGAACCCGTTCATGAAGTCGAACAGGAGAGCGAGCGCCACGAGCAGGACGACAACCCACAGGGCTGCTTGTACGGTTTCCATGCTGCTGAGCCCTGCCGATCAGGAATTCTCGAGGACGATGCCCTCGATGCAGTTGGCCACGTCCTCGCACTTGTCGGTGATGGTTTCCAGCAGTTCGTAGATCGCCTTGAGCTTGATCACTTCGCGCACATCGGGCTCCTCGCGGAACAGCTTGCTCATGGCGCTGCGCATCACGCGGTCGGCGTCGGATTCGAGCTTGTCGATCTCTTCACAGGTCTTGAGGGCGGCTTCGGCCACCGAAGGATCGGCGATCTTGTCGAGCAGCTTCACGGCGTCGCGCAGGCGCTCGCAGCACTTGAGGCTCAGGTCTGTGAGGCGCGAGATCTCGTCGGTCATGTGGCGCACGTCGTACAACGCCATGGTTTCGGCCGAATCCTGGATCAGGTCGGCCACGTCGTCCATGGTATTGATGAGCGTGTGGATCTGCTCGCGATCGATGGGGGTGATGAAGGTCTTGTGGATGGCCTTGTTGACCTCGTGCGTCACGCGGTCGGCCGCGCGCTCGGCGTTGTCCACGTCCTGGTTGTACTTGTCGCGCAGGTGGGGGTCGTTGTAGTTCGCCACCAGTTGCGAAAAGGCGCGAGCCGCTTCCACGATGCGGTCCGCATGCTGGTTGAACATTTCGAAAAAGTTGCCTTCGCGTGGCAACAGCTTGGCAAACAGCATGGAAGAGGCTCCTGGAACGGGGGTGGGATTTCTTGGAAATGACGACGCCATGACAAACCCATGACGCCAACGTGACTGCCGCGAGTTTAACCGGCGGGCCGTTGCAGGCCGGCCCCAGGCCCATGGCAACGGCTTCGCCCAGGGCTGTCAGGCACGGGGCAGGCCTACCCGCCAGCCACACCACGTCCTACAGGGCCGGGAGGGCACGCGCCTTAGATTGGGCGTTCGCCTCGGGGGTGCCCTCACCCGCCGAACCACCCCACTCCAAGGACATCCCCATGCCATCTTCACCTCTCAGAACGATCCCCTGGCTGCTGGCGGCCGCCTGTGCCGCCACCGGCGTGCAGGCGCAGACCAGCAGCCAGCCACCAAAGCAGCGCGACTCCGTCATCCCGTACACGCAGCAAGGCTACATCGGCCTGAGCGGCGGCCGCTCCAACTACGATCTGAATGCAGGCCCGGCAGGCACCGGCCTGGGCTTCGATGACTCCGACTCGGCCTGGAAACTCTCCACCGGCGGCTACTTCCACCCCAACGCGGGTGTGGAGCTGAGCTACCTGAACGCCGGCAAGGCCCACCGCCTGGGCGGCACGACCCGGGCCCAGGGGGTCAACCTGAGCCTGATCGGCCGGGCCCCGCTCAACGAGCAATTCGATCTCTTCGGCAAGGTGGGCACCACCTACGGCCGCACGCGCACCACGGGCTTCTCCGGCCTGGGCGTCAACACGGGCAAGGACAGCGGCTTCGGCCTGTCCTATGGCCTGGGGGCGCGCTGGAATTTCAACCAGCAATGGGCCGCCGTGGTGGAGTGGGAACGCCACAAGTTCCACTTCTCGGACGAGAACTCGGGCGTGAAGATGACGACACTGGGCGTGCAGTACAAGTACTGAGGACCTGCGCCCCGCCCATGAAAAAAGCCGTCCCAAGGGACGGCTTTTTGCTGGGGCAGCAAGAAGCTTACTCGCCCAGGTAGGCAGCACGCACCTTGGGATCGCTCAGCAGGTCCTGGCCCGGACCGGTCATGGTGATCAGGCCGGATTCCATCACGTAGCCGCGGTCGGCGATCGCCAGCGCACGGCTGGCGTTCTGCTCCACCAGCACGATGGTCACGCCCAGGGCGTACACGTCGCGTACCACCTCGAAGATCTTGTCCACCATGATGGGCGACAGGCCCATGGAGGGCTCGTCCAGCAGCAGCACCTTGGGCTGGCTCATCAGCGCACGGCCCATGGCCAGCATCTGCTGTTCACCGCCCGACATGGTGCCGGCCAGCTGGTCCTTGCGCTCGCGCAGGCGCGGGAAGATGGTGAACATCTTCTCGATGTCGGCCAGGATGCCGGCCTTGTCCTTGCGGATATAGGCGCCCATCTGCAGGTTCTCGGTGATGGTCATGCGCGCGAACACGCCACGGCCTTCGGGCACCATGACCAGACCTTCCTTGACCAGGTCCCAGGCGCCCTTGCCCTTGATGCTCTTGCCCAGGTATTCGATGTCGCCATCACCCATGGGCAGCGTGCCCGTGATGGCCTTCATGGTGGTGGTCTTGCCGGCACCGTTGGAGCCGATCAGCGAGACCAGCTCGCCTTCGCGCACCTCGAAGTCCACGCCCTTGACGGCCTGGATACCGCCGTAGGCCACCTTCAGGCCCTTGACCTGCAGCAGTACCTTGTTGGATTTTTCGGCCATTCTCAGTGTCCTCCGGTGCCCAGATAGGCCTCAATCACTTTTTCGTTCTTCTGCACTTCGGCAGGGTTGCCTTCGGCAATCTGCTTGCCGTAGTCGAGCACGGTCACGCGGTCGCACAGGCCCATCACCAGCTTCACATCGTGCTCGATGAGCAGGATGGTGCGGTTGTCGTTGCGGATGCGGTCGATCAGCTCGCGCAGCTGCACCTTCTCGGTGGCGTTCATGCCGGCAGCGGGCTCGTCCAGCGCGATCAGCTGGGGGTCGGTGGCCAGGGCGCGGGCGATTTCCAGGCGGCGCTGGTCGCCATAGCTCAGCGTGCGCGCCTTGTAGTCGGCAAACTTGCCGATGCCCACGTAGTCGAGCAGTTCCTGCGCGCGCTTGGCGATGGCGGCTTCTTCTTCCTTGAAGCCCTTGGTGCGGAACACCGCGCCCACCAGGCCGGACTTGGTGCGGATGTGGCGGCCCACCATCACGTTCTCGAGCGCCGTCATCTCGGCGAACAGGCGGATGTTCTGGAAGGTGCGGGCAATGCCCGCCTTGGCCACTTCGTGCACGGCCGTGGGCTCGTAGGGCTTGCCCGCGAGCTCGAACGTGCCGCTGTCGGGCGTGTACAGGCCGGTGATCACGTTGAAGAAGGTGGTCTTGCCTGCGCCGTTGGGGCCGATCAGGCCGTAGACCTGACCGCGCTCAATGGTGATGCCCACGTCGGAGAGGGCCTGCAAGCCGCCGAAGCGCTTGGAAATGCCGGCGACCTTCAGCACCACATCGTTGGATTTCTCTGCCATGTTCTAACTTTCTGCGGTGTTCATCAGGACTTCTGAGCCAGGCTCTTGCCGTGCTCAGGTGCGGGCCACAGGCCACGGGGACGCATCAGCATGATGACGATCATCGCCACGGCAATCAGGAACTGGCGCAGGATGGCGGAATCGAGGCGGCCATCGGTCATGGCCTGCAGCGGGCCGGCCACATAGCGCAGCACTTCGGGCAGGGCCGACAGCAGCACGGCGCCCAGGATCACACCGGGGATGTGGCCGATACCGCCGAGCACCACCATGGCGACGATCATGACCGACTCCATCAGGCTGAACGACTCGGGCGAGACGAAGCCCTGGAAGGCACCGAACATGGCACCCGACACGCCGCCGAACGAGGCGCCCATGCCGAAGGCCAGCAGCTTGAGGTTGCGGGTGTTGATGCCCATGGCCTTGGCGGCGATCTCGTCTTCGCGGATGGCCATCCAGGCACGGCCGATGCGCGAATCCTGCAGGCGGTAGCAGATGATGACGCTGATGATCACCAGCGCCAGGAACAGGTAGTAGTACAGCGTGACGGAGTTGATGTCGAAGCCGAACACCTCCAGGCGCTTGCCCAGGTCCAGGCCGAAGATCTTGACCGAGTCGATCTGGCCCAGGCCCTTGGGGCCGTTGGTCAGGTTGACGGGGTGGTCCAGGTTGTTCAGGAAGATGCGGATGATTTCGCCGAAGCCCAGGGTCACGATGGCCAGGTAGTCACCGCGCAGCTTGAGTGTCGGCGCCCCCAGCAACGCCCCGAACAACGCCGCTATCAACGCCGCCAGCGGTATCACGATCCACAGCGAGGTGTGCAGCCCGTTGGGGAACATGGCGGCGAAGGCCGCGAAGGTGTCGGCCAGATGGGGCGATGCCATCAGCGCGAACAGGTAGGCCCCCACGGCGTAGAAGGCCACATAGCCCAGGTCGAGCAGGCCGGCGTAGCCGACCACGATGTTCAGGCCCAGGGCCAGCATCACGTACAGCAGGGCCAGGTCGGCGATGCGCACCCAGGCGTTGCCGAAGGATTGCAGGATCAGCGGGAGGATCAGCAGTGCGATGCCGCCCACGACCCATTTGGCAAGGTTGTTGTTCTTCATGACAGGGTCCTCAGGCTCGGTCGGCCACGCGCTCACCCAGCAGGCCCGAAGGACGCAGCGTGAGGATGATGATCAGCACGATGAATGCAAAGATGTCGGTGTAGTGGCTGCCCAGCAGGCCGCCCGTGAGGGTGCCGATGTAGCCCGATCCGATGGCCTCGATCAGGCCCAGCAGGATGCCACCGACCACGGCGCCGGCCAGGTTGCCGATGCCACCGAACACAGCGGCCGTGAAGGCCTTGAGGCCGGGCAGGAAGCCCATGGTGTGCTGTGCCGTACCGTAGTTGGAGGCGTACATGATGCCGGCGATGGCCGCCAGCACGGCGCCGATGATGAAGGTGGCCGAGATCACCATGTCGGGCTTGACGCCCATGAGCGAGGCCACGCGGGGGTTCTCTGCCGTAGCGCGCATCGCGCGGCCCAGGTTGGTATGGTTCACCAGGTAGACCAGGGAAGCCAGGGCGATCGCGGTCACGCCCAGGATCAGGATCTGCGTGGGGGTGATGAAGGCGCCGCCGATCTGGAACGGCGAGCTCGGCAGCATCGTCGGATAGGGCTTGTAGTTGGGCTTCCAGATGATCATGGCCAGCGTCTGCAGCAGGATGGACATGCCGATCGCGGTGATCAGGGGGGCCAGACGCGGGCTGCTGCGCAGCGGCCGGTAGGCGACTTTTTCAATCACGAAGTTCAGGGTGGCTGCGACCACGCAGGCGATGATGGTCGCCAGCAGCAGGATCAGCCAGCCGGGCGCGCCGGGCATGGCCCCTTGCATCAGGCCAATACAGCTCCAACTGGTGAGTGCACCGATCATGAGCACCTCGCCGTGGGCGAAGTTGATCAGTTGAATAATGCCGTACACCATCGTATAGCCCAAGGCTATCAAGGCGTACATGCTGCCGAGAACCAGACCGTTGATGATCTGTTGCAGCAAAATGTCCATAAGAGAAGTCCTTCGTTTGTAACGCACCCCAAGCGCAGGCACCGGAATCGGTACAGCCTTGTGGGCCCGACTGCCATCTAGCAAAAAACCCGCCAGAGATGCAGCTGTGCGGGTTTGTGGACGGGATTGTAGCCAGTAGTGTCAGGAGGCCTTCTGCGGCTTTGGGGGGGTTTTCCCTCGGGTTCGCAAGTCCATCAGTGACCGCCCGGGTACATAAGTTATTTTGATGCACGCAAGAATATTGCTGAGCAAACTTATTACCAAGGTGATGCAAAATCGGCATAAACGCAGTTTCGGGCGCAGCATACGCCCGTACCGCGATCACTCCTCGGGAAGGATGGCGTCGTCGGCCGCTGCGTTGCGTTCGCGCAGTTCACGCAGTTTTTGTGCGATCTTGATTTCGAGCCCGCGCTCCACCGGCTGGTAGAAACCGGGCTCCGCCATGCCCTCGGGCAGGTAGCTTTCTCCTGCCGCGAAACCACCCTCCTCGTCGTGCGCGTAGCGGTAGCCCTTGCCGTAATCGAGCTCTTTCATGAGTTTGGTCGGTGCATTGCGCAGGTGCATGGGCACCGGACGCGTGCCATCTTGCTTCACCCAGGCGCGGGCGGCGTTGTAGGCCTTGTAGACGGCATTCGACTTGGGCGCCACAGCCAGATAGACCACGCATTCGGCCAGCGCCAGTTCGCCCTCGGGCGTGCCCAGGCGCTCGTAGACCTCGGCGGCATCGAGCGCCAGGCGCAGCGCGCGCGGGTCGGCCAGGCCGATGTCCTCGCTGGCCATGCGCACCAGGCGCCGCGCCATGTAGCGCGGGTCGGCCCCGCCATCGAGCATGCGCACCAGCCAGTACAGCGCTGCATCGGGGTCCGAGCCGCGCACGGATTTGTGCAGCGCGCTGATGGTGTCGTAGAACTGCTCGCCGCCCTTGTCGTAGCGGCGCATGCGCTCGCCCAGCACCTTGAGCAGCCATGCATCCGAAATCTCGGCCAGCTTCTCCTGCGCGGCCGCCATGGCCAGGGTTTCCAGCGTGTTGAGCAGGCGCCGCGCATCGCCGTCGGCATAGGCCACAAGCCGGTCGAGGGCCGCCTGCTCGATCGCAGGCAGGGCCTTGTGCGACTGCGTCAGCGCCACGAGCTGCTGCAGATCCTCGGCCGACAGCGGCTGCAGCACGTAGACCGCGGCACGCGACAGCAGTGCCGAGTTGACCTCGAACGAGGGGTTCTCGGTGGTCGCGCCGATGAAGGTGAACAGCCCGCTTTCCACATGCGGCAGGAAGGCGTCCTGCTGGCTCTTGTTGAAGCGGTGCACCTCGTCGACGAAGACGATGGTGCGCTGCTGCATGAGGCCGTCGCGCGCGAGCTCGGCGCGCTCCACGGCTTCGCGGATGTCCTTGACCCCGCCCAGCACGGCGCTGATGCTGATGAACTGCGCATCGAAGGCATCGGCCATCAGCCGGGCGATGGTGGTCTTGCCCACGCCGGGCGGCCCCCACAGGATGCAGCTGTGCGGGCGGCCCGATTCGAAGGCCAGGCGCAGCGGCATGCCCGGCCCGAGCACCTGCTGCTGCCCGATCACCTCGCCCAGCGTGCGCGGGCGCAGGCGCTCGGCCAACGGCTGGTGGGCGGCGCTTGCGGAAGAAGGGGACGAAAGGCTGCGCGAGGAACTCATGGAAGAAACAATGGTGAAGCAGGCATGCAAGAGGGGCACCGCCCACAGATGGAGGCCGGTCGGCCTGCTGCAAGCCGCAAGCGGGCCACGCCTGCCCCGATTCCAACACAGGCCCGCACCGCAAACGCCAACAATGTCACGAAATGCCGCGGCCGCTGCCGGAAATGCGCCCGCCCCGCGCCTATAAAGCGGGGCTGACAACCGCCCAGAGACCTTCCGCATGGCACATCCACTCCACCCCCTCGCATGGCTGCGTCCGTTCGCACTGGCCGCCAGCCTCGCCTTCTGCGGCCTCGCCCTGCCCATGCTGCAGGCCCACGCGCAGAGCACGCCAGCCGCCGCGGGCGCAGTCGCCCAGGATACCGCCACGGCCTTGCAGGGCTGGTGGGAAGAATATTCGCCCTCGTCCAACATCGTGCAATTCCTGCCCGACGGCACGGTGAAGCTCTACCTCAAGAAGGGCGAGATCGACGAGCTGCGCAGCCTGGACGGCACCTGGAAGATGGAGAGCGACGGCAAGACCATCGAAATGCTGTTCACCGTGCGCGGGCGCACCCTGACCCGGCGCGCCGAAATCTCCTTCGACGGCGCCGAAATGGTCATCAACGAGAAGAAGGCGGCACGCCCTACCCGCCACCGCAGGCATTCCGGGCAGTTGCCCGAGGCCTACCTCTGGTGAGCACGCGCTGCCGAATGCCCACGTCCCCTACCATGGCACCCATGACCATTTTTTCCAAGCCATCTTCCTTTTCCGGCCTGCTCCTGGGCCTGTCCCTGGCGCTGCTGGGCACCGCCGCCCACGCCGACGTGACCGAGGCCGAAGCCATCGAAGCCCAGCTGGGCTCGGCGCTCGCATCGGCCGATTTCGCGGCCAAGAACTGCCCCAACCTCAGCATCAACGACGACAAGGTGCAGGAACTGCTCAAGCGCATCAAGAAGAGCGCGGCCGACCTGCGCGCCGGCGAGGACTACGATGAGCAGCGCACCGTGGTCCAGCAACTTGAAAAGCAGCAGGGCCGCGCCATGATCTGCATGGTGCTGCCCTCGGCGCACGGCGGCTACGCGCGCGGCGTCATCCAGAAGAAATAAGCGGCGGCGCCGCTCACTGCTTGACCACATCCGCCCCGGCGGGCGGCTTGAACTGGAAGGTTCCGGACGGCAGCGCGGCATTGGCCTGCATGCCGCTGAAGCGGATGGCCGAACGCTGGCCAAAGCTGTCCAGGATGTCGAGGGCGGCCAGTTGCTCGCTGGCAAAGCCCACGCGCACGCTCTGCAGTTGCCCGTCCTTGGCCTTGGGGCGTGCCAGCACCCACTGCAGGCCATCGGCATCGGGCGCCGATTCGAGCGTGAAATCGGCCTTGAGGGCCGACAGGTCGGGGGCCGAAGCCAGCAAGGCTGCCGGTGTGGTGCCCAGGGCCTGGGCCTGGGCGCGCTGCGTGACCTGGTTCAGGTCCACGTCATGCAGCCACAGGGTCTGGCCATCGGCCACGATGGTCTGCTCGAAAGGCTTCTTGTAGACGAACTTGAAGCGGTTTGGGCGCTGGAACTCGAACGAACCGCTGGAATTCTTGGTGCGCGCCGTCTGGCCCTCCTTGGCCGGCGAGGTCACCACCTGGGTGAAATCAGCACGGCCCGTCTGGGTGCTCTTCATGAAGGATTCGAGGCTCTTGAGCCCATCCGCGCTGGCCCAGGGGGCGCAGGCCGCGATCACCATGGCTGTCACAATCTTTTTCAAACAATGCTCCTTGTGCTGGCAGGCGTCACAGGCCTGCCCGGCGTTCATTCAGGGCGTGCGGGCACCAGCACTTCGCGCTGGCCACTGGCGGTGAGACCGCTGACCAGGCCGGCCTTCTCCATGTCCTCGAGCAGGCGCGCCGAGCGGTTGTAGCCGATGCGCAGCTTGCGCTGGACGTAGGAGATGCTGGCCTTGCGGTCCTTGAGCACCACTTCCACGGCCTGGTCGTACATGGGGTCCTTTTCGCCCCCTTCACCACCACCGCCGTCCCCTGACAGATCCCCATCGCCGTCCACAGTTCCGCCTTCGAGCACGCCCTCTATGTAGTCCGGCTCCCCTTGTTCCTTGAGGTAATGGACGACACGGTGCACTTCCTCGTCCGAGACGAAGGCACCGTGCACCCGGATCGGCAGGCCCGTGCCGCTGGCCATGTAGAGCATGTCGCCCATGCCCAGCAGGGCTTCGGCGCCCATCTGGTCGAGAATGGTGCGGCTGTCGATCTTGCTGCTCACCTGGAAGGCGATGCGCGTGGGGATGTTGGCCTTGATCAGGCCGGTGATCACGTCCACGCTGGGGCGCTGGGTGGCCAGGATCAGGTGGATGCCGGCGGCGCGGGCCTTTTGCGCCAGGCGTGCGATCAGCTCTTCGATCTTCTTGCCCACCACCATCATCAGGTCGGCCAGTTCGTCGATCACCACCACGATGTGCGGCAGGCGCTGCAGCGGCTCGGGTTCTTCGGGCGTGAGGCTGAACGGGTTGTAGATGAACTCCTCGCGCGCCTTGGCCTCGTCGATCTTGGCGTTGTAGCCGGCCAGGTTGCGCACGCCGAGCTTGCTCATGAGCTTGTAGCGGCGCTCCATCTCGGCCACGCACCAATTCAGGCCATGGGCGGCCTGCTTCATGTCGGTGACCACAGGCGCCAGCAGGTGCGGAATGCCTTCGTAGACCGACATTTCCAGCATCTTGGGGTCGATCATCAAGAGGCGCACGTCGCGCGCCTCGGCCTTGTACAGCAGCGAGAGGATCATGGCGTTGATCCCCACCGACTTGCCCGAACCGGTGGTACCGGCCACCAGCACATGCGGCATCTTGGCCAGGTCGGCCACCACCGGGTTGCCCACGATGTCCTTGCCCAGGCCCATGGTGAGCAGGCTCTTGGCCTCGTGGTAGACCTGCGAGCCCAGGATCTCGGACAGGCGGATGGACTGGCGCTTGGCGTTGGGCAACTCCAGCGCCATGTAGTTCTTGCCGGGAATGGTCTCCACCACGCGGATGGACACCAGGCTGAGCGAGCGCGCCAGGTCCTTGGCCAGGCCCACGATCTGCGAGCCCTTCACGCCCGTGGCGGGCTCGATCTCGTAGCGCGTGATCACCGGGCCGGGCATGGCCGCGACCACGCGCACCTCCACGCCGAAGTCCTTGAGCTTCTTCTCGATGAGGCGGCTGGTCATCTCCAGCGTCTCGGGCGCCACGGTCTCCTGGCGCTGCTGGGCGCCGTCGAGCAGATCCACCAGGGGCAACTTGCTGTCGGGCATGTCGGTGAACAGGGGCTTTTGCCGCTCCTTGACCACGCGGGTGCTCTGCGGCACGTCGACCAGGATGGGCTCGATGATCTGCACCGGCTGCGGGTGCTGCTCCTCGCTCTCGGTCTTCTCCTCCTGCACCACCACGGCGCGTTCGCGCGCAGCCTTGCGGCCCACGGCCACGTCCTTGGCCACCTCGCGCTGCGTGCGGCGCGATTGCACCAGCGCATCGATGCGCCCACCCAGCACCTCGGCCACATGGCCCCAGGAGAAGCGGAAGGCCAACGCCGCACCCAGCACGGCGAGCACGAAGCACAGCAGGGCCGAGCCCGTGAAGCCCAGCCATTTGACGCTGGCCGGGCCCGTGATGTAACCCAACACCCCGCCGGCGTGGCCGGGCAGCAGCGACTCGAAACGGTACAGGCGCGACCATTCGAGCGCGGTGCTGGCGCACATCAGCAGCACCAGGCCACCCCAGAACAGGCCACGGCGCACCAGGGGGCTTGCGGCACCGGGCGGCACCTCGCCGCCACGCATCCAGCGCGCCAACGACGACAGCCAGGAGCGCACGCCCGCTGCCACGCACCACCAGACCGAGAAACCCAGGGCAAAGTAGCTGCCATCGGCCAGCCAGGCGCCCAGGCGGCCGGCCCAGTTGGCGACAGCACGCGCATCCGAAGGGCCGGAGGATGACCAGGCGGCGTCCTGCGCCGAGTAGCTGACCAGCGCCAGCAGCCAGAACACCAGGGCCAGCAGGCCGATCAGCAGGCCGATTTCATGCCCGAAGCGGGCCGCGCCCGAGCGGGGCGGCGACTTCGCGGCAGAGGATGCATTCAGGGTATTGAGTGAATAAGTCATAAGCGCCGGGCAAGCTTACCCCATGCCCCACCCCCTGGGTGCGGCCCCGGGAAAGCTCAGCCCAGGGCGTCCAGCCGGTCCTTGAGCACGGTGGCCCCGGTGGGCAGCACCTCGATGAAACCACGCTCTTCCAGGTCTTTCATGACACGGCTGACCATTTCGCGCGAAGCGCCCACCATCTTGGCCAGGTCCTGGCGCGAGATCTTGTCGCGGATGACGCGCTGGCCCTGCGCATCGGTGGAGGCGAAGTCCAGCAGCGCGTGGGCCACGCGGCCGTACACATCGAGCAGGGCCAGCGATTCGATCTTGCGGTCGGCGTGGCGCAGGCGCTTGACCAGGCCGCGCATGACCACCAGCGACATGGAGGCGTTCTCGGTCAGGCAGCGCGCGAATTCCGTGCGCCCGAGCATCAGCACGTCGGTCTGCACCTCGGCGCGCACGGTGGCCGAGTGGGGTTCGTTGTCGATGATGCTCATCTCGCCCAGGTAGTCGCCCTGCGACAGGGTGGCCAGGATCACCTCGCGCCCGCGGCTGTCGGCCGTCATCACGCGCGCCCGCCCGGTGAGCAGGATGAACAGCGTGTTGGACCGCTGCCCCTGCTCAACCAGCGCCTCCCCGCGCTTGAAGCGCTTCTTGACCACGGCACCGCTGATCACCTCGGCCTGCGGCATGGTGAGCAGCGAGAACAGTGGCACCCGGCGCAGCAGGTCCAGGTTGGACAACATCGTTGACATGGAAACTTCTCCTCTCGAAAGGCGCGGCTCCACCGGTGCCGCATCGGGTTATTGATCGGTTCTTACAATCGCCGTGATTGAAATTGGGGCCGCGTGCGAAGACCGAGCGCGGTTGATACTTGGCGCCCCGCCCCCCAGCTTTCCCAACAGCGCCCCGTGTAGCGGGCGCAAAACACAGGCTTTTACCATGTCTACCACCCAACACGCGAAAGTTCTGATCCTCGGCTCCGGCCCGGCCGGCTATACCGCAGCGGTCTATGCAGCGCGCGCCAACCTCAATCCGGTGCTGATCACCGGCATGTCCCAGGGCGGCCAGCTGATGACCACGACGGAAGTCGACAACTGGCCCGCCGACGTGAACGGCGTGCAGGGCCCCGAACTGATGCAGCGCTTCCTGGAGCACGCCGAGCGCTTCAAGACCCAGGTCATCTTCGACCACATCAACCAGGTCGACTTCAGCAAGCGCCCCTTCACCCTCATCGGCGACAGCGGCACCTACACCTGCGACGCGCTGATCCTGGCGACCGGCGCCTCGGCCAAGTACCTGGGCCTGCCCTCCGAAGAGGCCTTCATGGGCCGCGGCGTGTCGGGCTGCGCGACCTGCGACGGTTTCTTCTACCGCGACAAGCCTGTGGCCGTGGTCGGCGGCGGCAACACGGCCGTCGAAGAAGCGTTGTATCTGTCCAACATCGCGAGCAAGGTCACCGTGGTGCACCGCCGCGACAAGTTCAAGGCCGAGCCCATTCTGGTGGACAAGCTCAACGAGAAGGTCGCCGCCGGCAAGATCGAGCTCAAGCTGTTCAACACGCTGGACGAGGTGCTAGGCGACGCCACCGGCGTGACGGGCATCCGCATCAAGAGCACCAAGGACGGCAGCACCGAGGACATCACCCTGCACGGCTGCTTCATCGCCATCGGCCACTCACCCAATACCGACATCTTCAAGGGCCAGTTGGAGATGGAGGGCGGCTACCTCATCACCCAGGGCGGCCTGAAAGGCTTTGCCACGCAGACCAGCGTGCCCGGCGTGTTCGCCGCTGGCGACGTGGCCGACCATGTATACCGCCAGGCCATCACCAGCGCCGGCACGGGCTGCATGGCCGCGCTGGATGCCCAGCGCTTCCTCGAACAGCAGGAGTGAAGCCACCGCCCGGGGCGGCGATTTGACGCCCCGACGCGCGGGTCGCTATAATCCAAGGCTTTCCTGAATTCAGGCGGGTATCTGCTACCCGTTTTCTTGCAGGCAAAAATCCAAATCGGGCCTCTTTTTCTGGGATGCCCGGGGTTACCGCCACCCTTTCTGGCGAGGTGAGGCCGCAAGCCAAGCCCTTGGGAAATCCCCCAGGGGCACCGGGCGAACGGCCGTTGAACAGTATCGGAGTGTCCTCATGGCACGCGTCTGCGACGTAACGGGCAAGAAGCCCATGGTCGGGAACAACGTTTCCCACGCCAACAACAAAACCAAGCGCCGGTTCCTGCCGAACCTGCAATACCGCCGTTTCTGGGTCGAGACCGAAAACCGCTGGGTTCGCCTGCGTGTTTCGAGCGCTGCCCTGCGTTTGATCGACAAGAACGGTATTGACTCGGTGCTCGCAGACCTGCGCGCACGTGGCCAGGCTTAAGGAGAATCACCATGGCAAGCAAAGGCGGACGCGACAAGATCAAGCTGGAATCCACTGCGGGTACCGGCCACTTCTACACGACGACCAAGAACAAGAAGACCATGCCCGAAAAGATGCTGATCATGAAGTTTGATCCCAAGGCACGCAAGCATGTGGAATACAAGGAAATCAAGCTGAAGTAATTCGACCTGGTTGTCCCCCGAAAGCCGCCCGGCTCTGCGCCCGGCGGCTTTTTTCATGGGCACCCATGCCCTGCCCGCTCAGGCGTGGCGCACCGCCACCGGCCCCTCAGGCCAGGGTGGCACAGGCCCACGGGGCGCCTACCCCAGTTGCGCATGCGCCAAGCGCCCCACTTCGGCACACGCCCACTCCACCGTGCCGTCCACCGGCAAACCACAAGGCAGCCGCAGGCAACGCTCGTACAGCCCGGTGTTGGAAAACATGGAGCCCGGCGCCAGGCGAATCCCCCTCTCCAAAGCCTCGGTGAACAATTGCTCCGTGGAGATGCCCTGCGGCAACTCCAACCACAGGCACAGTCCGCCCGGTGGCAGCGACAGGCGTGTACCCAGAGGAAAGTAGCGCGCAACCAGGCGTGCCATGGCTTCGCGCTGGCGGCGCAACTGCACCCGCATGGCCTGCAGGTGGCGTTGGTGCGTGGGCGAGCCCACGCAGATCGCGGCCAGCTGTTGCGCAAAGGGCTGGGTATGGCGGCTTTGGGCGAACTTGAGCATCTGCAGCCGGCCATGCCACTGCCCGCCCGTGACCCAACCCTGGCGCAGGCCCGGAGCGGTGCTCTTGTTGAATGACTCGCAATAGATCACACCACCTGCGGTGTCCCAGGCCTTGAGCGGTCGCACGGCCTGGGCCGATTCGGAAAACAGGCCGTAGGAGTCATCCTCGACCAGGGCAACACGGTGCGCAGCACACAATGCCACCAACCTCGCCTTGTGCGCATCGGGCATGCAGGTGCCCAGCGGCATCTGCAATTCGGGCACGACGACCACGGCGCGCAGCCGTGGCTGGGTGCGCAGCGCCAGCTCCAGCGCCTCGATCGACAGGCCCGTGCGCGGGCTGCATGGAATCTCCAGGGCCTGCATCTGCATGGAGTCGATCACCTGCAGCAGTCCATAGTAGGTGGGAGACTCCACTGCCACCACATCACCCGGCTGCGCCACCGCCCCCAGGGCCAGGGTCACGGCCTCGGAATTGCCCGTGGTCGACAGAACCTCTTCGGGCCCCACCAACATGCCCGCAGCCAGCGCGCGGCGTGCCATGGTGCGTTGGAAATCGGGGTGTGTGCCCAGCATGGAACGCCCCAGCGTCAGTACCAGCGGATCGGAACGCAACAGGCGCTGCGCGGCCTGCTGCAGTTGACGTGCGTCGAACAGCTCGGGCGAGGGCGTGGCGCCCCCCAGGTCGACCCGGACATCGGCCTGGCGACCACGGGCCAGCAGCAGCGAAATGCGCTCATTGATGCCGGTGAACTGCTGGCCATCGGGCGCACACAGCGGACGGCTCATGTCGGGCTCAACCGGCCGCTCCAGGGCCGACGCCTGCGGGTCGCGCACGAAATACCCCACACGCGGCCGCGCCTCCAGCCGGCCTTCGTCCTCCAATTGGCGCAGCAACTGCAAGGCGGTGGACAGGCTGACACCGTGGCGCCGCATCAGATGGCGCACCGAGGGCATGCGCTCGCCCGCACGCAGTGCGCCGCGCTCCATGGCGCTGCGGTAGTCACTGGCCAGACGCCGGTACAGCGGCAAGGGGGAATGGGTGGAATCGTCGGAGAGGGCAATCATGCGCACAGTTCCGCCACAACGGCGGGCACCCATCATCGTCCAAGCCACTGTACCGCAACAGATACAGTCCACTGAAAAAATCAGGGTAACAGGCACGCGGCATTCCCACTGCTGCGGCCCGGTAGCGCACCTGCTATGCCTGTTGTGCCAAGGCGCTGTGCCGGACCATGGAGGCCCTTACACCTCCCCCGAAAGGCCTCCCATGGCGATCACCACGGCCGCCCACCCCACCGAATTCCTGCACCTGCCACGCCATGGCGAGCTGGCCCTCGACCTGCAGGCCGACGACGAACTGCTCTGCCTTGCCGGGCACGTGCGGCTGACAACGCCAACGCTGTACCAAGACCCGGGCAGTGCCCCCGCCCCGAGCCTTGCCACGGGTCGGGGTTGGCGGGCCCCCGCCGCGTGCCGGGTCTCCGTCGCCGCCACTGGGCCGGCGCCCGCACGCCTGCAGCACCGGAGAGCCCCCACAACACCGACCTTCCCAGCGGAGCAACATGGCGGAGCCCCGTCAACCCTGGCACTGCCACAGCACGCCCATCGCCCAAGGCTCGCCTGGTTCAACGCCGTCTTGCGCTGGCTTTCCATGGGCATGGCGCGTGGCTGAGGTGGGGCACCATCGACAAGCCGCCAGCGGCTTGGCCATGATGCGCACCGCCCACATGGAACGAAACGCTCCTACGGCTGCGGACAGCCGACGCGCATCAACCGAACGCCCCCATGCTCATGGATGATGCGCAGCGAGCCTTCACGCTGCGAAGATTCAATCGTGGGCGACAGGATGAAGCTGTGCAGCAGCAGGTAACGAACCGGCATGAATTGGGGCGCGATGGCCACCAGCTCGCACCAGGGCCGCCCCTGCGCCACCGCCTGGTGCAACGCGGGAGGCAGCGCGTAGGGACCGTCCCCGAACAAGATCGTATGGCGCTTGAGCTCGTCGATGAACAGCATGGGGGCATAGGTCCCCATGACCACACCGTCGAAGCCCGGGTTGCGTGCATAGTCGAGCAGATAGCGATTCAGCTCCGGATCGACGGCCTCCCTTTGCAGCGTCGCCTGGCGCAAGCGGAGGTCGTCGGTGCTCCAGGGCGCCAGCCATGCCAGCAGGGCGACGAGCGCCAGCCCCCCCACAGGCAGCCATCCGCGGAGCCAGGGCCGGGTGGGAATGCGCTCCTCCGGCACCGCCGCAGCAAGCGGCGGGACCCTGGTGAGCAGGTCGAAGACACTGCGCACCCCCATGCCCAATGCCCATGCGAGAGGCACGACCACCGGCAGGATGTTGCGGTTGTCGTAGGAAAACAGGCTGGCCCAGAGCAGCAGATAGGGCAGGCATACACCGAAGACCACGCGCCTTCCATCCGCGCTCCTGCACGCCATCGCCAACAGCGCGCCGATGGCAGCAGCCGCCATGGCTGCCGAGCCGAAGCCTGCGAGCGCCTCCATGAGCGGCCCTTGCAAAGCGTGGCCGATGCGCTGCCCCCAACTGCGTCCTGCATGGATGGAGCCGACGAGGTAGTCGATGTTCGTGGTATCGAGACCCGCCCAGATCCGCCAGGCCACCCAAAGGTACCAGGGCGCAGCAAGCACCAGGAACAGCGAGGCCTTGGCCAGAGCCGAAGGCCAGGACAGTTGCCGGCGCAGCAGCCAGGCCGCCGCCATGCCCAGCCACAGCAGCCACGCGATGCCGCCCGGCTGCTTGGTCAAGAGCGCTGCCGCAGCGCCGACAGCTGCCAGCGCCAAGGCCATGCCAACATCCACGCCGCGGCACCCCAGCAGCAGCAGGTAGGCCGCCACCGCAACGAAGCAGGCCACCGGCACGTCGGCATACCCGGAATCGGCCATGCCCCGGAAGGCAAAGCGCAGCAACACCAGCCAGGCGGCACATCCCCAGAGAAAGGCATCGTCGCGCCAGCGCCGGTAACCATCCACGAAAAGCAGGCAGGGCAATGCAGAAAACAACAACAGGAACAGCCGGGCCACCGGCTCCGCAGCCCGCGGGTCCATCCATGCATACAGAGCGGCCAAGGCCGCAGGCAGCAGTTGCGGGTAGCCGGCCGTATTGGTCGGCAAGGCCTGGCGATGCCATTCCATCGCCCAGCGGTTCCAGCTGCTGACGGTGTCCCACGCATCGAACACGCCAGGATGGGAAAAGGCAATATCCTGGGCAAAGAGGGCAAGGGCCACAGCGACTGCAGCCATGCCGATGGCGTCCCGATACCAGGGACTCTTGACAGGGAGGTCTGGCGTTGCCCGTGGGGCATGGCGAAAACAGCGCACGAGCCCAACCCAGGCCAGCACCGTCAACGCAGCAGCCCCCGCTGGCAGCGACCAGGCAGGCCATCCGCCCCGGCCTGCAGCCACCGCCACAAAAAAGACCTGGAAGTTGGCCAGCAGGCCAATGCACACCCCCACACACAGGGTCGGCAAAAAGCCCAGTTGCCGACCGACCGCTGTCGTGGCCAGCCAGGGCCACAGCAAGGGCGTAAATCCCAACCACTGGAGCAGCGCCAACAGCGCTGCGAACGCTGCGTGGGCGTGGAAGGCGTCTACATGCATCGGCCAGACCAGGGAACGGCCGCTGCGTGCCGGGGCCTCCCCGTGGCACGCAGGGGGTGCAGGGCTTGCCTTGCGCAAGCCATTTCAGAGGACAGCGTCAGGCGCGCGCAGCCCGCAGGCTGATCGAGAAGTCGCGCAGGGCGGCAATGCCGCTCTCTTCGGCACGGCGGCACCAGGCCTGCAGGTCGGCCGTGAGCTGTTCGCGCGACTGCGTGGTGTTGAGCCACATCTGGCGCAGTTCTTCGCGCATGGTGACCATCTTGTCCAGGGCCGGGTGCGCGGCACGCGCCTGGGCCAGCTGGGACTGGGCATTCGCCGGCACCTTCTCGGCGTCGCGGTGCAGCCAGCGCTTGGCGGCCTTGAGCACCGAAGCATCGGCCTGGCGCGCCTGCAGGGCGGCAATCTCTTCCTTGCAGGCCTGGCGCACGCCGCGGGCGTAGCCGGCCATGACCTCGTAGCGGTTGGCGATCAGCGCTTCCAGCGTCTTCTCGTCGGCCACGGGCTTGACGTCGCCGCGCTGCAGCTTGGGCGGCACCTTCTTCACGGTGGCCCAGCCCACCTTCTTCATCAGGCTGATGTAGACCCAGCCGATGTCGAACTCATAGGGCTTGACCGAGAACTTGGCCGAGGTGGGGTAGGTGTGGTGGTTGTTGTGCAACTCTTCGCCACCGATGATCACCCCCCAGGGCGAGAGGTTGGTGCTGGCGTCCGTCGCCTCGAAGTTGCGGTAGCCCCAGTAGTGGCCCACGCCGTTGACGACGCCGGCTGCCCAGAAGGGGATCCAGAGCATCTGCACGGCCCAGACGGCCGCACCGATGGCACCGAACAATGCCAGGTTCAGCACCAGCATCAGGCCCACGCCCTGCCAGGGGAAGCGCGAGTAGACATTGCGCTCCACCCAGTCGTCGGGCGTGCCATGGCCGAACTTCTTGAGCGTCTCGGCGTTCTTGGCTTCGGCACGGTACAGCTCGGCGCCACGCCACATCACGGTGTCGAGGCCGCGCGTCTGCGGGCTGTGCGGATCATCAGCGGTCTCGCACTTGGCGTGGTGCTTGCGGTGGATGGCGACCCATTCCTTGGTCAGCATGCCGGTACCGACCCACAGCCAGAAGCGGAAGAAATGCGAGGGGATCGCATGCAGGTCCACCGAACGGTGGGCCTGCGAGCGGTGCAGGAAGATGGTGACGGCCGCAATCGTGATGTGGGTCGTCGCCAGGGTGTAGAGCACGATCTCCCACCAGGCGATATTCCACAGCCCGTGGCCCAGCCAGTCGATGGCCGCGTTCAGAACAACCCAGTCGGGTAACAACATAGTGAGAAAAACCTTGTGCAAAATACCCGGCCACCAGCGATGGCAGGTACCCGAATTTTAAAGGGCGACCCCTGTTTGGGATTAGAGGTTATCCACAGTATCCACGGTGAAATAGCCTCTGCGTCGCTTGCGCGACAAGGCTATGCAACCGCCGTGCCAACACAACTGGCGAAGACCGCGAAGCGGGTCAGGGGCCTTACTTCCTCACCCAGGCGGCAGCGAAGAAGCCGTCCGTTTGGTGCAAATGGGGCCACAGGCGCAGATAACCAGTACCCGAGGCACCGCCGCTGCACAATTTTTCAGCACCCTCGACCTTGAGCTGGGCCAGGGTTTCGCCTGCATCCAGGGGCACGAAGTCGGGGTGGGCGGCGCTGAAGGCCTCAGCGATCGCCTCGTTCTCCTGCGGCAGGATGCTGCAGGTGGCATACACCAGCCGGCCGCCCGATTTCAGCAAGCGCGCGGCGCTGGCGAGAATGGCGGTCTGCTTGGCCGTGAGCTCTTCCACCGACTTGGGCGACTGGCGCCACTTGAGGTCAGGGTTGCGGCGCAGGGTACCGAGGCCCGAGCAGGGAGCGTCGACCAGCACACGGTCGATCTTGCCGGCCAGGCGCTTGACGCGCTCATCGCGCTCGTGCGCAATGGCGGCCGGGTGCACGTTAGACAGCCCGCTGCGCGCCAGCCGGGGCTTGAGCGCATCGAGCCGGTGGCCCGAAACGTCGAAGGCGTACAGTCGCCCGGTGTTGCGCATGGTGGCGCCGATGGCCAGGGTCTTGCCGCCCGCACCGGCGCAGAAGTCGACCACCATCTCGCCGCGCCTGGCGTCGAGCAGCAGGGACAGCAGCTGGGAACCCTCGTCCTGCACTTCCACGGCACCGCGCGTGAAGACGTCGACCTTGGCCAGCGCCGGCTTGCCATCGATGCGCAGGCCCCAGGGGGAATACGGAGTGGGCAGGGCCTTGATGCCGGCCTTGGCCAGTTCCTTTTGCACGTCGGCGCGCTTGTCCTGCAGGGCATTCACGCGCAGGTCCAGAGGCGCAGCGTTCGACAGGCTTTCCACCAACGGCCAGAAGCCCGTGCCCAGTTGTTCCTTGAGGGGCTGGACCAGCCACTCGGGCAGATTGTGGCGGTGGCGCTCCATGAGGTCGTCGGCCGTCACGGCATCGCACTGGGCAAGCCACTTCTTTTCCTGCTCGTTCAGCGCGCCCTGCAGGAAATCGCGCGGGCCGTAGAAGCCCAGGATGGCCAGGCGCCGCTCCTTGGGGCCCGAGCCCGAGGGGGCCATGTGGTCGAACAGCAGCTTCTTGCGCAGCACGGTGTAGACCGTTTCGGCCAGCGTGGCGCGTTCACGAGGCCCCAGGCCCCGGTTGTCACGGAAAAAGCGCGACACCACCGCATCGGCGGGGTGTTCGAAAGTGAGGGTCAGCCTGACCAGTTCGGCACAGGCGTCGAGAAGAACTTTGGGATGCATATCCCCTCCATTGTCCCACTCTGGCCCACAAACCCTTGATTTCGGCTTTCGCCGGCCTTTCAACGGGTGAATACCGGATCGAACGCCGAGCGCTGGATCTCTTTCAGCGTGGGCGACTCGCCCGCCCACAGCACCAGGGCCGGGCCGGGCAGACTGAGCTGGCGCTCCATGGCCCGGCACAGCTGGTAGCGGCTGCCGTCGTCCAGGTCGGGCAGGTCCACGAAGACCAGGTAGGCGCGGCGCTGGGGGTGCTCGCGCAGGTTCTTGCGCACCAGCCAGCAGCGTTCCACATCGGAATAGCGCACCAGCTCGGCCTGCAGTTCCTCCAGCTCGAAGGGGCTCAGGTCATGGCGCGTGGTCTGGCTGAAGAAGGAGGTGCCCGAGAGCTCCTCCCAGGCACGCTCCTCGGACTCCTGGGCGCGTTCGAGCCGCTTACGCCACTGCTTGAAGGCCGCGGCATCGTGGTCATAGCCCAGGCGCGGGGTTTCCAGTTCGGCCAGCGCGGTGCGTGCCGTCCAGTAGCGGTCGCCGCTGCCGGCTTCCCACAGGCGGTGCAGCAGCGCCATCTTGCCTTCGCGGTCCTCGGGCGCCAGGCACTGCACCAGACCGCGCAGCGCCCCCGGGTGGTCGGTGCTGCGCGCCAGCGCCGTCTCGTAGAGGCCACGCACGTCGGCACGCGGGTCCAGGTGGCGCTGCAGGCGCGCCAGCTCCACCAGTTCCGTAGCACTGGCCTGGGGCATGCCGGCCTGCAGGACCTGCGCACGGTCGCGCACCCGGCCCAGCCAGCCATGGTGGCGCTTCCATTCGCCGGCATTGTCGCGGCACCATTGCTTGTCGAAATGCGCCACCCAGCGCTTGGCGTCGGAGCCCAGCAAGGCCAGGGCACCACCGCGCGACCACTCCGCCGGCAGGGTGGGCACGGCATCCAGCGCTTCGAGGCGGTCGCGCAGGCCGGGATGCGTGTCGTCCACATTGCTGATGCGCTTGAGTGCCTGGCGCAGTGCGTCGTTGGCAAACGCGGCCTCGGGCACTTCAGCCAGACGCTTGCGCATAGCCCGGTAAGGCCCCACAGGCAAGGGATTGCCGGCAGCCTCGCTCCAGTGGCCGCCCCAGAAGTTGTCGTTCAGCCATTCGCCACGCACCTCGATCTCGATCAGCGCAGCCGCGGTGACATCGCGCCCCAGCAGCTTGCCGGCGATGCGGTCGGCTTCGTACTCGTCCTGGCGCGCCAGCGCGAAGGTCTTGGCCACGAAACGGGGGAAATACCAGCGCATGAAGGCCTGGGTGGCCACGGCCACCGCGCCCTCATCGTCCTCCAGGCTGCTGTTCAGGCGCATCCAGGACAGCCGGGTGCGGTAGATCCACGCGGCAAACCGGCCATGGTCGCCACGCAAGTGGCCGTACTCGTGCGCGAGCACGGCCAGAAAGCGTGGCCGGTCCAGCGCCAGCAGCAGGGGCAGGCCGATGGTGAGGTAGTTCTTGGCACCACCCAGCAGCCCGTAGCGCGGCAGTTGCTGGATGCTGGCGTTGAACTCATCGTTCAGGTAGACATGGTGGATGGGCGGGCCCTTGATCTTGCGGCGCATGCGCTCCAGGGCCTCGAACAGCTCGGGCGCCTCCAGCGCGGTGATCTCCATGCCCTTGGGCTCGTCCACGCGCACCCAGAGGGCGCGTATGCTCACCCACACCAGGCCCGCCGAGCCCACGAGTGCCATCACCAGCGCCAGCCGGAAGCGTCCGTACAGCAGCTGGGGAATGACCCAGGCAAGCAGCCCTGCCCCCAGCGCCAGGCAACCGAGCACCCAGGCGTAGCCGAGCGCGGCGAAGGCCGCCACGCCGATCCGGTAGCGGCGGCTGTTGTCGGCGCTGTCGTGCTCGCTCATGCGCACCAGGTGCACAAAATCTGCCTGATCCACTGGATTTTTCCCCTCAACTCTGTTCTTAGAACCTGTTCAAGGTCTTAACTGACCGACATACTAAATGACCGACGACGACCTGCCCTCTTTCACCCCCACCCCACCCGGCCTCTACCGCCACTACAAGGGCATGCTCTACGAGGTGATCGACACCGTGCGCCACAGCGAGACCCTGGAGCCCATGACGCTATACCGCGCACTCTACGGGCAGCGCGGCCTCTGGGTCCGGCCGGCGGCCATGTTCGCCGAAAACGTGCTGATCGAGGGCCGCCTGCGCCCACGCTTCGAGAAATGCGCCGACGACGAGGCTGCGCCACCGGCCCCGGGCGCCCGCTGAATCCGCCCCGGCCGGGCAAAGCGCCGAATTGAAGGGCAAACCCCCGCCAGTTCACACCATCGCCTGCGCCATTGTGTCCGCCCGGACACAAACCGTACAAACCGCAGTGACCGGCACTTCCAAGAATGGGATGCGGGCCGCTGCCGGCATGGATCGCCGTTTCGGGGAACACAGGCCGCGGCCCAGAACCCTTGGAAGGAACGACGATGACGAGCATCACAAGCAGCGTCAGCAGTGCCTGGTCCAGTGCGAGCATGCAGCGGGCGCAACGCCCGGGGCCCTCGCCGGAGCGGCTGCTGGCCAAGATGGACGCCGACGGCAGCGGCGGTGTGAACGAGGCCGAGCTGCAGGGCCTGCTGGACGACGTGGCCAAGAAAACCGGCGTGGGCAGCCAGACCAGCGCCGCCGACCTGGTCAAGCAGTACGACAGCGACGGTGACGGCAGCCTCAATGCCGATGAGCTGGGCAAGACGATGCAAAGCGTCCTGCCCCCGCCCCCCTCGACCATGGCCTTTGCGCAGTCGCGCAGCGAGGGCGCGGGCACCACGGGCCAGGCCGGGGACGACCTGTTCGGCAAGGTGGACACCGATGGCGACGGCGGCGTGAGCCAGACCGAGCTGCAGGCCTTGCTGGAAAAGATGTCCGGCGGCACCGCCAGCAAGACCGGGGTGGACAGCGATGAACTGTTCAGCCAGCTCGATGC
This sequence comes from Acidovorax sp. FW305-C-20-28, assembly GCF_058783375.1. NCBI lineage: Bacteria > Pseudomonadati > Pseudomonadota > Betaproteobacteria > Burkholderiales > Comamonadaceae > Acidovorax > Acidovorax sp. FW305-C-20-28. Next base: position 144,387 of record NZ_JBYSYM010000005.1, on the reverse strand, counting down.
CGATGGCGATGGCAGCCTCTCGCAAGCGGAATTCGATGCCGGCCGCCCCTCGGGCGGGCCCGGCGGCGGCACGGTGGGCGGCATGCCCCCGCCGCCCCCGGGGGGCCCCGGCGGCCCGGGTGGCGCCTCGGCCAGCAGCGGCACGACGTACGACCCGCTGGATACCAATGAAGATGGCGTGGTCTCTGCCTCGGAACAGGCAGCCGGCGCAGCACAGGCCGACGCCATCACGGCGCTGTTCAAGACCATCGACACCGACGGCGACAGCAGCATCAGCAGCGGCGAGGCGCAGTCCTTCATCGCGCAGTTGACCCGCCAGTTCGGCAACGCGACCGGCAGCCAGGCGCAGGACAGCGGGCCGACGATGGACCTGGGGCAACTGGCCCAGTTGGCACGCAGCCGGTACGAGGCTGCCGCCGGCACCGGGTCGCCATCGGGCAGCACGCTGAGCGCACTGGCCTGACGGCCGCGCTGGCGGGCCAGTGTGCAGGGCCTGAACTTGCGCCGGCACGCCACCACGTCCTACAGCCCGGACCCGCGGTCCGGGCTATCGTCAAAGCCATGATCCACACGCCCCGGGCCGACCACGCAAGGCCGCTGCCAGTCCCAGCCGGGCGCACCACGGAGCACGCCATGGACTATTTGCTGCAAGGAATGGGGGGAGAAAAATCGCTGGCCAAGGTCGTCGGGATGTTTGCCCGTGAGGCCGAGGCAGACATTGCCGTGCGCCGCCTGCTGCGGCTACCCGGCATGCGGCGGGGGCAGATCCGGCTGCTCGGGCCCCAGCACGCCGGGCTGCGTGCCCGGGACCTGCTCAGCGAAGCCCTGGAACCAGAGCCCCGCGGCCCGGTCACCACCCTGCTTGTCACGCATGCGGTGGCCGGCATCGCTGGCGCCATGCTGGGCCTGCTGGCCTTTGGCTACCTGATCGCCACCAGCGAACCGTCAGTTCTCAACAGCCCTCTGCTGGCCTTCATGGCCATCGTGGGCTTTGGAACCACCTCCGGCCTCATGCTGGGGGCCATGGCAGCCCTGCGCCCGGACCGCGTCTGGGTCATCCGCCGGGTGCGCTCCGCGCTGCGCAAGCGCCAATGGGTGGTGGTGGCACATCCCACCGATGCCCACCAGACCGCGCTGGCCCAGGACCTGCTGGACAGCAGCGAGGCCCAACTGGTGCGTACCCTGTAGCCCGGAGGGGGCGCTACGGCTGCGCCGCGATGAAGGCCCGCACGGCCCGTGGGTAGATCACATGCTCCTGGGCCTGCACACGGGCCGCCAGCGTCTCGGCCGTGTCCCCCGGCAGCACGGGGACCGCCGCCTGGTCGAGGATGGGACCCACGTCCAGTTCATCGGTGACCTGGTGCACCGTGACCCCGGCGACCTTGCAACCGGCGTCGATGGCCCGCTGGTGGGTATTCAGCCCCGTGAAAGCGGGCAGGAGCGAAGGATGGATGTTGATCAGCCGACCCGCATAGCGCGCCACGAAGCCCGGCGTCAGAATGCGCATGAAGCCGGCCAGCACCACCAGGCTGGGCTGGTAGCGGTCGATCGCCTGCGCCAACGCGGTGTCGAACGCCTCGCGGCTGTCAAAGGCCTTGTGGCTCAGCGCCTCGGTGGCAATGCCTTCGGCGCGCGCAAACGCCAGCCCTGCGGCATCGGCCTTGTTGCTCAGCACGGCGGCCACGCACGCACCATGGCGCCGGGCCCAATCTTCCTGCCGCGCGGTGCGCACGATGGCAGCCATGTTGGAACCGCTGCCGGAGATCAAAATCACGATGTTCTTCATAAATTGCCACGGATTATCCCAGCCATGCCCTTCGACCCCGCCAACCGCCCCCTGACCGCGAACGAGGCCCGCGTGCTCGCCACCCTGATGGAGAAGGCCCGCACCGTGCCCGACAGCTACCCCATGTCGCTCAACGGCCTGGTCACCGGCTGCAACCAGAAGACCAGCCGCGACCCGGTGATGAACCTGAGCGAGGCCGAGGCCCAGGAGGCCCTCGACTCCCTGCGCCAGCAGACGCTGGCCTTCGAGACCAGCGGCAACCGCACCACGCGCTGGGAGCACAACTTCCAGCGCGGCGTGGGCGTGCCCGAGCAGTCGGCCGTGCTGCTGGGCCTCTTGATGCTGCGTGGCCCGCAGACCGCGGGCGAGCTGCGCATCAACGCCGAGCGCTGGTACCGCTTCGCCGACATCTCCTCGGTGGAGGCGTTCCTTGACGAGCTGCAGGAGCGCAGCGCCGAGAAGGGTGGGCCGCTGGTGGTGTTGTTGCCCCGCGCCCCGGGCGCGCGCGAGCCGCGCTGGACCCACCTGCTGTGCGGGCCCGTGGACACCACCGCTGCGACGGCCTCCGCCGCCACGGGAGGTGGGGCACCCTCGGCGCTGCAGGCCCGGGTGGCCGCGCTGGAGGCCCAGGTGGCCGGCCTGCAGGCCACGGTGGAGCGGTTGTGCACCGAGCTGGGCATCGCGCCGCCTGCGGCCCCGATGTCGCCACCCGGACAGGAATAAAACGAACGACCGTGCTACAAACAGGACTTCTCAGGAGACAAGCCGTATGGACCTCGCATTCACCCCCGAAGAGCAGGCCTTCCGCGACGAAGTTCGCGCGTGGGTCCGCAGCAATCTGCCCCCCGAAATTTCCCACAAGGTGCACAACGCCCTGCGCCTGACCCGTGACGACATGCAGGGCTGGGCCAAGATCCTGGGCAAGAAGGGCTGGCTCGGCTTCGGCTGGCCCAAGGAGTTCGGCGGCCCCGGCTGGACGGCCGTGCAAAAGCACCTGTTCGAAGAAGAGTGCGCCCTGGCCGGCGCACCGCGCATCATCCCCTTCGGCCCCGTGATGGTGGCCCCGGTGATCATGGCCTTCGGCAATGCCGAGCAGCAAAAGCGTTTTCTGCCCGGCATCGCCAGCGGCGAAGTCTGGTGGAGCCAGGGCTACAGCGAGCCGGGCTCGGGCTCGGACCTGGCCTCGGTCAAGACGCGTGCCGAGCGCGTGGGCGACAAGTACATCGTCAACGGCCAGAAGACCTGGACCACGCTGGGCCAGCACGGCGACTGGATGTTCAACCTGGTGCGCACCAGCACCGAGGGCAAGCCGCAGACCGGCATCTCCTTCCTGCTGCTGGACATGAAGTCGCCCGGCGTGACCGTGCGCCCGATCAAGCTGCTCGATGGCGAGTGCGAGGTCAACGAAGTCTTCTTCGACAATGTCGAAGTGCCGGCCGAGAACCTGATCGGCGAAGAGAACAAGGGCTGGACCTATGCCAAGCACCTGCTGAGCCACGAGCGCACCAACATCGCCGACGTGAACCGCAGCAAGCGCGAACTCGAGCGCGTCAAGCGCATCGCCAAGGCCGAGGGCATGTGGGAAGACACACGCTTTCGCGACCAGATCGCCCTGCTCGAAGTGGACATCGTGGCGCTGGAAATGCTGGTGCTGCGCGTGCTCTCGGCCGAGAAGTCGGGCAAGAACTCCCTGGACATCGCCGGCCTGCTCAAGATCCGCGGCAGCGAGATCCAGCAGCGCTATGCCGAGCTGATGATGCTGGCCGCGGGCCCCTTCGCCCTGCCCTTCATCGAAGAGGCCATGGAAGCCGGCTGGCAGGGCGATTTCCCTGGCGGCGAGGTGGCCAATGCGCCCCTGGCATCGACCTACTTCAACCTGCGCAAGACCACCATCTACGGCGGCTCGAACGAAGTGCAACGCAACATCGTGGCGCAGACCGTTCTGGGCTAAGGAGACAAGACCATGGATTTCGATTTTTCCGACGACCAGGAACAGCTGCGCGATGCCGTGCGCAAGTGGGTGGACAAGGGTTACAGCTTCGAGCGCCGCCGTGCGGCCGTGGAGGCCGGTGGCTTCTCACGCGGTGCCTGGAACGAGCTGGCCGAGCTGGGCCTGACGGCCCTGACCGTGCCCGAGGCCCATGGCGGCCTGGGCCAGGGCGCCATCGATGCAATGGTGGTGGCCGAGGAACTGGGGCGCGGCATGGTGCTGGAGCCCCTGGCGCAGGCCTTCATTGCGAGTGCCGTGCTGTCGCAGTTCGGCGCTGCCGAGGTGCAGGGCGCCTGGCTGCCGCGCATCGCCAGTGGCGAGGCCCTGGTGGTGCTGGCCCAGCAGGAGCGCAAGGCGCGCTACCGCCTGGATGTGTGCGATGCCAAGGCCACGGCAGCCGCCGGCGGCCACAGCGTGAGCGGCACCAAGAGCGTGGTCGCTGCGGGCGACCAGGCCGATGCCTTCCTCGTGCCCGCCCAGCTCAATGGCAAGATCGCACTGTTCCTGGTGGAACGCTCGGCCAGTGGCGTCACCACGAAGGGCTACGTCACGCAGGACGGCAGCCGCGCCGCCGAAGTGCAACTGGCCAATGCCCCCGCCACCCTGGTCACCACCGACGGCCTGGCCGCGCTGGAACTGGCCGTGGACACCGGCATTGCCGCCACCTGCGCCGAGGCCGTGGGCGTGCTCGACAAGACCGTGGCCGCCACGGTCGAGTATATGAACCAGCGCAAACAGTTCGGCGTGCTGATCGCAAGCTTCCAGGCCTTGCGCCACCGCGTGGCCGACATGAAGATGCAGCTGGAGCTGGCCCGCTCCATGAGCTACTACGCCAGCCTCAAGCTGGGCGCCCCCGCGGCCGAACGCCGCGCCGCCATGGCCCGCGCCAAGGTGCAGCTGGGCCAGGCCATGCGCTTCGTGGGCCAGCAGTCGGTGCAGCTGCACGGCGGCATCGGCGTGACCGACGAGTACATCGGCAGCCACTACTTCAAGAAGCTCACGCAGCTGGAGATGGCGTTCGGCGACACCCTGCACCACCTGGGCGAAGTGTCGGCCCGCATGCAGGACACGGCCGGCGTCTTTGCCTGACGCAGGCGCGTAACACCCGCAGGACATGCTCGTGGATCACCCGGTCCACGGGCATTTTTCATTTCCGGAGAAGAACACGATGACGAAGACGATGATGATTTCCCTGCCACGCCGCACCGCCCTGGTGGCTGCCGTCGCCGCCGCGGCCCTGGCCCTGGGGGGCTGCGCCAGCCAGGCGCCCTCGCAGGACAGTTTCCCGCCCATCGTCTTCGTGCATGGCAATGGCGACACGGCCGCGCTGTGGCAGACCACGGTGTGGCGCTTCGAGTCCAACGGCTGGCCGCGCGAGCGCCTGCATGCCATCGACCTGCCCTACCCCCTGAACCGCGACGACGACGCCAAGCCCCAGCCCGGGCGCACCTCGGCGGCCGAGCACATGGCCTACCTGAAGGCCGAGGTGGACAAGGTGCGCAAAGCCACGGGCGCCAGCAAGGTGGTGCTGATCGGCAACTCGCGTGGCGGCAACGCCATCCGCAACTACATCCTGAACGGTGGTGGCGAGCAGACCGTGGGCCATGCCATCCTGGGTGGCACGCCCAACCACGGTGTCTGGGCGATCCCGGGCTTCCGTGAAGGTAACGAGTTCGCAGGCACTGGGCCCTTTCTCAAGGGCCTGAACGCGCCCAAGAACGCCGCGGGCGATGAAGTCACCGGCCCCGTGCGCTGGATGACCATCCGCTCGGACAATAACGACAAGTTCGCCCAACCCGACGGCCTGTGGATCGGCCAGAAGGGCACGGCCACAAACGTCACGGCGGCCGGGCCCGAGCTTAAGGGCGCCACCAACGTGGTGATCCCGCGCATCGACCATCGCGAGACCTCGTACTCGCCGGCTGCCTTTGCGGCGGCCTACCAGTTCATCACCGGCAAGGCACCGGCGGCGGCCACCATCGCCGGCGAACCGCGCGTGGCCCTGTCGGGCAAGGTGACCGGCCTGGGTGTGGACCCGCTCGATGCCAAGACCGGCAACTTCAGCAACAACCTGCCCCTGCCCGGCGCCCAGCTGGAGGTGTATGCCACCGACCCGGCCACCGGTGCCCGCACCGGCAACGCGCTGCTGCGCACCACGGTGGCGGCCGACGGCCAGTGGGGCCCACTGGTGGTGCCCACCGGCGCACCGCTGGAATTCGCCATCAGCGCCCCCGGCTACGCCACCACCCACATCTACCGCAGCGGCTTTCCGCGCAGCAGCGCCATCGTGCACCTGCGCGCCGAGCGCATCGCCGACGCCGACAAGACCGCCCCCAGTGTGGTCAGCATGACCCGGCCGCGCGGCTACCTGGACCCGGCGCGCGACCAGATGCTGCTGGACGGCGCCCCACCCGCGGGCGTGCCCGCCGGCGCCGGTGTGGCCTCGGCCAAGATCAAGCCCGAAGGCCCCCAGCGCAGCGTGTCCGCACAGTTCAATAGCGAGCGCGTGGTGGGCCAGACCTGGCCAGCCGCCGGCGGACACTTGGTGTTTCTGGAACTGACGTACTAAAGAAATAGGCGCGGCGCGGTATTCCGTATTCCGCGTCGCACACCACCAAGAGTGGTCAAGACGGCCCCGAAGGCTAGGCGCTCCGTCGCAGGCAGTACTTTTAGTACGGCAAGACGGAGCAACGACGCCAGCGGGGTCGTATTGGCCGCTCCGCCAACTAAGCCAGCAGACGAGAGGATTTGGGGACGTGGGCCATCAAAAATTCCATTTGATCGGCCAGGATGCGGCGGTTGCGCAGGATGAAATCTTCCCAGAGGCTGGGCACGTAAGGCGCGTAGAGCAGCGGCATGTGCGCCTGCTCGGGGGTGCGTGGGCCCTTGCGGTGGTTGCAGGGCCGGCAGGCCGTGACCACGTTCATCCAGTGGTCCTGCCCGTTGCGGGCAAAGGGCACGATGTGTTCGCGCGTGAGGTTGTCTTCGTGGAAGTGGCCGCCGCAGTAGGCGCACACGTTGCGGTCGCGGATGAAGAGCTTGCTGTTGGTCAGGCCCGGCTTGAGGTCGAAGGGGTTGATGGTGGGCACGCCCTTGGTGCCGATGATGCTGTTGACGGCGATCAGCGACTGCTCGCCCGTGACAGCGTTGTGGCCGCCGCGGAACAACGCAACCTCGCCGCCGGACTCCCAGCGCACTTCGCCGGCCGCGTAATGGGTGACGGCCTGCTCCAGCGATATCCACGACTGGGGCAGCCCCTGGGCTGACAGCTTCAAGACCTTCAAAACACGCCTCCTGGAACAAGAATGAACACAAGGAATCGGAACGCGGATGTCTCGCGGACCCGGCTGTGCAGCAGGGCCCGTGGTACACAATATACTCTGTTTTCATGACAGATTGGCGTCCGGTGCTTTACCCATATGCCCAAGCTGCTATCAAAAAGATAACAAATCAATGAAGATCTTCCGCGGATTCCACCACCCCGGCATCGCCCCCGCCTGCGCGCTGACCATCGGCAACTTCGATGGCGTGCACCGCGGCCACCAGGCCATGCTGGCGCTGCTCAACAGCGAGGCCGCCCACCGGGGAGTGGAAAGCTGCGTGCTGACCTTCGAGCCGCACCCGCGCGACTACTTTGCCGGGGCCCTGCACAAGCCCGAGCTGGCGCCCGCCCGCGTGGGCACCCTGCGCGACAAACTCACCGAGCTGGCGCGCTGTGGCGTGCAGCAGACAGTGGTGCTGCCCTTCGACGCGCGGCTGGCCGCCCAGTCGCCCCAGGCCTTCATCGACGAGGTGCTGATTCGGGGCCTGGGGGCACGCTACGTGCTCGTGGGCGACGATTTCCGCTTCGGCGCCCAGCGCGCGGGCGATTACGCCCTGCTCGACGCCACGGGCCAGGCCCAGGGTTTCGACGTGGCACGCATGAACAGCTACGAAGTGCATGGCCTGCGCGTGTCGAGTTCGGCCGTGCGCCAGGCCCTGGGCCAGGGCGACATGGAAGCCGCCGCACGGCTGCTGGGCCGGCCCTATGCCATCTCGGGCCATGTGGTGCATGGCCGCAAGCTCGGGCGCGCGCTGGGCGCCACGGCCGAGGGGGCGGGCGACGGCTTTCGCACGCTGAACCTGCGCTTTGCCCACTGGAAACCCGCCGCCAGCGGCATCTTTGCCGTGCTGGTGCACGGCCTTTGCGAAACCCCGTTGCAGGGGGTAGCCAACCTGGGCGTACGCCCCTCGCTGGACCCCGACGACGTCAACGGCGGCCGTGTGCTGCTGGAGACGCATTGCCTGCAATGGCCCGCCGAACTGGGGGCCGAAGGGGCGTACGGTAAAATCGTCCGGGTGGAACTGCTGCACAAACTGCACGACGAGCTCAAATACGACGGTCTGGATGCCCTGACAACAGGCATTGCCAAGGACTGTGCGGATGCGCGCGCCTACTTTGCGTCGGCCCACGCACCCACCAACCACACCGAGACCCGGCGCCAGACCACGCGCGACCGAATTTAGGGGGCTGCCTGCGCAGCGCCTGCCCTGCAGGCCGGATACCTTCCCACCCTCCTTGTTGCTTCCCGCATTTGCTCCGGGCCTGCCCCGGAATGCCCCGTTTTAAGGCTCCCCCATGTCCGACAACGCCAGCCCCGAATCCACCGCACCGGATTACCGCAGCACCCTGAACCTGCCCGACACCCCCTTCCCCATGCGCGGCGACCTGCCCAAGCGCGAGCCGGGCTGGGTCAAGGAGTGGGAGGACAAGGGCCTGTACAAGCGCCTGCGCGATGCGCGCTGCGGCGCGCCCAAGTTCATCCTGCACGACGGCCCGCCCTATGCCAACGGCCAGATCCACATGGGCCACGCGGTCAACAAGATCCTCAAGGACATGATCACCAAGGCGCGCCAGCTCGAAGGCTTCGACGCGCTGTACGTGCCCGGCTGGGATTGCCACGGCCTGCCGATCGAGAACGCCATCGAGAAGAAGCACGGCCGCAACCTGAGCCGCGACGACATGCAGGCCAAGAGCCGCGCCTATGCCACGGAGCAGATCGCCCAGCAGATGGCCGACTTCCAGCGCCTGGGCGTGCTCGGCGAGTGGGACAACCCCTACAAGACCATGAACTTCGCCAACGAGGCGGGCGAGATCCGTGCGTTCAAGCGCGTGATGGAGCGCGGCTTCGTGTACCGCGGCCTCAAGCCCGTGTACTGGTGCTTCGACTGCGGCAGCTCGCTGGCCGAGTTCGAGATCGAATACGCCGACAAGAAGAGCACCACGCTGGACGTGGCCTTCAAGGCGCACGAGCCCGCCAAGCTGGCCGCCGCCTTCGGCCTGCCCGCGCTGGCCAAGGACGCCTTCGTGGTGATCTGGACCACGACCGCCTGGACCATCCCCGCCAACCAGGCGCTGAACCTGAACCCTGAGATCAGCTACGCGCTGGTGGATGCCGGCGAGCGCCTGCTGCTCGTGGCCGAGCCGCTCGTGGCCTCGTGCCTGGAGCGCTACGGCCTGACCGGCCAGGTGCTGGCCACCACGGCGGGCAAGAACCTGGGCGGGCTCGAATTCGAGCACCCGCTGTACGACGTGGATGCCGGCTACCGCCGCCTCTCGCCCGTGTACCTGGCCGACTACGCCACGGCCGACGACGGCACGGGTATCGTGCACTCCTCGCCCGCCTACGGCCTGGAAGACTTCAACTCCTGCCGTGCCCATGGCCTCGCGCTCGAGGACATCCTGAACCCCGTGCAGGGCAACGGCACCTATGCGGCCGATTTCCCGCTGTTCGGCGGCCAGCACATCTGGAAGGCCGTGCCGGTCATCATCGAGGCGCTGCGCAATGCCGGCCGCCTGATGGCCACCAAGGACATCACCCACAGCTACCCGCACTGCTGGCGCCACAAGACGCCGGTGATCTACCGCGCAGCCGCGCAGTGGTTCATCCGCATGGACGAGGGCGAAGGCGTGTTCACCAAAGCCGGTGAGAAGCCCGCCAAAACGCTGCGCCAGATCGCGCTGGACGCCATCGAGCACACCAGCTTCTACCCCGAGAACGGCAAGACCCGCCTGCACGACATGATCTCCGGGCGGCCCGACTGGTGCATCTCGCGCCAGCGCAGCTGGGGCGTGCCCATCCCGTTCTTCCTGCACAAGGACTCGGGCGAGCTGCACCCGCGCACCATGGAAATCATGGACCAGGCGGCCGACATCGTCGAGAAGGGCGGCATCGAGGCCTGGAGTCGCGTGACGCCCGAGGAGATCCTGGGCGCCGAGGACGCAGCCTGCTACACCAAGAGCACCGACATCCTGGAGGTGTGGTTCGACTCCGGCTCCACCTTCTTCCACGTGCTGCGCGGCACGCACCCCAACGTGCACCACGACACCGGCCCCGAGGCCGACCTGTACCTGGAAGGCCATGACCAGCACCGCGGCTGGTTCCACAGCTCGCTGCTGCTGGCCAGCGCGCTGGAAGGCCGCGCGCCCTACCGCGGCCTGCTGACCCACGGCTTCACCGTGGACAGCCAGGGCCGCAAGATGAGCAAGTCGCTGGGCAACGGCATCGACCCGCAGGAGATCAACAAGAAGCTGGGCGCCGAGATCATCCGCCTGTGGGTGGCCGCCAGCGACTACTCAGGCGACATCGCGGGCGACGAGAAGATCCTCGCGCGCGTGGTGGACGCCTACCGCCGCATCCGCAACACGCTGCGCTTCCTGCTGGCCAATGTGAGCGACTTCGACCCGGCCACCGATACCGTGCCGTTCGAGCAGATGCTGGAGATCGACCGCTATGCCCTCACGCGCGCGGCCGAGTTCCAGGCCACGGTGCTCGCGCACTACAAGGTCTACGAGTTCCACCCCGTGGTGGCCAAGCTGCAGCTGTACTGCTCGGAAGACCTGGGTGGCTTCTACCTCGATGTGCTCAAGGACCGCCTGTACACCACGGCGCCCAAGAGCCTGGCGCGCCGCAGTGCGCAGACCGCGCTCTACCAGATCACGCACGCCATGCTGCGCTGGATGGCACCGTTCCTGTCGTTCACGGCCGAAGAGGCATGGAAGGTGTTCGGCAGCTCGGAATCCATCTTCGTGGAGACCTACGGCTCCATCGCCGGCGCCGACGAAGGCCTGCTGGCCAAGTGGTCGCGCCTGCGCGAGATCCGCGACGCGGTGAACAAGCAGATCGAGGTGCTGCGCGCCGAGGGCCAGGTGGGCTCGTCGCTGCAGGCCAATCTGGTGCTCACGGCCGCGCCCGAGGACCACGCGCTGCTGGCCAGCCTGGGCGATGACCTGCGCTTCGTGTTCATCACCTCGGCCGTCGAGCTGGCAGCCGGCGATGCCCTGCAGATCCGCGTTGCGCCCAGCACCGATGCCAAGTGCGACCGCTGCTGGCACTACCGCGCCGACGTGGGCCAGGACCCGGCCCACCCAACGATCTGCGGCCGCTGCACGAGCAACCTGTACGGAGCCGGCGAAAGCCGAGCGCACGCGTGATGGCAGCGGCAAGCGGCACCTCCACCTCGGCGCTGGGCCGCATGTGGCCCTGGCTGGCCTGGGCCGTGGTGATCCTGGTCGCCGACCAGGTCACCAAGTCGCTGATCCTGGACGCCTACCGCCTGGGGGATGCCACGCCCATCACCAGCTTCTTCAACATCGTGCGCGCGCACAACACGGGCGCGGCCTTCTCCTTCCTGGCCGACGCCGGGGGCTGGCAGCGCTGGGCCTTCACCGGCATCGGCGTGGCTGCAACCATCTTCATCGTCTGGCAGCTGCGGGCGCACCCGGAGCAAAAGCTGTTCTGCTTTGCACTGTCCAGCATCCTGGGCGGCGCCGTGGGCAATGTGGTGGACCGCATGATGCATGGCTACGTGGTCGACTTCCTGGACTTCTACGCACGCGGCTACCATTTTCCGGCCTTCAACCTGGCGGACTCGGCCATCACCGTGGGCGCTGTGTGCCTGGTGCTCGACGAGCTGCTGCGGATGAAGAAAGCGAAGTAACCCCCTCGCTCCCGCACTCCTGAACGGCCCCTCGAGGGCCGTTTTTCATGCCCCGGCCCTGGCGCCCCGGTCACACGTACGTCACACGGCTTCGCTCCAATGTAAACGTTTACATTGCAACGAGGTTCCATGAGCATCCAGGACGTGGCCCGCCAGGCGGGGGTCTCGGTCGCCACCGTGTCGCGGGTCTTCAACCTGCCCGACAAGGTGACGCCCGCCACGCGCGAGCATGTGGAGCAGGTGGCCCAGACCCTGGGCTACCTGCCCAACGCCAGCGCGCGCACCTTGCGCACCCAGCGCAGCCGCGTGATCGGCGTGGTATTGCCTACCCTGCTCAACCCGGTGTTTGCCGAATGCCTGCAGGGCATCGCCCAGGCGGCAGTCAGCGCTGGTTACGCAATCTTGCCCTTTGCCTCCGAATACCTGCTGGCGCAGGAAGACCGTGCCGTGCACCTGCTGCTGGCGGGCAATGTGGACGGCATGATCCTGGTGGTCTCCGACCCTGCCACGTCGATCGCACTGCAGCGCCTGGCCGAGGCCGGCCTGCCCTATGTGCTGGCCTACAACCGGCACCCGGACCACCCCTGCGTCTCGGTGGACGGCGAGCAGGCCGTGGCCGAACTGGTGGCCCACCTGGCAGCGCTCGGGCACCGGCGCATCACCATGGTCAGCGGGCAGTTTTCGGCGTCCGACCGCGCCCAGCAACGCTGGCGCGGCTTCCAGCGCGGCATGGCTGCGGCCGGCCTGGCCGATGCTCCGGTGCTCGAAGTCCCCTTCGTCGAGACCGCCGTGCAGGACATCACCGCCGTGCTGCAGCAGCGAAGCCGGCCCACCGCCCTGGTCTGCTCCAACGACCTGCTGGCCTTTCGCAGCATCCGCGCCGCGCACCTGGCCGGGCTGGCCGTGCCGCGCGACCTGAGCGTGGCGGGCTTCGACGGCATCGCCCTGGGCGAAGACCTGACCCCCATGCTGAGCACCGTGGCCCAGCCCAACGCCGACATCGGCCGCTGCAGCGTGCAGCTGCTGGTGCAGGCCATGGCCAGCGGTGCGCCGCTGGCGCCCGATGCCGGACTGACCCTGGCCCACCACCTTCGCACGGGCGAGTCCTGCGCGCCCGCCTGATCCCCTCGCCCCACCCCCTTCGTCCACAGGAGTCTTCGATGAAACACACGCTCACCCGTTCCATGCGCGCCGCCGCGCTGGCCCTAGGCCTGACTGCCGCCGGCTCGGCCATGGCGCAAACAGCCATCTGCTACAACTGCCCGCCCGAATGGGCCGACTGGGGCAGCCAGATCAAGGCCATCAAGGCCAAGACCGGCGTCACCGTGCCGCCCGACAACAAGAACTCCGGCCAGTCGCTCGCGCAGTTGGCGGCCGAAAAGGCCAGCCCCGTGGCCGACGTGACCTACCTGGGCGTGACCTTCGCCATCCAGGCGCAGAAGGACGGCCTCGTCGCCCCTTACCAACCGGCCGCATGGAAGGACATCCCCGACGGCCTCAAGGACCCTGCCGGCCACTGGTTCACCATCCACTCGGGCACGCTGGGTTTCATGGTCAATGTGGACGCGCTCAAGGGCAAGCCCGTGCCGCAATCGTGGGCCGACCTGCTCAAGCCCGACTACAAGGGCTTGATCGGCTATCTGGACCCGGCCTCGGCCTTCGTGGGCTACGTGGGCGCCGTGGCCGCCAACCAGGCACGCGGCGGCACGCTGGAGAACTTCGGCCCCGGGATCGACTACTTCAAGGCCCTGCAGAAGAACGAACCCATCGTGCCCAAGCAAACCTCGTATGCGCGCGTGCTGTCGGGCGAGATCGCGATCCTGCTGGACTACGACTTCAATGCCTACCGCGCCAAGTACAAGGACAAGGCCAACGTGCAGTTCGTGATCCCTGCCGAGGGTACGCTGGTGGTGCCTTACGTGATGAGCCTGGTGGCCAACGCGCCCCACGCGGCCGATGGCAAGAAGGTGCTGGATTTCGTGCTCTCCGACGAAGGCCAGGCCCTGTGGGCCAACGCCTACCTGCGCCCGGTGCGCGCCAGCGCCATGCCCAAGGAGGTGCAGGCGCGCTTCCTGCCCGCCAGCGACTACGCACGCGCCAAGACGGTGGACTACGGCCGCATGGCCGCCGTGCAGAAGGCGTTCTCCGACCGCTACCTTGCTGAAGTCAAGTAATCGCCATGCGCCACGGCTTCGCTCCCTCGCGCACGCTGCTGCTTGCCTGCGCCGCGCCGGCCGTGGGTTTCTTCGCGGCCTTCTGGTTGCTGCCTGTGGCCCTGCTGCTGGCCTTGCCGGCCGGCAAGGGCTGGGCCACCTATTTCGCGGTGTTGACCAACGCCCGCTACCTGCAGAGCCTGCTGCAGACGCTGGGCCTGTCGCTCACCGTCACGCTGGCCACCCTGGTGCTGGGCGCGCTGGTGGGCATCACGCTGGCGCGCCAGCGCTTTCGCGGGCGGCAGTTGCTGCTGTCGCTGCTTACGCTGCCGCTGTCCTTCCCCGGTGTGATCGTGGGCTTCTTCATGATTTTGCTGGGTGGGCGCCAAGGGCTGGTGGCCGACCTCTCGGATGCGCTGGGCCAGGGCCGCACCACCTTTGCCTACGGGCTCACCGGCCTGTTCCTGGCCTACCTGTATTTCTCGCTGCCGCGCGCCATCGCCACCTACACCGCGGCCGCTGGTGCCATGGATGCGGCGCTGGAAGAAGCCGCCCGCTCACTCGGTGCCTCGCGCTGGCGCGTGGCGCGCGACGTGTGGCTGCCCGAACTGGCCGCCACCACGCTGGGCTGCGGCGCCATCGTCTTTGCCACCGCCATGGGCGCCTTCGGCACGGCCTTCACGCTGGCCAGCAAGTTCGAGGTGCTGCCCATCACCATCTACAACGAGTTCACCAACTACGCCAACTTCGCGCTGGCGGCCAGCCTGTCGATCACGCTGGGGCTGATCACCTGGCTGGTGCTCTGGGCCGCGCGCCGCGCATCCGGCACCTCGGCCTTCTGAAGCATCCATGATGAGAAACGCACGACAAGCCCCCTGGTCCCTGGTGGCGCTGACCGCGCTGGTGGCCCTGTTCATGTTGGCGCCTATTGCGCTGTCGGTCATGGCTGGCCTGGTCAACAACTACAGTGCCGGCCTCAAAAGCGGCCTCACGCTGCGCTGGCTCGGCGAGGTGTGGGAGAACTACGGCGGCACTGTGGGTGCCTCGCTGCTGCTGGCACTGCTGTGCGTGCTGGGCAACCTCGCCATCGGCGTGCCCTGTGCCTATGCGCTGGCGCGCAGCCGCTCGCGCTGGGCACGGCTGCTCGAAGAGCTGCTGACCCTGCCCGTGGCGGTGCCCGGCCTGGCCAGCGCGCTGGCGCTGATCCTGGCCTACGGCACGCTCAAGGGCTTCCGTCAGAGTTTCGCTTTCATCCTCGTCGGGCACATGGTGTTCACGCTGCCCTTCATGGTGCGCACCGTGGGCGCCGCCTTCCAGAAGGACGAGCTGCGCTCGCTCGAGGAGGCCGCGCGCTCGTTGGGGGCCAGCTTCATGCAGCGCTTCCTCGGGGTGCTGGTGCCCGCCGTGCTGCCGGCCATCGTGGCGGGCAGCCTGATGGTGTTCACGCTGTCGGTGGGCGAATTCAACCTCACCTGGATGCTGCACACCCCGCTCACGCGCACCCTGCCCGTGGGCCTGGCCGACAGCTATGCCTCCATGCGCATCGAGATCGGCTCGGCCTACACGCTGGTCTTCCTGATCGTCATCCTGCCCGTGCTGTGGGGCCTGCAGGCCCTCGGCAGCCTCATCGAGAAACACCATGGAACTTGAACGCACGCGCGTGGACGTGGTCCACTGCGCCAAAACCTATGCCGACGGCACGCGCGGCCTGCAGCCCACGGACCTGACCGTGGAGCCCGGCGAGGTGCTGGCCCTGCTGGGCCCCTCGGGCTGCGGCAAGACCACGCTGCTGCGCCTGATCGCGGGCCTGGAAGCGCCCGATGCGGGCAGCCGCATCGCCTTCGGCGGCACGGACGTGACGCAACTGCCCATCGAGCAGCGCGGCATCGGCATGGTGTTCCAGCACTATGCATTGTTCCCGCAGATGACGGTGGCCGCCAACATCGGCTACGGCCTGCGCATCCGCGGCACCGATGCCGCCGAGCAGCGCCGCGTGGTCGGCGAACTGGTGGACCTGGTGCGCCTGAACGGGCTGGAATACAAGCGCCCCGCTGAACTCTCGGGCGGCCAGCGCCAGCGCGTGGCCCTGGCACGTGCCGTGGCCGTGCGGCCGCGTGTGCTGCTGCTGGACGAACCGCTCACGGCGCTGGACGCCAAGCTCAAGGAATCCCTGCGCGACGAACTGGCCGAGCTGCTGCGGCGCCTGCACATCACGGCCATCCACGTCACGCACGACCAGCAGGAGGCCCTGGCCATTGCCGACCGGCTGGCAGTGATGCAGGCCGGGCGCATCGTGCAGGTGGGCGACGGCGAGACGCTGTACCGCGCGCCGGCCCACCCCTTTGTGGCCAGCTTCCTGGGCCGGGTGAACCGGCTGCAGCGCGACGAAGCGGCGCGCCAGCGCCAGGTGCTGCCCCTGGGCAGCACCGAACTGCCCTGCCCTGCTGCGTGCGCCGCCGACACCGTTCTGCTGGTGCGCCCCGAGGACATCGAGGTGCAGGCCGGTCCTGCTGGCGAGGGCTGGAGCCGCGCCGAGGTGCTGCGCCGCAGCTTCCTGGGCGAGCGCGTGCAGCTCACGCTGGCCGTGGCGGGCCAGGAGCCCCTGCAGGCCGACGTGGCCCGCGATCATCCGGCCCGCCAGGGTGAGGGTGTGGCCATCCGCATCCACCCCGAACGCCTCATGCCCAGCCACCAGACCCTCTGAGATTTTCCAGAACCCATGACCACCCTGCTGCTGCAACTGTCCGACCTGCACATCCGCGAGCCCGGCCGCCTGGCCTACGGCCGCATCAACACCGCCCCCTACCTGACCCAGGCAGTGCAGACCATCCTGCGCCTGCCCCAGCAGCCCACCGCCCTGGTGGTCACCGGGGACCTCACCGACTTCGGCCGCGCGGCCGAGTACGAGCACCTGCGCGGCCTGCTGGCGCCACTGGGCGACCTGCCCACCTACCTGCTGCCCGGCAACCACGACGAGCGCCAGCAACTGCGCGCCAGCTTCCCGGACCACCATTACCTGGGCGAAGAAGGCTTTGTGCAGTACAGCGTGCCCATCGGCGCGCTGACCCTGATCGCACTGGACACCGTGGTGCCCGGCGCCAGCGAGGGCGGCCTGTGCGCCGAGCGCCTGGCCTGGCTGGCGCGCGAGCTGGAGACGCACCGTGCGCGGCCCGTGGTGATCGCCATGCACCACCCGCCTTTCCGCACCCTGATCGGCCACATGGACAACATCGGGCTGCTGCAAGGCGCGCAGGAACTGGAGGCCCTGGTGGCGCGCTACCCGAATGTGGAGCGCATCGTCTGCGGCCACCTGCACCGCAGCATCCAGGTGCGCTTTGGCGGCACCCTGGCCATGACCGTGCCCTCACCCGCCCACCAAGTCTGCCTGGACCTGGCTCCGGACGCCGCCTCGGCCTGGACCCTGGAGCCGCCCGGCTTCGCCCTGCATGCGCTGCCAGAAGGAGGGCGCCTGGTCAGTCACCTGGCGGCCAGCGGCAGCCACCCAGGCCCCTTTCCCTTCCACGACGGCGGGCAACTGATCGACTAGCAGCGTCCATGGCGCGCAACACACCTGCCGCCTCATGGGCATGCTTCCCGCGCTATGGATTCAGGAGTATGCTTGAGCGTCCGTTATGTGTCATTTTTATGACAATGGCGGGTGCCCTTATTGTCTGCGAGCGCCCACTCCATACAGGAGTCGCTCTGCGCCGCAGCCCTTCTCGCGCCCGCCCCAGGGTGCGGCAGCGCCCTGTAATCCCGCAATGTGGAAATGAACGGATGGAGCCGGCCCGACTTCGGGCACGGTGCATGCTTGCCAGTGCACGTCACAAGAAGAAAAGTTAGCGTTTACTAATGAAGCATCTCCTGAATCTGTTGGCAGCAGTCGCGCTGCTGGTGTGGGGAACCAACCTCGTACGTACCGGCGTGCTGCGCGTATTCGGCGCCAACCTGCGGACCCTGCTGGCCCGCAGCATGGGCAACCGCTTCACGGCCGCCCTCTCCGGCATGGGTGTCACCGCGCTCGTGCAGTCGAGCACGGCCACCTCGCTCATGACCTCGTCCTTCGTGGGCCAGGGGCTCATCACCCTGCCTGCGGCCCTGGCGGTGATGCGCGGGGCCGATGTGGGCACGGCGCTGATGTCGGTGCTGTTCTCGTTCGATCTGTCCTGGCTGTCGCCCCTGTTCATCTTCGTGGGCGTGGTGCTGTTCATCTCGCGCCAGGCCAGCACGGCCGGGCGCGTGGGCCGGGTGTTGATCGGCCTGGGCCTGATGCTGCTGGCCCTGGAGATGGTGGTGCAGGCCAGCGGGCCCATGCTGGCTTCGCCCATCATCAAGGCCATGCTGGGCTCGCTCAACAGCGACATCGTGCTGGAGATCTTCATGGGCGCACTGCTGGCGGTGCTGGCCTATTCCAGCCTGGCCATCGTGCTGCTGCTGGCCGCCATGGCCGCCTCCCAGGTGGTGCCGCTGGACGTGGCCCTGGGCCTGGTGCTGGGTGCCAACCTGGGCAGCGGGCTGCTGGCCGTGCTGACCACGGCCAAGTCGGCCATCGAGGTGCGCCAGGTCACCGTGGGCAATCTGGCCTTCAAGCTGCTGGGGGTATTGCTGGTCGCCCCCTTCATCGGGCTGTGGCTCAAATACGTGCAACCGCAGTTGCCGGGCGCAGGCCCGGGGGTGGTGTTGTTCCACCTGGGCTTCAACGTGGTCATCAGCGTGGGCTTCATCGGCTTTACCCACTGGGTGGCCGACTGGGTCGCGCGCCTGCTGCCGCGCGACAAGGCGCAGTCGGCGGCCGGGCGGCGGCCCCAGCACCTGGACCCGTCCGCACTGGCCACCCCGTCGCTGGCCATTTCGTGCGCGGCCCGGGAGGCCCTGCACCAGGCCGATGTGGTCGAATCCATGATGATCGGCCTGCACACCGTGATCCGCACCGACAACCTGCAACTGGCCGAGGAGCTGCGCAAGCTCGATGACGAGGTGGACGGCCTGTACTCGGCGATCAAGTACTACATGACCAAGATCTCCCGCGAGGCCCTGGACGAGCGCGAGGGCCGGCGCTGGGCGGACATCATCAGCTTCACCATCAACATGGAGCAGATCGGCGACATCATCGAGCGGGTGCTGATCGACATCGAGGACAAGAAGATCAAGAAAGGCCGCCAGTTCTCCGAGGCCGGCATGGAAGAAATCAACGAACTGCACGCCCGCCTGCTCGACAACCTGCGCCTGGCGATGAGCGTGTTCCTCAATGGCAATGTGCGCGATGCGCAGAAGCTGCTGGAGGAAAAGGCGCGCTTTCGCGACCTGGAGCGCGCCTACTCGACCACCCACCTGATGCGCCTGTCGGACAAGACGGTGCAGAGCATCGAGACCAGCTCGCTGCACATCGACCTGATCAGCGAACTCAAGCGCATCAACTCGCTGCTGTGCTCGGTGGCCTACCCGATCCTGGAGTCGGCCGGCGCGCTGGCACCCAGCCGCCTGCGCGCTGCGGTCACCCCGGAGTGAGGCGCTGCTGTGCGTTGGCCGCGGTCGAATCCAGGTAGCCCCCGATCACCAGCCCGGCCTCTTGCGTGAACTCGCCCTGGGCCACCTGGCGCTGCACCGCGTCCAGGTCCAGCAACTCGAAGCGCTCCACCTCGCCATCCTGGTTGGCGGGCTCCATGCCCCCAGGCACCGTGGCGCTGAACCAGTCGATGCGCTCGACCATGTAGCCGATGCCGCCGCCTTCGCGGCTGGGCCGGGAAAAGAGCACATGGCCGCCATGGGCCACACCGGACAGGTGGGCCGTGTGCAGCCCGGCTTCCTCCCAGGTCTCGCGTGCGAGGGCCTGCTCCAGCGTATCGACGGCCGCAACCATGCCGCCCATCAGCGTGTCCCACATGCCGGGGTTGTTGGGCTTGGTGCGCGAGCGCAGTTGCACCCACATGCGCCCGTCGGGCGCCAGGCCCACCAGGTGCACGGCCCGCGTGGCAATGCCCAGCACACGCACGGCGCCGCGCTCCACGGTGGCGACCACTTCGCCCTGGGCATTGGGCACGGCCAGTTGCTCATTGCGCCAGGGGCCGCACCGGTCTTGCGCACGCAGCACAGCGGCCAGTGCGTTGAGCGCAGCCGTGGCCTCGCCCGGCGCCACGTCCAGGTGCCAGCCCTGTTCCTGTCTGTGCAGGCGATGGCCGCCTCCTTCCAGACCAGGGGCCACAGCATCCAGCACGCCTTCGGCCACCGAGCCCACGAGCTGCCCTGCCACCGACAGCGGCAAGCGCAGTTGCGCCGGGGCCTGCTGCGCGGCCACCCGGGCCGCGGCCAGCCAGCCGGCCCAAGTCTGTGCCTGCGTGCTCACAGCGTGAGGATGGTGCAGCCGGTGGTCTTGCGCGCTTCGAGGTCGCGGTGCGCCTGCTGCACCTGGGCCAGCGGGTAGCGCTGGTCGATGTGGATCTTCACCTGGCCGCTGGCCACCACGGCAAACAGGTCGTCGGCCATGGCCTGTGTGCTCTCGCGCGTGGCGATGTGGGTGAACAGGGTCTGGCGCGTGACGTAGAGCGAGCCCTTGGCCCCGAGCGCGCCAGGCGCAAACGGTGGTACCGGGCCCGAGGCATTGCCGAAACTGGCCATGAGGCCGAAGGGGCGCAGGCATTCGAGCGACTTGTCCCAGGTGTCCTTGCCCACGGAGTCGTACACCACCTTCACGCCCTGGCCACCGGTGATCTCCTTGACGCGCGCCGCAAAGTCCTCGGTGTTGTAGTTGATGGCATGGGCTGCGCCGTTGGCCAGCGCCAGCTGGCACTTGGCGTCGGTGCCGGCCGTGCCGATGAGCTTGAGGCCCAGGGCCTTGGCCCACTGGCTGGCGATCAGGCCCACGCCGCCGGCGGCCGCGTGGAACAGCACGTGGTCGCCGGCCACGAGGCCCTGCACGGGCAGCGTCTTCTTGAGCAGGTACTGTGCCGTCAGGCCCTTGAGCATCATGGCCGCGCCGGTCTCGAAGCTGATGGCATCGGGCAGCTTGCAGACGCATATGGCGGGCATCACACGCAGCTCGCAGTAACTGCCGGGTGGCTGGCTGGCGTAGGCCGCGCGGTCGCCCACCTTCAGGTGCGTGACGCCCTCGCCCACGGCCTCGACCACGCCCGCGGCCTCCATGCCGATGGTGGCCGGCATGGAGAGGGGGTACAGGCCCGTGCGGTGGTACACGTCGATGTAGTTCAGGCCGACGGCATGGTGGCGAATGCGGATCTCACCGGGGCCGGGCTCGCCCACAGTGACATCGGCAAGGTGGAGTTCTTCGGGGCCGCCATGCTGGCGGATCTGGACGGCGAGGCTCATGGTGCGGGTCTCCTGGTGGCTTGGAACAATCGGCGGCATCGTGCCATGAATCTGCAAGGCTTGCCCAGTGCGGGCCGATACATTAGCGGGATGACACAAAGACTCACGCCCGGCACGGCGGCGATGCTGGTGGTGCCGCCGATGCTGTGGGCCGGCAATGCCGTGGTCGGCCGGCTGGTGCACGACCTGATCCCGCCCCTCACCCTCAATTTCATCCGCTGGGTCCTGGCCTTTTTCATCCTGCTGCCGCTGGCGCACCACGTGCTGCGCAAGGACAGCCCGCTGTGGCCGCAATGGCGCCGCTATGCGCTGCTGGGCCTGCTCGGCGTGGGCCTGTACAACGCGCTGCAGTACATGGCGCTGCAGACCTCCACCCCGATCAACGCCACGCTGGTGGGCTCCAGCATGCCGGTCTGGATGCTGGCCGTGGGGGCCCTGTTCTTCAAGGCACCGGTCACGCGCCGCCAGGTGGCGGGCGCCTTCCTGTCCATGTGCGGCGTGCTGCTGGTCCTGTCACGCGGCGAATGGGGCCAGCTGCTGGCCCTGCGCCTGGTTCCGGGCGACCTGTTCATGGTGCTGGCCACCATCTCCTGGGCGTTCTACAGCTGGATGCTGTCAGGCACGCGCGAGCCGGCCGCCATCCGCGGGGACTGGGCGGCTTTTCTGATGGCGCAGATGGTGTTCGGCCTGGCCTGGTCGGGCAGTTTTGCCGGGCTGGAGTGGGCCAGCGGGCGCACGCACATCGCATGGGGCGGGCCGCTGTTGGCCGCACTGGCCTTCATCGCCGTGGGGCCCGCCGTGCTGGCCTACCGCTTCTGGGGCGTGGGCGTGCAGCGCGCAGGCCCTGCGCTGGCGAGCTTCTTCGTGAACCTCACGCCGTTGTTCGCCGCGCTGCTGTCAGCGGCCTTCCTGGGCGACACGCCGCAGCTGTTCCACGGCCTGGCTTTCGCCCTCATCGTCGGCGGAATCGTCGTGTCGTCGCGGCGCTGACGAAGCCCTCCCGGGCTTCGCGCCACCACCCAGCCTCTGGGTCTAGGTATCAGATACCGGCAGCCCGCGCCCCAGGCAGCGATTGGCTGATCACCGTGCGCTCGACCAGGCGGTCGTCGCCCAGCACGATCATCGCGAACAGCAGCTCGTCCAAGTTGCTGGCCTGGGCCGTCTTGCGCGCCAGCAGCGGGGTGGCCGCGGGATTGATCACCACGAAATCACCCTCGCAGCCGGGCTGCAGGTTGCCCACAACGCCACCCAGGCCCAGGGCCTTGGCGGCGCCGGCCGTGTGCTGCCACCACAGCTGCTGGGGCGACAGGCTCAGGCCCTGCTTGGTCTGGCCCTCGCGCCCCACGTAGTAGGCGGCCAGCATGGTGCGAAACGGGCTGAAGCTGGTGCCGCCGCCCACGTCGCTGGCCAGGCCGTAGCCAAAACCCACGCGGTCGGCGCCCGCGTAGTCGAAGAAGCCGCTGCCCAGGAACAGGTTGCTCGTGGGGCTGACGGCGGCCACGGTGCCGGTGTCGCGCATCAGCGCGCGGTCGTCGTCGTCGAAGTGGATGCAGTGGGCGTACACCGCGCGCTCGCGCATCAGGCCGTAGTCGCCGTACACGCCCAGGTAGCTGCGCGAGGCGGGAAACAGCTCGCGCGCCCAGCGCACTTCGTCCAGGTTCTCGGCCACGTGCGACTGGATCCATACGTCGGGGTGGCGCGCGGCCAGCTCGCCGGCGCCTTGCAGCTGCTCGTGCGTGCTGGTGGGGGCAAAGCGCGGCGTGATGGCATAGCCCAGGCGGTCCACGCCGTGCCAGCGGCGGATCAGCGCCTCGGTGTCGATCAGGCTTTGCTCGGTCTGGTCGCGCACGCCGTCGGGCGAATGGCGGTCCTGCAGCACCTTGCCGGTGATCAGGCGCAGCTGGCGGTTCTGCGCCTCGGTGAACAGCGCGTCCACGCTGGCCGGATGCGAGGTGGCGAAGGTCAGCGCCGTGGTCACGCCGTTGCGCAGCAGCTCGTCGACGAAGAAGCCGGCCACCTGGGCGCCGTAGGCCGGGTCGACGAAGCGCGACTCGTGCGGAAAGGTGTAGTTCTCCAGCCAGGGCAGGAGGCCCGCGGCCGGAGCGCCGATCACGTCGGTCTGCGGGAAGTGGATGTGCATGTCCGCAAAGCCCGGCGCGATGAGGCGGCCCGGCAGGTGCTCGACCGCCCCCTGCCCGTATTGCGCAGCCAGGGCATTCCAGGCACCTGCGGCCACCACGCGCTGGCGGCCCGCGCCATCGGGGGCGACGGCCAGCAGGCCATCCTCGTCGTACAGGGCCGAGCCATCGTCGGCGAAACGCAATAGGGCAGAACGGTAGACATGCATGGGCGCGAGCTTAGCGGTAGCGGCCCGCTGCTGCATATGCGCGTGCCTATAGTGGGTATCAGTGGCTCAATTTGCCCTGCACGCCTTCGACGAGCCAGTTCATCTTGAGGATCTGCTCGTCGCTGAGCACCTGGCCTGCGGCGATGGCCTCGCGGCCCTCGTTGTCGCGCACCGCCACCTTGCCTGCGCGGAAGGGGTGCAACGTGCCTGCACCCACGGCCTTCTGCGCGGCCAGCACCTCCTGCTGCACGGCCTGGGGCACCTTGGGGCCGAAGTCGCCCACGCGGATCAGACCCTCGCGCACGCCACCCCAGAGATTGGCGCTCTTCCAGGTGCCGGCCTGCACGGCGCGCACGCGCTCGGTGTAGTACCTGCCCCACTGGTGGGTGACAGCGACGATCTGCGCGTCGGGCCCCACGCCACGCATGTCGGAATGGTAGGCCACGGCCATCTTGCCGCGCTCCTGCGCGGCGGCCATCACGGCGGTGGAGCCGGTGTGAAAAGCGATCACGTCCACATCCTGGTTGAACAGCACCATGGCGGCATCGCGCTCCTTGGGCGGGTCGAACCAGGCGTTGAGCCAGACCACCTTGACGCTCGCCTTGGGGTTGACCGAGCGCATGCCCAGGGTAAAGGCATTGATGCCCTGCAGCACTTCGGGGATGGGAAAGCCCGCCACGTAGCCGGCCACTCCGCTCTTGCTCATGCGCCCGGCGGCGATGCCGGCCAGGTAGCGGCCCTCGTAGTAGCGTGCGTTGGCGGCCGCCACGTTGGGCGCCGTCTTGTAGCCGGTGATGGACTCGAACTTCACGTTCGGGTAGTCCTGCGCCACCTTGAGCGTGGGCTCCATGTAGCCGAAGCTGGGCGTGAAGATGATCTGGTGCCCGGTGGCCGCCAGGTCGCGGATGACGCGCTCGGCATCGGCGCCCTCGGCCACGTTCTCGACGAAGCTGGTCTTGACGCCCTTGCCCAGGGCGGCCTCCACGGCCTTGCGGCCCTCGTCGTGCTGCTTCGTCCAGCCCGCCTCGGTGATCGGCGAGACATAGACGAAGCCGGCCTTCACGGGCTCGGCGGCTACGGGTTTGGCAGTGGCCTGGGAAAAAGCGGGGGAGATGGAAACGGCGCCGAACAGCGCACTCACACAGACCGCACGCAGTGCGGTGGCGAGGTTTTTATACATGGTAGTCCTCTACATGGTCCCGATGACAGAAAAAGCAAAAGGCTGCCGGGACAGCAGCCTTTGCGGGCGGTATTGTAACCAGTTGCGCGCTTTTGCCGCTCAATGCAGGCGCAAGGTGCCGGATGGCGCGCCCAGGCGGAACGCGCCCACCACATCCGCCAGGCGCGCGGCCTGGTCCTTGAGGCTCTCTGCCGCTGCGGTGGACTCCTCCACCAGGGCGGCGTTCTGCTGCGTCATCTGGTCGAGCTGGTTCACGGCCACATTCACCTGGCCGATGCCCTGGCTCTGCTCCGATGCGGCGGCGCTGATCTCGCCGATGATGTCGGTCACGCGGCGCACGGAGTTCACGATCTCGTCCATGGTGCTGCCCGCGTTCTGCACCAGCGCGGCGCCCGATTCGACCTTCTCGACCGACTGGCCGATCAAGGTCTTGATTTCCTTGGCCGCCTCGGCGCTGCGCTGCGCCAGGCTGCGCACTTCGCTGGCCACCACGGCAAAGCCGCGGCCCTGCTCGCCGGCGCGCGCCGCTTCCACGGCTGCGTTCAGCGCCAGGATGTTGGTCTGGAAAGCAATGCCGTCGATGGTGCCGATGATGTCGCTGATCTTCTTGCTGCTGGCGTTGATCTCGTCCATGGTGCTGACCACCTGGGCCACCACCTCGCCGCCGCGCTGCGCCACCTGGGCGGCCGATGCCGCCATCTGGTTGGCCTGCACGGCGGAATCGGCGCTCTGGCGCACGGTGCTGGTGAGCTCTTCCATGGAAGCGGCGGTCTCCTCCAGGTTGCTGGCGGTCTGCTCGGTGCGCGCGCTCAGGTCCTGGTTGCCGACGGCGATCTGCGCACTGGCCGTGGAGATGCTGTCCACCACGCCGCGCACCTGCTGCAGCGAACCGTGCAGCGCGCCGCGCATGACGTCCAGCGAGCGCAGCAGGTGGCCGGTCTCGTCGTTGGCGTAGCTCGCCTGGGGGGTCCCGGTCAGGTCCATGTTGGCGATGGACTCGGCAATCGCTTCGGCCTTGCGCAGCGGGCGCGTGATGCTGGTGGCCAGCAGCCAGGCCAGCAGGGCGCCGAGCACCAGGGAGACGGCCGTGCACACATAGAGCAGCAGGGTGGTCTGGGAGCGCAGTTCCTCGGCGCGCTTGCCGGCGGCGTCCAGATCGGAGCGCTGGGCGTCGACCAGCTGCTGCACGCCGGCCAGGTAATCGCGCGAGGTGGGCTCGAAACGCTCCGCGAACACCTTGCCGGCATTCTCGGCATCGCCGGCCTGCTTGAACTTGCTCACCTCTTCGCGGGCGGCCAGGTAGGCCTTGCGCAATTCGCCCACCTTGGTGAACAGCGCTTTCTCGGCGGGCGTGTCCATCTTCGACTCGATGAACTTCTGCAGCTCGTTGGTCTGGCTGATCGACGCGGCCGTGGCGGGTGCGAAGTAGGCGATCAGCGAGGCATCGCTGCTCTTGGCAATGGCCGCGGCGCGCTGAACACCTGAGGTGGTGTGGCGCAGCCAGTCGGCACCGGCCCGTTCGACCTGGATGTTGTCGTTGACCATGGTGTCGATCTCGGTGCCGAGCTGGCCCAGGCGGACCACGGCGACGATGGAACTGAGCAGGAACAGGGCAAGGATCACACCGAGCACCAGGGTCAGGCGCTTGCCGATGGACAGCTGATTGAGAAACATGGAGGGGCTCCGGCCAGGAAAGGGCGTGTGGAATGTGCAAAAAAATACGGCCCAAGGGCCGCATTCAGCAATGCCAGCGCCTCACGACAGGAGCCAACAAATGCTTACATAAAGTTGAATTATAGGGTTTACCCTGAATTCTTGCACTGTCCTGGTGCCTGCGCCCCCGGCTCAGTAGTCGTGCTCCATGAAGCGCTCGAAGCGTTCCTTGAGCTTGTGCTCCCACACCCGCTTGTCTGCATTGCCCGCA
Source organism: Acidovorax sp. FW305-C-20-28 (assembly GCF_058783375.1). NCBI lineage: Bacteria > Pseudomonadati > Pseudomonadota > Betaproteobacteria > Burkholderiales > Comamonadaceae > Acidovorax > Acidovorax sp. FW305-C-20-28. The sequence continues at coordinate 117,704 of NZ_JBYSYM010000005.1, read as the reverse complement.
AAACTGGCTTCGAAGCTGTTGAAGGCCAGTTGGTAGGCATGGCGCACCGTCATGCCGGTGGCGGCGAACACTTGGGTGAAGTTGTCGTTGATGTAGCCGCCGAAATAGGCCGGGTCGTCGGAGTTGACCGTGGCGGCCAGGCCCGCATCGAGCAGCCGGGCCAGGTTGTGGTCGGCCAGGTTGGGGAACACGCACAGCTTCTGGTTGGACAGCGGGCACACGGTGAGTGCGATGCGGTCCTGGGCCAGGCGCTGCATCAGCGCAGCGTCGTGCACGGCCTGCACGCCGTGGTCGATGCGCTCGACCTTGAGCACGTCGAGCGCGCTCCAGATGTAGGCGGGCGGCCCCTCCTCGCCCGCATGGGCCACGAGGTGCAGGCCCAGTTCGCGGCAGCGCGCGAACACGCGCGCGAACTTCTCGGGCGGGTTGCCGACCTCGCTGCTGTCCAGGCCCACGCCGACGATCTTGTCCAGGTAGGGCTGGGCCTGCTCCAGCGTCTCGAAGGCCGACTCCTCGCTCAGGTGGCGCAGAAAACACAGGATCAGCGTGGCGCTGATGCCCAGGTCGGTCTTCGCATCCACGCAGGCACGGTGCAGGCCGTTGACCACCGTCTCCATGGCCACGCCGCGCTCGGTGTGGGTCTGCGGGTCGAAGAACAGCTCGGTGTGCAGCACGTTGTCGGCCGCGGCGCGCACCAGGTAGGCGCGCGCCATGTCGTAGAAATCCTGCTCGTGCAGCAGCACGCTGGCACCCGCGTAGTAGATGTCGAGAAAACTCTGCAGGTTGGTGAAGGCATAGGCGCTGCGCAGCGCCTCCACGCTCGGGTACGGCAGGCTGAGGCCGTTGCGCTGGGCCAGCGCGAAAATCAGCTCGGGTTCGAGCGAGCCCTCGATGTGGATGTGCAGCTCGGCCTTGGGCATGGCGCGCAGCAGCTCGGGGATGCGCTCGGTGGGGATGGGGGGAACCTTGAACATCAGCAAACTCCAAAGGTGATGCCGCCCGTGCGCAGAAAGCGGCGGTAGGCAGATGATGCCTTGTCGGCAGCGGTATGCAACTCGGCGCGCAGGTCCAGCGGCAGGCGCTGGGGCACCTGGGACTCCAGCACGGGCTGGTCCTGCGTGAAGATGGTGTGCTGGAAGGCCTGCAGCTTCTCGTCGGGCGACTCGAAGTCGGCCACGGCCAGGCGGAACCAGACGCGGCTGGTCTCGGGCGTGAGGGGACAGACGAACAGTGCGATGGACTCGCGCCACCCGGCAAGGGCCGTGGTGCCGGCCTCGGGCACCTTGGTCAGGACCGCCGTGTAGGGGCCCGTGACCTCGTAGGTGTACTCGACCTGAGCCGGCGCCATGGAGTGCAGGTTGGACTGCGGCTGCCAGGCCTTGCAACCCGTGGCGCGCAGGCCCGTGGGCGTGGGCTCGACGCGGTAGTCGTCGATGGCCGTGGCCGCGCGCGTGCCCAGCCAGCCGTCGTGCACGAAGCCGAAGTGCGCCATGTCCAGGAAGTTCTCGATGATGCGCGGCGCGCTGGTGGCCACGTCGTAGGGACCGCAGTGGACCTTGCGCAGCCGCTCGTCGCCCTCGGCCTCGAAGGCCGGCAGCGCGGCGTCGCCCGCATCGATCTGCACCCACACCAGGCCGTAGGCCTCCACCACGCCATGGCGCATGGCGCAGTGCGTGGCGGGCGGAGTGAACTGCGGCAGCGCCGGCACATGCACGCAGCGCCCGCCGGACTCGAATTGCCAGCCGTGGTAGGGGCACTCGATGCGGCCACCGTGCACGCGGCCCAGGGACAGGCGCGCACCGCGGTGCGGGCAGCGGTCCGTGAAGGCCTGCACCCGGCCTTCGCCATCGCGCCAGAGCACCAGGGCGTGCTGCAGCAATTGCACGGCCAGGGGCGCCTGTTCCACGGCATGCGCCAGGGCCACCGGGTGCCAGAGGGTGGTTTCGATCATGGGAATGGTTCTTGTGGTCCAGGGCTCGGCACGCAGCCCTTCCAGACATTCTGTACGGCCCCAACGAAAAAGGGAACGTGCCGCGCACGTTCCCTTTTCGGGATCGGGCCGCCAAGGCCCGATCAATGGGGCTTACTTCTTGTCGCCGCCAGGGATCTTGCCTTCCACGCCCTTGACGTAGAAGTTCACGCCGCTCAGGAACTTGTCGTCGGCCACGGTGTCCTTGGCCACCACTTCCTTGCCGTCCTGGCCCACGATCGGGCCCTTCCAGATCTGGAAGCTGCCGTCGGCCAGGCCCTTCTTGACGGCTTCGACCTTGGCCTTGGTGTCGGCAGGCACGTCTTCGGCGATGGAGACGATGTCGATCGCGCCTTCCTTCACACCCCACCAGCTCTGGCCCGCGGACCACGAACCGTCCAGTGCGTCCTTGGTGGCCTTGATGTAGTACGGGCCCCAGTTGATGATGGCCGATGCCAGGTGGGCCTTGGGACCGTAGGCGGTCATGTCGCTGTCCCAGCCGAAGGCGCGCTTGCCCTTTTCCTGGGCGGTCTTGAGCACGGCGGGCGAGTCGGTGTTCTGGAACAGCACGTCGGCGCCGCCGTTGATCAGCGAGGTTGCGGCTTCGGTTTCCTTGGGTGGGCTGAACCATTCGTTGACCCAGACCACCTTGGTCTTGATCTTGGGGTTGACCGACTGCGCGCCCAGCGTGAAGCTGTTGATGTTGCGGATCACTTCGGGGATCGGCACCGAGCCCACCACGCCCAGCGTGTTGCTCTTGGTCATGGCACCGGCGATCACGCCCGCCATGTAGGCACCTTCGTAGGTGCGGCTGTCGTAGGTGCGCACGTTGTCGCCGGACTTGTAGCCCGTGGCGTGCTCGAACTTCACGTCCTTGAAGTCGGGGGCGATCTTCTGAATGGACTCCATGTAGCCGAAGGTGGTGCCGAAGATCAGCTTGTTGCCCTGGCCGGCCAGGTCGCGCAGCACGCGCTCGGCGTCGGCCGACTCGGGCACGCTTTCGACGAAGCTGGTCACGACCTTGTCGCCGAATTCCTTCTCGATGGCCTTGCGGCCGTTGTCGTGCGCAAACGACCAGCCGCCATCGCCCACCGGGCCGACGTAGGCAAACGCGATCTTCAGCGGCTCTGGCTTGGGCGCGGGGGCCGATGCCACGGGCGCAGGGGCTGGCGCGGCAGCAGGTGCCGGTGCCGGCTCTTCCTTCTTGCCACAGCCCGCCAGCGCGGCGGCCGCAACGGCGGACAGCGCGGCCATCTTGAGCATGGAGCGTTTCTGCAGATCAGTCATGTCGGTTCCTTATAAGAAGAAGGAGGTTTGCAAGGTTGGGGACGAAAACAGCGATTATGGGGCGATCTACCGCGCAGTAACCACAGGTTTTTGGGGGAGGAGGGCGCCGTTTCGCCTGCAGGCCCGGGTGGATGCAAGATCCAAGCCGGGCTGGCAGCCGGGGCCCACGCCCCATTGGCCTCACGAGCCCGGGTAGAACGGCTTGCCCAGCGAGGCCGGCATGTTGATGCGGATCCAGGTCGGGTTGCGCGAGATCAGAGCCAGCACCACGATGGTGGCCACATAGGGCAGCATGCTCAAGAGCTGGCTGGCGACCTGCACGCCCGTGGCCTGCAGGTGGAACTGCAGCATGGTCACGCCGCCGAACAGGTAGGCCCCGAGCAGCACCCGCGCCGGGCGCCAGGTGGCGAAGGTGGTGAGCGCCAGCGCGATCCAGCCGCGGCCGGCGACCATGCCCTCGACCCACAGCGGCGTGTAGACCGTGGAGATGTAGGCGCCCGAGAGGCCGCACAGCGCGCCACCGACGACCACGGCCGCAAGGCGGATGCGGCGCACCGGGTAGCCCAGGGCATGGGCCGACTCGGGCGACTCGCCCACCGAGCGCAGCACCAGGCCCACGCGCGAGCGGTACAGGAACCAGATCAGCGCAGCCACCAGCACCATGGTCAGGTAGACCACCGGATGCTGCTGGAACAACGCGGGCCCGAGCAGGGGGATGTCCGAGAGGCCGGGGATGGCGTACTTGGTGGTCTCGGGCAGCTTGGCCTGCACGTAGCTGATGCCGGCAAAGGCCGAGAAGCCCACGCCGAACAGGCTCAGCGCCAGGCCCGTGGCGTACTGGTTGGTGTTGAGCCAGATCACCAGCACGCCGAAGATGGCGGCCAGCAGCGCACCGGCGGCCATGCCGGCGGCAAAGCCGAGCCAGGTGTTGCCGGTGTGCACCACGGTGGCGAAGCCCGCGATGGCGGCGCACAGCATCATGCCTTCGGCACCGAGGTTGACGATGCCGGACTTCTCGTTGATCAAGAGGCCCAGGGCCGCGATGGCCAGGACGGTGCCCGCGCTCAGCGTGGAGCCCAGGAGCAGTGCATAGGATTCCATGTCTCAAGCCTCCTTCCGGGCCGGGAAATTGATGGTCGTCGGAACGTGGCTCATGCCGCCACCCCCTTCGCACCCACCCAGCGCACGCGGTAGGCGATCAGCGTATCGCAGGCCAGCAGCGTGAACAGCAGCAGGCCCTGGAACACGCCGGTGAGCGACTTGGGCAGGCCCAGGCGCGACTGCGCGAGCTCGCCGCCGATGTAGAACATGCTCATGAGGATGGCCGAGAGGATCATGCCCACCGGGTGCAGCCGCCCGACGAAGGCGACGATGATGGCCGCGAAGCCATAGCCCGCCGGCACGTAGGGCGTGAGCTGGCCGATGGGGCCCGCCACTTCGAGCGCCCCGGCCAGGCCGGCAGCCCCACCGGAGATGAGCAATGCCACCCACAGCGCGCGGCGCGACGAGAAGCCGGCATAGCGCGCCGCCGCCGGTGCCAGGCCGCCCACCTGCTGGGCAAAGCCGGCCCGCGTGCGGAACAGGAAGACCCAGAGCGCCGCCGCGCCGGCCAGGGCCAGCAGCAGGCCGATGGACACGCGCGAGCCCTGCATCAGGCGCGGGATCTGGGTCACGCGCTCGAAGGTCTTGGTCTGCGGGAAGTTGTAGCCCATGGGGTCCTTCCAGGGGCCGTAGACCAGGTAGCCCAGCACCAGCGTGGCCACGTAGACCAGCATCAGGCTGACCAGGATCTCATTGGCGTTGAACTTGTCGCGCAAGAGCGCGGTGAGCCCGGCCCAGGCCATGCCGCCGAGCACGCCGGCCACGAGAATGGCCGGCACGATCCAGGGGCCGGTGGTCTTGTCGGCCATGAGGGCCACGCCACCGGCGACCACGGCGCCAATGACGAACTGCCCCTCGGCACCGATGTTCCAGACATTGGAGCGAAAGCACACGGCCAGGCCGAGCGCGATCAGCAGCAGCGGCGTGGCCTTGACCATGAGTTCGCCGATGGCGTAGGGCGTCTTGATCGGCTCCCAGAAGAAGATCTGCAGTGCCCGCACGGGGTCCTTGCCCAGGGCCGCGAACAGGATGATGCCGATGAGCACGGTGAAGGCCAGCGCCAGCAGCGGCGAGCCGAAGGTCCACAGCCGCGAGGCCTGGGGACGGGGTTCGAGCTTAAGCATGCTGCAGCCCCCCCACGACCGACGCCCTGTGCGCCTGGGCCAGATGGGCCTGCACGTCGGCATGCCACAGGCCGCTCATCCATTCGCCGATGCGTTCCACGGTGGCCTCGGCGCGCGGCACCGAAGGCGACAGGTGGCCCTTGGCCACCACGTGCAGCCGGTCACAGATCTCAAACAATTCGTCCAGCTCCTCACTGACCACGAGCACGGCACAGCCCGCATCGCGCAGTGCCAGGATGGAGCCCCGGATCTGCGCGGCCGCGCCCACGTCCACACCCCAGGTGGGTTGCGAGACGATAAGCAGGCTGGGCTTGGCATCGATCTCGCGGCCCACGATGAATTTCTGCAGGTTGCCGCCCGACAGCGACTTGGCCGCCGAGTGCGGACCGCCCGCCTTGACATTGAAGCGCTCGATGATGGCGCGTGCATGCGCCTCGAGCGCACCCACCTTGATCCAGCCGCCGCCGGACACCGAGTTGGTGCGCGTGAGCAGCAGGTTGTGCGCCAGGCCCATGGTGGGCACGGCGCCGCGGCCCAGGCGCTCTTCGGGCACGAAGTGCAGGCCCAGGGCACGGCGGCGGTTCGGGCCCATGCGGCCCGCGTTCTGCCCCGCCACCTGGATGCTCGCAGCCTCGGCGCGCTGGTCCTCGCCCGACAGGGCGTAGAGCAGCTCCTTTTGCCCGTTGCCCGAGACACCGGCAATGCCGACCACCTCGCCGGCCTTGACCTCGAAGGACAGGTCCACCAGGTCCACGCCGAACTGGTCGGCGCGCGGCAGCGACAGGCCCTGCACGCGCAGGACGGTGGCGCCGGTCTGCACCTCACGGTGTTCCAGGGCCGGCGGCTCGGCACCGATCATCAGGCGCGAGAGCGAGGCATTGGTTTCCTCGGCCGGGTTGCACACGCCCGTGACCTTGCCGCCGCGCAGCACGGTGCAGGCGGTGCACAGTGCACGGATCTCGTGCAGCTTGTGGCTGATGTAGAGGATGCTGCAGCCTTCGGAGGCGAGCTGGCGCAGCACCACGAAGAGCTTTTCCACCGCCTGGGGCGTGAGCACCGAGGTGGGCTCATCGAGGATCAGCACCTTGGGGTTGGTGAGCAGCGCGCGGATGATTTCCACGCGCTGCATCTCGCCCACGCTCAGCGTGTGCACGGGGCGCAGCGGGTCGATGTCGAGGCCGTATTCGGTGGCCTTGGCGGTGATGCGCTGCGTGACCTGGGCCAGGTCCTGGCTCTTGTCCAGGCCCAGCCAGACGTTCTCGGCCACCGTGAGGGTGTCGAACAGGCTGAAGTGCTGGAACACCATGGCAATGCCCAGGGCCCGCGCCTCCTGCGGGTTGCGCACCTGCACGGCCTGGCCGTTGAAGTGCACGCTGCCCTCGTCGGGTTTGACCGAGCCGTAGATGATCTTCATCAGCGTGGACTTGCCGGCGCCGTTTTCGCCCAGCACGGCATGGATCTCACCGGGCCGCACCGTGAGCGAGACACCGCTGTTGGCCACCACGGCAGGATAGCGCTTGGTGATGCCCGTGAGCTGCAGCCGGGGCGCCAGGCCCGGGGCATGGGGAAGAGGTGGTGAACTCATGCGGTGGATTGTCTCTCAGTTTGGTGGGTCGTTATGGTGTTGAAACTGCCTGCCATCGCTTGATCTGCATACCCGTCAAGCTATTCTTTTCGTAGCGACGCAGCCACGCCCTTCACGCATTCGCGCAACCACACGGCTGCGGCGGAATGGTGGGTGCGGGCATGCCACAGCTGGTAGTACATGAGGCGCGGAAATTCGATGGGGCTTGGCAGGATGGCCAGCGGCAGGTGGCCGAGGTAGCGCTCGCAGAACTGCCGCCCCGTGGTCATGACAAGCAAGCTCGATGCCACGATGGGCGGGATGGCGCTGAAATGCGCGCAGCGCGCCGTGATGTTGCGCGCCAGGCCCAGGCCGTCGAGGTGCACGTCGATCACGCCGCGCGCGCCGGGGTGGGTGGGCGTGGGCGCGATGTGCTCGGCGGCCAGCCAGCTGTCGGCGTCCCAGCCGCGGCGCACGGCCGGGTGGTCGCGGCTGACCAGGCACACCGCCTCGTCGCCGAACAGGCGGCCCATGTGCAGGTCGTCCGGGGGCTGGGGCCAGTTGCCGATGACCACGTCCACATCGCCCTGCGCCAGGTGGGCGTGGTAGTGCGTGTCGCCCGACAGGGGCAGGATCTCGATGGGGCACAGCGGGGCCTCGACCTTGATGCGCGCCACGAGCTGGGGCAGGAACAGCGGGTCCAGGTAGTCGCTGGCGGCCACGCGGAAGGTGCGGGTGGCGGTGCGCGGATCGAAGCCGCGCGCATCGGAGAACAGGGCCTCGGCCGACCGCAGGATGGCGCCCGCAGGCTCCACCATGCGCAGCGCCGCGTCGGTGGGCATCATGCTGGCGCCCGAGCGCACCAGCAGCGGATCGCCCGCCAGGTCGCGCAGCCGCTTGAGCGCGGCCGACACCGCCGGCTGGTGCATTCCCAGACGGACGGCTGCCCTCGATACGCTGCGTTCAGTCAACACGGTGTGCAAGACCCTTATGAGATGGAGGTCTATCTTGTCGAAAAGGGCGTGGTCTCGCATACAGGGGCCTGCATTCTTGTCATACGCCATCACGTATGCCGCGGTGCGCAAGGGATGCGCTGCGCTGCCTGGTGGGGGCCGTGGGGCGTTGTGGGGTGGGGAAAAAAGTGTCGGCGCACTGTACACCGCGCACCTGCTGCGCCGTGCCCCTGGAAATCCCTGTGCGGCCGCGCGCGACCCGGGTCAGGCGCCGCGCAATGCGGCCGCAGCTTCGTCGCGCAGCAGGCCGCCTTGCACGGCCACCGGGGGGCGCGCCTGCGCCAGCAGCTCGGCGCAGGGCGTGGCCAGCTGCGGGCCGCCCAGGGCCTGCGCGATATCGTCCTGGCTGGCCGCATAGACCACACGCGCAATGCCGGCCCAGAACATGGCCCCCGCGCACATGGCGCAGGGCTCGCCGCTGGCGAACACGGTGGCGCCACGCAGGGCCTCGGGGCCGAGCGCGGCCGAGGCCTCGCGCACCAGCACCAGTTCGGCGTGGGCCGTGCAATCACGCGTGGTGTTCTGCTGGTTGCGCGCGGTGAACAGCAGCCCACCGGTGCGCGAGGCCAGCGTGGCGCCAAAGGGGTTGTCGCCCGCGGCCAGTGCCTGGCGCGAAGCCGCGATGGCCTGCCGCATCGCGGCCTGGTCCCGTGCGCTGAAGGCGGGGCTGTCCATGGCGTTCAGATCTCGTCGATGGCCGTGCTGCGCGCCTGGGCGGGTTCGTCCGCGCCGATGGCAAAGCGCTCGCCCGTCTTCACGTAGAAGCTGGCACCAAAACGCCCCACGGGGTGGAAGTCCTGCAGGCGCACGCGCCAGCGCTCGGTGTCCACCAGGCCGTCGCGCACAGCGAGCCACTGCACGCGGCCGATGAAGACGTAGCGGCTGGCGGTCTCCAGCGTTTCGTGCAGCACGCATTCGAAGGCCACGGGCGCCTCGGCGATGCGCGGCGGCGCCACGCTGCGCGAGGGCACGGGCGTGAGGCCGGCGTGCGCGAGCTCGCTCTCGTCCGGCGGCAGGCTGTCGCCGCAGGCATGCATCTGCGCGGCCATGGCCTCGTCGGTGATGTGCACCACGAATTCGCCCGTGCGCAGGATGTTGGCCGCCGTGTCCTTGAGCAGGCCGTCCTTCAGGCGGTTGATGCTGACCATGACCACGGGCGGGTCTTCGCCCAGCATGTTGAACATGCTGAAGGGGGCCGCATTGACGGTGCCGTCCTCGCCCAGCGTGGTGATCAGCGCGATGGGGCGCGGCACGATCAGGCTGGCCATGAGCTTGTAGCGCTGGTAGGCGTCCAGCTGTGCGAAATCGATGTCCATGGCCCGCCAATCAAAAAATCGTATACGAAATTTTATCAGATTTCCTATTAATTCATCCCAACCTAATAAAACGTATACGATTTCAAGAAGCCACCGGAACCTCTTCTGCAGGCAGGCGCAACCGTGCCTCCAGCGCCAGCAGATGGCGCTCCATGGCACCCGCTGCTGCTTCGCCATCGCGCAGCGCCAGCCACTCGACCAGCTGTTCGTGCTCCTCGTGCTCGCAGGTGGCTTCGCCGGGCACCTCGTACAGCGCAACGATCAGCGAGCAGCGCGTCATCAGCTCGCTCAGGATGCGCTGCAGTTCGGCATTGCCCGACAGCTCGGCCAGCGCGAGGTGAAAGCCTCCGGCTAGTGCCACCCAGCGCGCATGGTCCTGCTGGTGCAGGGCCTCGTGCTCGGCGCGCAGGCGCTGGGTGAGGCGCTGCACCTCGCCATGGGTGATGCGCGCAGCCACCATGCGCACGATGCCGGCCTCGACCACGCGGCGGGCGGCGAAGATCTCGCGCGTCTCCTTCGGCCCGGGCCGGGCCACGGTCGCCCCCTTGTTGGGCACGATGTCGAGGATGCGCAACTCGGCCAGCCGGTGCAGGGCCTGGCGCACCACGGTGCGGCTCACGCCGAAGCGCTCGCACAGTGCGGGCTCGCCCAGGCGCTCGCCGGGGCGCAGCTGGCCATGCATGACGGCATCGAGCACGGCCTCGTAGACCGGCTGGTCCAGGGTGGCGGCAGGCACGGCCTTTGCAGTGGCGGTTTTGCGGGGGATCGTGGCGGCAGGCATGGACGGTTGCAGGCGGGACAAAACGGTGAACAATGGTGCAGCGGCAGTGTATCCAGCAGAGGCCGAGCCGGGCCGCCCCATAGCGCGGCAGGCATCCCCGTTATACGCTCCGGCATATGCGTTCTCTCGCAGGCGCGCATACGCTCTGGTTTCGAATATTTGCCCGTTTTGAGCACCCCACGCATGACGATGACCGACCAACCTCTCCGCTTCATCCGCCGCGGCCAGCCCATGGCGCTGCACGACGTACCGCCCGACCGCACGCTGCTCGAAGTGCTGCGCGAGGACCTGGGCTGCACGGGTACCAAGGAGGGCTGCGGCGAGGGCGACTGCGGCGCCTGCACGGTGGTGCTGGGCGAGGAGCGCGGCGGCAAGCTGCACTACAGCGCCGTGAACAGCTGCATCCGCCTGGCCCACTCGGTGGACGGCATGGCGCTGTGGACCGTGGAAGACCTGGCCGAAGACCCGCTGATCCGCCCCGCCAGCCCGGCCCCGGCGGCCGAGAAAACCATCACCCTGCACCCCGCGCAGGAGGCCATGGTGCAGTGCCACGGCTCGCAGTGCGGTTTTTGCACACCGGGCTTCGTGATGAGCCTGTTCGGCATGTACCAGAACCATGTGTGCCAGGGCCAGCCCATCACGCGCGAACTGGCGCAGGAAGAACTCTCGGGCAACCTGTGCCGCTGCACAGGCTACCGCCCCATCCTCGACGCGGCCCAGCAGATGGCGGCCCTGCCCGCCATGGCGGTGGACGAGGCGCAGTTGCTCAGCCAGTTGGCACAGCTGCAGCCCCCTGCGATTGCCGGCACGGCCTACCTGGCCCCCACCACCCTGCCCGCCCTGCTGGCTGCGCGCGCGGAGCACCCCGGCGCCCAGGTGGTGGCCGGTTGCACCGATGTGGGGCTGTGGGTCACCAAGATGCACAAGCAGTACGCGCAGGTGCTGGACGTGACGCGTGCGGCCGAGCTGCTGCAGCTCGGGGAGGACGCGCACCAGATCACCATCGGCGCCGCCGTGTCGCTGACCGATGCCTTTGCCGCGCTCGTGCGCCAGTGGCCGCAACTGCACAGCTTTTCCACCCGCTTTGCCGGGCTGCCGGTGCGCAACTCGGGCACGCTGGGCGGCAATGTGGCCAATGGCTCGCCCATCGGCGATTCCATGCCGCTGCTGATCGCGCTGCGTGCGCAGATCGTGCTGGCCAGCGTGCGTGGCGAGCGCACGCTGCCACTTGAAGACCTGTACACCGGCTACCGCCAGAACGTGATGGCGTCCGACGAGCTGCTGGTGCGCATCATCGTACCCCGCCCCGGGGTGACCGAGGCCCTGCGGGCCTACAAGATCTCCAAGCGCTTCGACGACGACATCTCGGCCGTGTGCCTGGTGGTGAACCTCGACATGGAAGGCGGCGTGGTGCGCCGCGCCAGCATCGGTGCGGGCGGCGTGGCCGCCACACCGGCACGTGCGCGGCACACAGAAGCCGCCCTCACCGGCCAGCCCTGGTCGGCCGAGACGGTGCGCAAGGCGGCTGACGCCTTGCAGGCCGAGTTCAGTCCCATTTCCGACATGCGCGCCAGCGGCGCCTACCGCCGCACCGTGCTGGCCAGCCTGCTGCAGCGCTTCTGGCTCGAAAGCCAGGGCCAGGAGGCGGTGAGCGTGGAGAATTTTCGACTGGAGGCTGCGGTATGAACCAGCGTGACCCCCTTTCCCTGAGCCGCGACGCCGTGGACGACCCGGTGGTGGTGGAGGCCAATGCCCAGGCCGCCGAGCCCCAGGCAGCGCCCGCAGCACCGCCCGCCGAGCTGCGTGCCATGGGGCGCTCCCACATCCATGAAAGCGCACGCGCCCAGGTGGCCGGCGCAGCAAGCTACATCGACGACCTGCCCGAGATCAAGGGCACGCTGTACGCGGCGCCCATTCTCTCCACCGTGGCGCACGGCCGCCTGAACGGCGTGGACGCGAGTGCCGCCCTGGCCCTGCCCGGCGTGCGCGGCGTGGTGCTGGCGGCCGATGTGCCGGGGGACAAGATGCTGGCGGCCTTTGCGCACGACGAGCCGGTGTTCGCCCTGGACACGGTGCAGCACATCGGTCAGGTGATCGGCCTGGTGGTGGCCGACACGGTGATGCAGGCGCGCCGCGCGGTGCGCGCCGTGAAGCTCGACATCACCCCCCTGCCCGCCATCCTCTCGGTGCAGGCCGCACTGGAGGCGCAGAACTATGTGCTGCCCCCGGTGTTCGTGCGCCGTGGCGATGCGGCGGCCGGTCTGGCAGCCTCGCAGCACCGGCTGGAAGGCAGCTTCGAAGTCGGCGGGCAGGAGCATTTCTACCTCGAAGGCCAGATCGCCTACGCCATGCCGCTGGAGCAGAAGCAATGGTGGGTGTACTCCAGCACCCAGCACCCCGGCGAGGTACAGCACTGGGTGGCGCACGCCCTGGGCATCGACAACCACGCGGTGCGCGTGGAGTGCCGGCGCATGGGCGGGGGCTTTGGCGGCAAGGAGACGCAGGCCGGCCACCTGGCCGTGTGGGCCGCCGTGGCCGCGCACAAGCTGGGCCGGCCCATCAAGCTGCGCCTGGACCGCGACGAGGACTTCATGGTCACCGGCAAGCGCCACCCGTTCGCCTACCGTTACGACGTGGGCTTCGACACGACGGGCCGCATCACCGGGCTGAACCTGCACATGGCGGCCAACTGCGGCTTCTCGGCCGACCTGTCGGGCCCCGTGGCCGACCGGGCCGTGTTCCACAGCGACAACGCCTACTACCTGAGCGACGTGGAGATCGCCTCCTACCGCTGCAAGACCAACACCCAGAGCCATACGGCCTTCCGCGGCTTCGGCGGGCCGCAGGGCGTGGTGGTGATCGAGGCCATCCTGGGCGACATCGCGCGCGCCCTGGGCCTGGACGCGCAGGACGTGCGCCTGCGCAACCTCTACGGCCGCGATGCGGGCGAAGGCCGCAACGTCACGCACTACCAGATGACGGTGGAGGACAACATCCTGCACGAGCTCATGCCCCAGCTGGAGCGCGATGCCAACTACCGCAAGCGCCAGGCCGCCATCGCGGCGTGGAACGCCACCAGCCCCGTGCTCAAGCGCGGCCTGGCGATCACGCCGGTGAAGTTCGGCATCAGCTTCACGGCCACCCTGTTCAACCAGGCCGGCGCGCTGGTGCATGTGTACACCGACGGCAGCGTGCAGGTGAACCATGGCGGCACCGAAATGGGCCAGGGCCTGCACACCAAGGTGGCGCAGATCGTGGCCGACGAGCTGGGCGTGCCGCTGCACCGCGTGCTGGTCACGGCCAGCGACACCAGCAAGGTGCCCAACGCCAGCGCCACCGCCGCATCGAGCGGTACCGACCTGAACGGCCGCGCCGCCCAGTTCGCGGCACGCCATGTGCGCGACAACCTGGCGGCGTACGTCTGCGGGCTGGATGGCTGCGGCGCGGGCGCGATCCGGTTCGTGGGCGGCCAGGTGATCTCGCCCAAGCAGGTGCGCGCCTTCGACGACGTGGTCAAGGAGGCGTATGCCAACCGCATCCAGCTGTGGAGCGACGGCTTCTACCGCACGCCCAAGATCCACTACGACAAGATCACCCTCACGGGCCGGCCGTTCTACTACTTCTCGTACGGTGCGGCCTGCTCCGAGGTGGTGGTCGACACGCTGACCGGCGAGAACCGCGTGATCGCCGTGGACATCCTGCACGACGTGGGCCACAGCATCAACCCGGCCATCGACATCGGCCAGATCGAGGGCGGCTTCGTGCAAGGCATGGGCTGGCTCACCACCGAGCAGCTGGTGTGGAACGACAAGGGCTACCTGGCCACCCACGCACCCAGCACCTACAAGATCCCGGCCACGGGCGACATCCCCGCGCATTTCCGCGTGGACCTGTGGCCCGAGGCCAACCGCGAGGACAACGTGGGCGGCAGCAAGGCCGTGGGCGAACCGCCGTTCATGCTGGCCATCAGCGTCTACGAGGCCCTGCGCAATGCCGTGGCCGCAGGGCGTGGTGCGGGCGAGGACAGCCTGGCCCCCGTGCGCCTGACGGCCCCCGCCACGGCCGAGAACGTGCTGCGTGCACTGGGCCGTATCAACGACTGAGGGCCTTCAATACGGGCCTAGAGCCATGCGACCGGATGAAGTCATGTCGCGCGCATGCCGGGTCTCCACCCGGTTGCGCCCGGCGCGCTTGGCGTCGTAGCAGGCCATGTCGGCCGCATACAGCACCGAGGCCACGTCGTGCAGGTGTGCATCGAGCACCACCAGGCCGATGCTCACGCCCAAGGTGAAGCTGCGCCCCTGGTAGGACGGCTCCCAGGCCTGCACCGTGGCGCGCAGCTGCTCGGCCACGGCCTGGCCGCGTGCCAGCGTGCAGCCGGGCAGCACCACGGCGAACTCGTCGCCCCCCAGGCGCGCAGACCAGCCGACCTGGCGCACCTGGGTCTCGATGAGCCGGGCCACATGGCGCAGCACGTCGTCGCCCGCATCGTGGCCGGCCACGTCGTTGACCAGCGTGAAATGGTCGAGGTCGAGGAACAGCACCACGCCATCCTCGCCCGCGTCCGCCTCGCCCGAGTCGCCCGCGCTGGCCGGACCGCGCGCACGCGTGGAGCGCTCGGCCAGCAGCAGGGCCAGGCGGTGCTCGAAGGCCGAGCGGTTGTGCAGTTGGGTGAGTGCATCGTGCGTGAGCTCCCAGGCCTGCTGGTACTGTGCAGCCCGGGCGGCGGTGATGTCCTCCAGCATCCAGACGGTGCTGGCACCCAGCGCCTCCGAGCGCACCGTGCGCCCCTGCACGCGAGCCCAGACGGGGCTGCCGTCCTTGCGCACAAAGCACACATCCCCGTCGAAGGCGCCATGCGCGGCGAAGGCCGCCTGCACGCGCTCGCCCAGGCGGGCGTAGTCCGCGTCCGATCCGTAGAGCGCGCGTGCGGGCCGGCCCTGCAGCTCGCCGTCGGCATAGCCGAGCATGAGGCTGGCCTGCCGCCCCACTACCTCCAGGACGCCGTGGCGCGTGATGACGATGCCCACCGAGGAATGTTCCAGGATGGCTTCGAACTGCCCGCCCACCAGGGTGTGCAGGTGGTCGCGCTGCTGCTTTTGCTGCGCCAGGCCATCGAACACCCGCACCAGGGTGTCCACCTCGCCCCGGCTGACGGGCCACTCCACCACGGCCCGGGCATCGCGGCGCAGCAGCTGCAGTGCGCTGCGGCACAGCTGGGCCAGAGGCTGGGCCATCCACACCATCACGGAGGCCAGCAGCAGCACGCCCAGCGCGATCACCGCCGCAGCCAGCCACCAGGCCTCGCGCTGGGCCCCCTGCAGCGGCGCCAGCAGGGCCTGTGAATTGCTCACGCGCGCCACGAACCACTGCGGCAGCGGCATGCCTGCCACGCTCACGATGTGGTCGGGCAGCACTTCGGTCGATCCGCGCCCGACCACGGGCTGCGCCCGGCGCAGCCAGTCCGCGAAGACGGGCGCCAGCCCCGGCTCGTCGCGCACCTGGCCCATGATGCGCGCCGGATCGGTGTGCGAGAGGATGGTGCCATCGCGCGTGAAGACCACCAGGCGCGAGTCCTCGCGCGCGGGCAGCGCCATGGATTGCGGCAGCAGGCCCTGCGACTGCAGCTTGAGCGCGCCGGCTACTACGCCCAGCACGGTGCCTTCTTCGCTGTGCAAGGGCAGCGTGAACATGATGCGGGCATCGCTGGTGCGCCCGGCGATCAGTTCGGAGACGACCGGCTTGCCATCGATCAGGGTACGGCGCAGTGCATCGCGCTCCGCCGGGTCCAGGTCGGAGGCCTTGGCCAACTGGCCCGCGCGGATGTTGAGCTTGAGCTCGCCATCCTTGCGCACCACCTGCAAGGCATCGAAGAAGCCGGCCGCGGGCAGGCCCTGGCGCAGCATCCAGTCCAGCGAGGCCGGTGCATCCAGCATGCCCGGCGTGATGCCCTGGGCCACCGTGCGCAGCACCTTCTGGCTCTGCTCGATCTTGCTGGCCAAAAGCCGCGCCACGACCTCGACCTCGTCGGTCTGCTGACCCACCACCCGGCGCATGGCCTCCTGCCCTGCCGCGCGCGAAACCAGCCACACCGATGCCGCACTCGCCAGCACCACCACCAGCGCAGCCACCGCCATCAGCCGCAGCACCAGCGAACCTGGCATGTTCCAGGCAGGCGGCTCGGCAGCGGCGACGGGGTTGGCGGGTGGCGTCATGCGCTGTCCCGTGGTGGAGGGCTGCAGGTGTGAACGGCGAACGGGGCGGGCATGGGGCTGTGGGAAACAACAGGCTTTCCCAACAAATATACGCAGCCCCCGCGCGCCCGGGCTTGGGTGGAACCCTCAGGTTCTGCCGAGGAAAACCCTAACGGAGGTCCCCCCTGAGTCGCTTCGCGCCATCCCCCCCAAGGGGGGACGCTCCCGGTGCGGCGGGGCGGCCCTTGCACGGGAGCACTGGCATGGGGCCACGCCAGTTTCTCGGCGCCGCATAAATGGCCAGGCAGGAGGCCGGCTGCATGCCTCAGCCGCCGGCCACCGACTGCAAGGCTATGGGCTGGGGCAGGCGCAGCACGTTGCCGGTGCCGGCGACCAGGCCGTGCTCGCGCAGGTGGCGCATCACGCGCGAGAAGGTCTCGGGGGCGATGCCCAGTTGCGCCGCGATGAGCCGCTTGCGCTGGTGCAGGGTGACGCTCATGGCGCCGCCGCTGTCGGGTTCGGCGTTCTGCAGCAGCCACTGGGCGCAGCGTGCCTGGGCGTCCTGCGCCAGGCGGCTCACGGCCAGGCCCGATTGCTGCTGGTAGCCCGTGGCCATGTTGCGCAGCAGGGCCTGCGCGGCAAAGGGCAGTGCCGCGCAGCTGCTGCGGAACACCTCCACCGGCAGGTGGCGCAGGTGCACCTGGGTCTGCGCCACCATGTCCACCGCGCAGGGCTCGCCGAGCAGAGCCGACGCGGCGTCCAACCAGAACGGGGCCTCCACCACACCCAACTGGTGGCGCATCTGCCCCTGCTCGCACACGCCCAGCAGCACGCGCCCCTTCTCCAGGTGCGCCACGGTGGCCAGGGTCTGGTGGCGGTGGCGCAGCACGTCACCGGCCGCAGCGATCTGGACCTGGGCGGGCAAAGGGAAAAGCGTGGAGGGCAGCATGGCCCGAACTGTGCCGCGGCGCGGCCCGGCGCGCATTGAGCAAGATCAAACCCGGCCCAGCCTGGGCTTCAGTGCAAAGGGCCGTCCGGTGCGTGTAAGCAGCTGTTGCCAAGGGGCATGGAACTTGCGAACCCGGTCGGCTGGTTCCCACCCGCGCACCAAGGTGCGGCATGTGGCGGGTGCCAGATCCCCAAGCCGGACCTCCGGCCCTTTTCCTCACCCCAGGAGTACACAATGAAAACAAACCTGCTTGCACTCTCGCTCGGCAGCGCCCTGCTGTGCGCCGGCGCCGCCGCCCAGGCCCAGAGCTCGGTCCAGCTGATGGGCCTGACCGACGTGTTCGTCGGCTCCATGCGCAATGCCGGCGACGCCGGCCGCGCCACCGTGCTCAACAGCGGCGGCATGACCACATCGTGGTTCGGCGTCAAGGGCACGGAAGACCTCGGCGGCGGCCTCAAGGCCAACTTCGCGCTGACCTCGTTCATCAAGGTGGACACGGGCACGCAGGGCCGCTTCGTGAACGATACCTTCTTCTCGCGTGACGCCAATGTGGGCCTGTCGGGCGGATTCGGCACGGTGACCGTGGGCCGCGGCCTGGCGCCCAACTTCCTGCCCTCCATCCTGTCCAACCCCATGGGCGACTCGTTCACCTTCGCACCGCTGATCTTGCACATGAACGTGCCCCTGTTCAACGGCACGGGCTGGACGGCCACCACGCCGTCGGACACCGGCTGGGCCAACGAGATCATCTACAGCACGCCCAGCATGGGTGGCCTCACGCTGAACGCGCACTACCAGATCGGCGAGATCGCAGGCGACAACGGCAAGAAGAACATCGGCCTGAATGCGCTGTACTTCAACGGCCCGCTGACCCTCACGGGCTTCTACGAGCGCGACCAGATCAGCAACCCCGCCGTGCCCAGCACCTACCTGGGCACCACCAAGAGCGACTGGATGCTGGGCGGCGCCTACGACTTCACCGTGGTCAAGGCCTTTGCCAGCTACGGCCAGGCCAAGGCCGACAACACCACGAACAAGGCCAAGACGGTGCAGGTGGGCGTTTCCGTGCCGGTGTTCGGCACCGGCAAGGTGCTGGCCTCGTGGGCCCAAACCGAGATGTCGGCCACCGACGTGTCGCGCAAGACCTTCACGCTGGGTTATGACCATTTCCTGTCCAAGCGCACGGACCTGTACGCGATGCTGATAAACGACCGCATCACCGCCCGCACCACCGGCAACAGCTTCGGCCTGGGCGTTCGCCACAGGTTCTGATGCTCCCCCTGAGCCGCTTCGCGTCATCCCCCTGAGGGGGGCGCCCCCGGTGCAGCGGGGCGGCCCTTGCACGGGGGCACTGGCTTCGGCCGCGCCAGTTCGATAGCACGCGACCCATTGGAAGGCTGCAGATCTCCGGTGAGTCTGAGGGCTACAACACCAGGATCGCGCGGAAGTCGTTGACGTTGGTGTGCGTGGGCCCGGTGACCAGCAGGTCGCCCAGGGCCGCGAAGTAGTTCCAGGCGTCGTTGCGCTGCAGGGCGTCTTCGATGTCCGCCCCCACGGTGTGGCCGCGCTGCAGCGTGTCGGGCACCACGAAGGCGCCCGCATTGCTTTCCACCCCGTCGATGCCGTCGGTGTCGGCGGCCAGCGCCCAGACCGATGGCTCGCCCTGCAGGGCCTTGGCCAGCCCCAGGCAGAACTCGCCTGCGCGGCCGCCCCGGCCGCGGGGTGCGTCGGGTGCGCGCGGGCGCACGGTGACCGTGGTCTCGCCCCCCGAGAGGATGACGCAGGGTGTGCTGAACGGCTGCCCCCGGTGCACCGCCGAACGCGCCAGCGCCGCGTGCACCTTGCCCACCTCGCGCGACTCGCCCTCGATCTCGTCCGAGAGGATGACGGCGTTGAGCCCCGCGCCACGTGCCGCCGCCGCCGCGGCCTCCAGCGCCTGCCAGGGGGTGGCCACCAGGTGCACGGCATGGCCCTCGAACACGCCGTCGCCAGGCTTGGGTGTCTCCAGCGCACCTTCGCGCAGCGCCCGCAGAGTGGGCTCGGGCACCTCGATGCCGTAGCGCACCAGGATGGCCAGCGCATCGGCGCAGGTGCTCGCATCGGGCACCGTGGGCCCGCTCGCAATGACCGAGGGGTCGTCGCCCGGCACATCGCTGATGGTCAGCGTGACCACGCGCGCCGGCGCGCAGGCCGCTGCCAGCCGCCCGCCCTTGATGCGCGAGAGGTGCTTGCGCACGCAGTTCATCTCGCCGATGTCGGCGCCGCTTTCCAGCAGCGCGCGGTTGATGCGCTGCTTGTCTTCGAGCGTGAGGCCCTCGCCCGGAAGGGTGAGCAGTGAGGAGCCGCCGCCCGAGATCAGGCACAGCACCAGGTCGTCGGCCGTGAGGCCGGCGGTCAGCTCCAGCAGGCGCTGCGCGGCCACCTCGCCGGCAGCATCGGGCACGGGGTGGGCGGCCTCGACCACTTCGATGCGCTGCGCCAGGCCTGCCGGCCGCGGCGGGATGTGGCCGTAGCGCGTCACCACCAGGCCCGACAAGGGCGCATCCTCGGGCCACAGGGCTTCGAGCGCCTGGGCCATGGCGCCACCGGCCTTGCCGCCGCCCAGCACCAGGGTGCGCCCGCGCGGTGGCGTGGGCAGCCAGGCGCGCATGCCGTGCAGGGGCTGGGCGCTGCGCACGGCCACGTCAAAAAGGCCGCGCAGAAAGCCGCGGGGATCGGTCTGGAAGTCAGGCAACGGGCCGGGTGGGAAAGCAGAGGTTTCGGACATGGTGTGCATTGTGCGCGGCCTCCGGCAAACAGGTGTAAACCCGAACCCGCTGTAACCCAACTGTCACAAGCGGCCGGTATGGTGGACCCCCTAGAAGTGACAAATTGCAACCATGAAGCACGAACGTCTCCAGCGCATGCTGGCGCTGCTGTCGCCCGCCGCGCAGCTCGGCGCGGGGCCGCTGGCGCAGCTGATGCGGGATGGTGGCCTGCACTGCGTGTTCCAGCCGCTCGGAGACTTGCGCGAAGGCAGCATCTTTGCCCATGAGGCGCTGATCCGCGGCCCCAAGGGCTCGGCGCTGCACACCCCCGATGTGCTGCTGCAGCGGGCGCGCGACGAGCAGCTGCTGCAGGATTTCGAGCTGGTGTGCGTCTTCACCGCGCTGCAGGACTGGGGCGACCACGGTGCCCCCGGCCGCCTGTTCGTGAACATCAGCGCCGATGCGCTGGTGCACGCCGTGGCCCTGTTCGGCCAAGGCCGCCTGGGCGAGACAGTGCGCAGCTTCGGCGTGAGCGCGCGCATGCTGGTGCTGGAGATTACCGAGCACGAGCGCGTGACCGACATGCCCGCGCTGCGCGAGGCCATCCGCGAGGTGCATGCCTGCGGCGCGCGCCTGGCGCTCGACGATTTCGGCGATGGCCGCTCCAGCCTGCGCCTGTGGTCCGAGGTCAAGCCCGACTTCGTGAAGATCGACCGCTATTTCATCCACGACATCAGCGAGCACCCCGAGAACCTGCAGATGCTGCAGGCCATCAAGGGCATTGCCGACGTGTTCGGCACCACGCTGATCGCCGAGGGCATCGAGACGCGCGACGACCTGCGCGCGCTGCGCGACCTGGCCATTCCCTACGGCCAGGGCTGGGTGCTGGGCCGGCCCGCGCGCGCGCCGCGCGAGGCCATCGACGGGCCCGCGCTCGACGTGCTGCAGGACCGCCGCGTGGCCGTGCTGCCCCACCTGGGCCAGACCGCGCGCCCGGGCATTCTGCGCAGCCTGATGGTGCTGCAGGCCCCCACGGTGACACCGGCCACCAGCAACGACGAGGTGGCCGCCCTGCTGCAGGAGCGCACCGACCTGCACGCACTGGCCGTGGTGAACGGCACGCGCCCGGTGGCGCTGATCAACCGCCAGCAGTTCATGAACCACTACGCCACGCTGTACTTCCGCGAAGTGCATGGGCGCAAGCCCTGCGTCGGCTTTGCCAACAACACGCCGCGCGTGGTGGAGCTCGACTGCGACGTGGACCAGCTCGTGGGCATCCTCACCTCACAGGACCAGCGCTACCTGAGCGATGGCTACATCGTCACCGACAACGGCCGCTACGTGGGCCTGGGCACGGGCGACCAGCTGGTGCGCGCGGTGACCGAGACACGCATCGAGGCAGCGCGCCATGCCAACCCGCTGACCTTTCTGCCCGGCAACATCCCCATCAGCATGCACATGCAGCGCCTGCTGGAGAGCGGTACCGAGTTCGTGGCCTGCTATGCCGACCTGAACAACTTCAAGCCCTTCAACGACCACTACGGCTACTGGCGCGGCGACCAGATGATCCGCCTGGTGGCGCGCCTGGCGACCACGCACTGCGATGCACGACGCGACTTCGTGGGCCATGTGGGGGGCGACGATTTCATGCTCATCTTCCAGAGCAGCAACTGGCTGCAGCGCTGCAAGAACATCGTGGACGAGTTCGCGCGCGAGGCGCTCACCCTGTTCGACGACGGCGCCCGCGCCCTGGGCGGCATCCACTCGGAAGACCGCCACGGCGTGCGCCGCTTCTTTCCGTGCACCACGCTGGCCATCGGGGCGGTTCGCATCCAGCCCGGCGTGCACCGCCATGCCGAAGAGGTGGCCAACCTGGCCGCCATGGCCAAGCACGAAGCCAAGCTGGCGGCCAGCGGCGTGGTGCTGCATGGCGAGCCGTCCGGCGCCCACAACGCCCTGCGCGCACTGCAGAGCGTGCTCGCAGCGTGAACGGGGAATCTGCCTCTTCGCCCCACTCTGTACGTCTGAACCCAGAAGCGATCAAACGCGCACGGCCTGGGCCAGCGACCGCCGCGCTGGCGGTGTCCCCCTTCCCGAACTACGCAGTGGTTCGAGAGAAGGGGGAAGGCGCGAAGCGACTCAGGGGGTTGTCACTTTCGCGCCGTCCTGGAACCAGCGGCCGATGAGCGCGCGCTCGGCATCGGTCATCTGCGTGGCGTTGTTCATGGGCATGAGCTTTTGCACCACCGCCTGCTGGTAGACCGCCTGGGCATGCTGCTGGACCAGGGCCGGCGAATCCAGGCGCAGGTTCTTCATCTGCACCTGGGCGCCATGGCACAGGTAGCAGCGCTGTTCGAGCACCGTCTGCACGGCGGCAAAGTCGCTGCCAGCCCCGGCTGCAGCGGGCGCGGCAACGGGAGCAGCTGCAGCAGCCGTCGCAGGTGCCGCCTGGGACGCGGCGGAAGCCGCGGGCGCTGGTGCCGCAACCGCTGCCGGCTTGGCGGCGGCCACGGGCTCGGGTGCCGGTGCGGGCTTCATCCAGACGATGGCACCCAGCAGGGCCACCACGCCCACCAGGGCATAGGGCAGCGGATTGGGGTTGCGGCCGAGCTTGTAGCCGTGGCGCATCACGAAGAACTGGCGGATGGCGGCGCCCGCGAACATCATGATGATGAGCACCAGCCAGTTCTGCGGGTGGCTCCAGGTGAAGCTGTAGTGGTTGCTCAGCATCGCAAAGATCACTGGCAGCGTGAAGTAGGTGTTGTGCACACTGCGCTGCTTGCCGCGCTTGCCGTGGATCGGGTCCACGTTCTGGCCGGTACGGATCTGGCGCACCACGGTGCGCTGACCGGGGATGATCCAGAAGAACACGTTGGCGCTCATCGAGGTGGCGATCATCGCGCCCACCAGCAGAAAGGCCGCGCGCCCGGCGAACAGATGGCAGGCCAGCCAGGAGGCGATGCACACCAGCACCAGCACCAGGCCGCCGACGATGGCGTCGCCGTTCTTCTTCTGCCCGAAGATGCGGCAGATGCCGTCGTACAGCAGCCAGAACACGACCAGGAAGGCCAGCGCCGCGCCGATGGCCGCGGGCGGCGCCCAGTCCATGCGCGACTTGTCGATCAGGTAGGTGCCCGCGCTCCACAGATAGGACAGGGTGAACAGCGCAAAGCCGCTGAGCCAGGTGCTGTAGCTTTCCCAATAGAACCAGTGCAGGTGCTTGGGCAGCTCGGGCGGGGAGACGGCGAACTTGACCGGGTGGTAGAAGCCGCCGCCGTGCACGGCCCAGAGCTCGCCGCTCACGCCCTGCTTCTTGAGGTCTTCGTCCTCGGGCGGCGTGAGGCTGCTGTCCAGGAAGACGAAGTAGAAGGAGGAGCCAACCCAGGCGATGGCAGTGATGACGTGGACCCAGCGCAAGAGCAGGTTGGCCCAGTCGAGAAGGTAGTGTTCCATTTTTTTCTCAACCTCGGCGGCGTGGGGGGACACACCGCCTGAACAACCTGCTCACCACTGCGGGCGCTCTGAGCAGAAGATGGGGTCGCGCACCATGGCAAGCCAGGCTTGCCGGGGCACCGCTGCGACCCATGGGACCGGTGCCGCAACGGCCGACCATGTCCCGGGTGAAAGTGTATGCAAAAACTGTTTTCAATTCCAGCCCTGCAGTGATCGAATCAGGCCTGGGAATACCCTTGCTGTGGGATTGCCGCCACCTGGACTGCCGCCACTGATTGCAAGAGTTGTGCCGCCACGGCCACCGCAATCACCTCGGGCTCCTTGCCCGGGATGCCCGGCACGCCGATGGGGCAGGTCACGTGCGCCAGCTCGCGCGGGCTGAAGCCGCGCGCCGTGAGCCGGCTGGTGAAGGTGGCCCACTTGGTCTTGCTGCCGATGAGGCCGATGAAGGGCAGGTCGCCGCGCTCGCGCTGGCGCTTGAGGCAGGCGGCCACCACGTCCAGGTCCTCGGCGTGGCTGAAGCTCATGATGAGCACGCGCGAGCCCGGTGCCAGGGTGGGCACGGCCATCTGCACCGGCTCGGAATGCTCGCAGTGCACGTTGGGCGGCGGGGCGTCCGGAAAAATGCCGTCGCGGCTGTCGATCCAGGTCAGCGCAAAGGGCAGCGGCGCCAGCACGCGCGCCAGGGCGTGGCCCACATGGCCGCCGCCAAACAGCGCCACCGGGTGCAAATCGGCCGTGAGGCGCCGGGCCAGGGCGGGCGCGTCCTGCGCGGCCACGCGCTCGAATTCGAGGAACACCACGCCCCCGCAGCACTGGCCGAGCGCCGGGCCCAGGGCAAAGCGCATGGGCGCCGGGTCGTTGGCGGCGCCCGGGGTGGCCAGGCGGCGGCGCGCCTCGGCAATGGCCTGGTGCTCCAGGTGGCCACCACCGATGGTGCCCACCAACCTGTGGGCGAACACGGCCATCCACGCCCCCGATTCACGCGGCACCGAGCCTTGGGTAGACTCCACGGTCACCAGACATGCCGGTTCGGCCGCAAGGCCTGCCAGCAACAAACGCAAGTTCTCCACTGCAGCCGTCCTTTCGTTACACCCGCCCGCCATGCCCGATACCCCGCCCCACCACCGCCCCGGCACAGGCCGCCACTGGCTGCTGGCAGGCATCATGGCCGCTGGTGCCGCCCTGATCGCTGCCTGCAAGTCTGCGCCCGAACCCGCGCCCACGCCAGAGAGCCGCCCTCCTACCAGTACCGATATCCAGGGCGTCAAGGGCCCCGTGCCGGCCGCTGCCGGCTCGGCCCGCCCCTCGGCAGCGGCCACGCCCCGCGCCTACCGGCAGGACGGTGCCAGCCACCTCTATGGGCTGAACGCCGAGCGCATCTTCAAGGGCAAGCTGCCCCCTCAGCTGTACGCCATCGGCGTGATCGAGGTGGACATCGACCGCACCGGCAAGGTCACGCGCGTGAACTGGCTGCGCGCCCCGCGGCATGCGCCCGAGGTGGTCAAGGAGATCGAGCGCACCGTGCGCGCCGCGGCCCCCTACCCGGTGCCCACGCGCCTGGGCAAGGTGACCTACACCGAGACCTGGCTGTGGGACAAGAGCGGCAAGTTCCAACTCGATACCCTCACTGAAGGCCAGCTCTAAGAGCCGTCAAGAACCGCGGTAGGTGGAATAGCTCCACGGGCTCACCAGCAGGGGCACGTGGTAGTGCTGGTCTTCGTGTGCAATGCCGAAGTCCAGGCTCACCTGGTTCAAAAAGTTCGGCTCGGGCAGTTCCACGCCCCGGGCCTTGAAATACCCCGCCACATCGAAACGCAGCCGGTAGGTGCCGGCGCGCAGGCTGGCGTTGTCGAACAGCGGCGCATCGGTGCGCCCATCGTGGTTCAGCACCAGGCGCTTGATCAGCGTGGCGGCGTCGCCATGGGTGGAAAACAGCGCCACTTCCATGCCGGCGGCGGGGCAGCCATTCATGGTGTCCAGAACGTGAGTGCTCAAGCCCATAGGGATTCTCCTGAAGGATGGGAAAGTAAAAAACGCAATCTGTAGACTAAAAGTGTATACACTTTTCGCCAATCCTCCTATCATGTCGCCATGGAATCTTCATCCACCAGTGCCATCGTCGAGGCGTTGACCCGCGCCATCGTCGAACACCGCCTGCAGCCGGGCACCAAGCTGGCCGAGCAGAAGCTGGCCGACCATTTCGGCGTTTCGCGCACGCTGGTGCGCCAGGCGCTGTTCCAGATGGCCCAGAACAAGCTGGTCACGCTGGAGCCCGCGCGCGGCGCCTTCGTCTCCACCCCCTCAGTCGAAGAGGCGCGCCAGGTGTTCGCCGTGCGCCGCATGCTCGAGACCGAGATGACCCGCGCCTTCGTGCGCAGCGTCACGCCCGCCAAGATCAAGGCCCTGCGCGCCCACGTCGCCAGCGAAAAAGCCGCCATGGGCACGGCCGACGCCAGCAGCCGCACCGAACTGCTGGGCGACTTCCACGTGCGCATGGCCGAGCTCATGGGCAACGAGGTGCTGGCCCACCTGCTCGGCGATTTGATCTCGCGCTGCGCGCTGATCACGCTGATGTACCAGTCGGCCAGCGCCGCAGAACATTCGCATGAAGAACACGGCGAGATCGTCACCGCGCTGGCTGCGCGCGACGAGGACCAGGCCGTGGCGCTCATGCAATCGCACCTCGAACACGTCGAGGCCAGCCTGGTCTTCGACCGCAAGCGCCCTGCCAGTGACCTGGCCATGGCGCTTGCCCCCGTGACTTCCGTTTCGTGAGCAGACACACCATGATCTACGACGCCACCCATCCCTATCCCCGCGACCTCGTCGGCTATGGCCGCCACACGCCCCACGCCCAGTGGCCGGGCCAGGCGCGCATTGCCGTGCAGTTCGTGCTCAACTATGAAGAGGGCGGCGAGAACGCCACCCTGCACGGCGACGCAGGCTCCGAACAATTCCTCTCGGAAATGTTCAACCCCGCCAGCTACCCCGAGCGCCACATGAGCATGGAGGGCATCTACGAATACGGCTCGCGTGCCGGCGTGTGGCGCATCCTGCGCGAGTTCGACAAGCGCGGCCTGCCGCTCACCGTGTTCGGCGTATCGACGGCGCTGCAGCGCCACCCCGAGCTGACCCAGGCCTTCGTGCAGGCCGGCCATGAGATCGCCTGCCACGGCCTCAAGTGGATCCACTACCAGAACGTGCCCGAAGAAGTGGAGCGCGCCCACATGGCCGAGGCCATGGCCATCATCGAGCGCATGACCGGCCAGCGCGCCACCGGCTGGTACACCGGGCGCGACAGCCCCAACACCCACCGCCTGGTGGCCGACTTCGGCGGCTTCGAATACGACAGCGACTACTACGGCGACGACCTGCCCTTCTGGATGAAGGTGCAGCGCACCGACGGCAGCGTGGCGCCCCAGCTCATCGTGCCCTACACGCTGGACTGCAACGACATGCGCTTTGCCCTGCCCCAGGGCTACTCGCACGCCGACCCGTTCTTCCAGTACCTCAAGGACACCTTCGACGCCCTGTACGCCGAAGGCGACCCCGACGGCGACAACGCGCCCAAGATGATGAGCATCGGCATGCACTGCCGCCTGCTGGGCCGCCCCGGCCGCATCACGGCGCTGCAGCGCTTCCTGGACCACATCGCCCGGCACGACAAGGTGTGGGTGGCGCGCCGCGTGGACATTGCGCGCCACTGGGCCCAGGTGCACCCCTTCAACGACACCACCGCCACCAGCAAGGCCTGACCACCATGGCACTCACCATCACCCAACTCAACGCGGCCAGCCCGGCCGAGGCCCTGCAGTGGCTGGACGGCGTGTACGAGCACTCGCCCTGGATTGCCGAGCAGGCGCTGGCAGAGCGCCCCTTCCGTTCGCTGGCGCACCTGCGCCATGCCCTGGCCCAGGCCGTGCGCAATGCCCCGCAGGATGCGCAGCTGGCCCTGATCCGCGCCCACCCCGAGCTGGCCGGCAAGGCCATGGTGGCCAACAGCCTCACGGCCGAGTCGACCAACGAGCAGAGCAAGGCCGGCTTGGCCCAGTGCACGCCCGAGGAGTTCGCGCGCATCCAGCAGCTCAATGCGGACTACAACGCGCGCTTCGGCTTCCCCTTCATCCTCGCGGTGCGCGGTCCGCGCGGCGCGGGCCTGCCACGCCAGGAGATCATTGCCACCTTTGCGCGCCGGCTGGACAACCACCCCGACTTCGAGCGCGCCGAGGCGCTGCGCAACATCCACCGCATCGCCGAGATCCGCCTGAACGACAAGTTCGACGCCGAGCCCGTGCTGGGCAACGACGTGTGGGACTGGCAGGAGAACCTGGCCCAGCACTCGGACCCCGGCTTTGCCGAGAAGGGCCAGCTCACCGTCACCTACCTGACCGACGCGCACCGCGCCTGCGCCCAGCGCATCAGCCACTGGATGCGGGACTGCGGGTTTGACGAGGTCGAAGTGGATGCCGTGGGCAACGTGGTGGGCCGCTACCACCCAGTCCCCGGCGCCGCACAGGCCAAATACCTGATGACCGGCTCGCACTACGACACGGTGCGCAACGGCGGCAAGTACGACGGGCGGCTGGGCATCTTCGTGCCCATGGCCTGCGTGCGCGAGCTGCACCGCGCCGGCAAGCGCCTGCCCTTCGGCATCGAGGTGATCGGCTTTGCCGAGGAAGAAGGCCAGCGCTACAAGGCCACCTTCCTCGGGTCGGGCGCGCTCATCGGCCACTTCAACCCCGCCTGGCTGGACCAGAAGGACGCCGACGGCGTGACCATGCGCGAGGCCATGCAGCATGCCGGCCTGTGCATTGACGACATCCCCAAGCTGCAGCGCGACCCGGCGCAGTACCTGGGCTTCATCGAGGTGCACATCGAGCAGGGCCCGGTGCTCAACGAGCTGGACCTGCCTCTGGGCGTGGTCACCTCCATCAACGGCGGCGTGCGCTACGTGGGCGAGATGATCGGCATGGCCAGCCATGCCGGCACCACCCCCATGGACCGCCGCCGCGACGCCGCCGTGGCCGTGGCCGAGCTGGCCCTGTACATCGAGCAGCGCGCCGCGAAGGACGGCGACTCGGTGGGCACCATCGGCCTGCTGAACGTGCCCGGCGGCTCCATCAACGTGGTGCCGGGCCGCTGCCAGTTCAGCCTGGACCTGCGCGCCCCCAACGACCCGCAGCGCGACGCGCTGGCCAAGGACGTGCTGGCCGAGCTGGCCCGCATCGCCGAGCGGCGCGGCATGCGCTACACGCTGGAGGAATCCATGCGCGCCGCCGCTGCCCCCAGCGCCCCGGCCTGGCAGCAGCGCTGGGAACGCGCAGTGGACGCCCAGGGCGTGCCGCTGTTCCGCATGCCCAGCGGCGCCGGGCACGATGCGATGAAGCTGCACGAGATCATGCCCCAGGCCATGCTCTTCGTGCGCGGCCTGAACTCCGGCATCAGCCACAACCCGCTCGAATCCACCACCAACAACGACATGCAGCTGGCCGTGGACGCCTTCACGCACGTGCTGCAACAGCTCTCCGAGGAAACCCCCGCATGACCACCCCACAAAACGACTACAGCGCACTGGATGCGTGGATCGACCAGCACTTCGACGAAGAGGTGCAGTTCCTGCAGGCCCTGGTGCGCGTGCCCACCGACACGCCGCCGGGCAACAACGCCCCCCACGCCGAGCGCACGGCCGAACTGCTCAAGGACTTTGGCTACGAGGCCGAAAAGCACGCCGTGCCCGCGGCCGATGTGCAGGCCTACGGCATGGAGTCCATCACCAACCTGATCGTGCGCCGCCAGTACGGTGCAGACAAGAAGGGCCCCACCATCGCCCTGAACGCCCACGGCGACGTGGTGCCCCCCGGCGAGGGCTGGACGCACGACCCCTACGGCGCCGAGATCGTGGACGGCAAGATGTACGGCCGCGCCACCGCCGTGAGCAAGAGCGATTTCGCGAGCTTCACGTACGCCGTGCGCGCACTGGAGGCCGTGGCCAAGCCCAGCACCGGCGCGGTGGAACTGCACTTCACCTACGACGAAGAATTCGGCGGCGAGCTGGGCCCCGGCTGGCTGCTGCAAAAGGGCCTGACCAAGCCGGATTTGATGATCGCGGCCGGCTTCTCGTACGAAGTGGTCACCGCCCACAACGGCTGCCTGCAGATGGAAGTGACGGTGCACGGCAAGATGGCGCACGCCGCCGTGCCCCATACCGGCGTGGACGCGCTGCAGGGCGCCGTGCACATCCTGAACGCGCTGTACGCGCAGAACCAGGAGTATTTGAAGGTCACCTCCAACGTGGCCGGCATCAAGCACCCCTACCTGAACGTGGGCCGCATCGAGGGCGGCACCAACACCAACGTGGTGCCCGGCAAGGTAACGTTCAAGCTCGACCGCCGCATGATCCCCGAAGAAAACCCGGTGGAGGTGGAAGCCAACATCCGCCGCGTGATCGAAACCGCTGCGGGCGAGCGCGCCGGCATCTCGGTGGAGATCCGCCGCCTGCTGCTGGCCAACGCCATGACGCCGCTGGCCGGCAACAAGCCGCTGGTCGATGCGATCCAGAAGCACGCGCAGGAACTGCTGGGCGAGCCCGTGCCCGCCGTGGGCACGCCCCTGTACACCGACGTGCGCCTGTACGTGGAGCGCGGCATTCCCGGCGTGATCTACGGCGCCGGCCCGCGCACCGTGCTCGAATCGCATGCCAAGCGTGCCGACGAGCGCCTGGACCTGGAAGACCTGCGCCGTGCGACCAAGGTCATCGCGCGCACCTTGAAGGACTTGCTGGCGTAAGCCCGCCCCTTGGGGCTGGGCAAGCCATACACGCCCGGCCCCACAACCGCCCCCTATCCGCCCACCGCAGGCGGTGGACGGACGAACCGCAAGGGTGCTTGCGTGGCACCATCAGATTGCGCCCCCGTGGACCTTTTTCGGGCTCCGCAACACATCTAGAGTCATGGGCTTGCACCACTCTTCCTGGCCTTTCAGGACTGCGTAGCCATGACCTCCCCATCCCCGACCGATTCACCCGGCCCGCAACTTGCGTGGGTGCCTGCCTGCCGGCAGGGGATGACGCCCATGCACTGCGCGCATACCCAATCGGCATGACCCGCTGGCCCCCCAGCGGCCCGGCCCCCTCTAAACTCACTCTGGGCTATTTCGCGCACCGATTGCGTACCGGTTCGCGGCACTGCCTTCCAAAAGATCCTACAGAGCAATAACCAAGGAGCACCTACCAATGAACCGCATCCGCCATACCCTGCTGGCCAGCAGTGTCGCGCTGGCCCTGGCCAGCCTGACCGCTTGCGGCAGCACCACCCCGGCCGTTACGACCAAGCCGGCCACCGCGCCGGTCGCCGCGGTACAGCAGACGGCAGCGGCCCAAGCCGCCAGCGCCGCTTATGACTTCGACATGGATGTGTTCCACCCCGTGGTGGCACGCAACGGCATGGTAGCCACCGAGCAGGAACTGGCCTCGCAAGTGGGCCTCGATATCCTGAAAGCCGGTGGCAATGCGGTGGACGCAGCCGTGGGCATCGGCTTTGCGCTGGCCGTGGCCCTGCCCAATGCGGGCAACCTGGGCGGCGGCGGGTTCATGATGGTGCACGACGCCAAGACCGGCAAGAGCGTGGCCCTGGACTTCCGCGAGGTGGCGCCCATCAAGGCCACGCGCGACATGTACCTGGACGACAAGGGCAATGTGGTCGACGGCAAGTCGCTGTTCACCCACTACGCCGTGGGCGTGCCCGGCACCGTGGCCGGCATGGAGCATGCGCTCAAGAGCTGGGGCACCCTGCCCCTGTCGCGCGTGATCGCCCCGGCCATCGAGCTGGCGGACAAGGGCTTCCCCGTGAGCGAAACGCTGGCCAAGATTCTGCAGCAGGAAAAGAAGAACATGGGCAAGTGGCCCGCCACCCAGGCCATCTTCTGGAAGAACGGCGAGCCCCTGAAGGTGGGCGATGCGCTGGTGCAGAAAGACCTGGCCCAGTCCATGCGCCTGATCGGCCAGCAAGGCGCCAAGGCGTTCTACGAAGGCGAGATCGCCCAGAAGATCGCCGCCGAAATGGCATCGCACGCCGGCGCCATCACACTGCAGGACCTGCGCGAGTACAAGGTGGCCGAGCGCGTGCCCACGCGCGGCACCTACCGCGGCTATGAGATCGTGACCATGCCGCCACCCTCCTCCGGTGGCCCGCACCTGGTGCAGATCCTCAATATGCTGGAGCCCCTGCCCCTGGCCCAGTGGGGCCCCAACAGCGCGCAGACCATCCACTACATGGCCGAGAGCATGAAGCTCGCGTACGCCGACCGCTCCGAGTACCTGGGCGACCCGGACTTCGTGAAGATCCCGCTGAAGGGCCTGACCTCCAAGCGCTATGCCGAGTCGCTGGCCAAGGGCATCGACGCCAACACCGCGCGCAGCGGCAAGAGCATCAAGCCCGGCCAGCCCCAGCCCTATGAGAGCGACCAGACCACCCACTACTCGGTGGTGGACAAGGCCGGCAACGCCGTGGCCGTGACCTACACGCTGAACACCAACTTCGGCAGCGGCATCGTCGCCAAGGGCACCGGCATTCTGCTCAACAACGAGATGGACGACTTCTCGGCCAAGCCCGGCGTGGCCAATGCCTACGGCCTGGTCGGCGGCGACGCCAACGCGGTCGCAGCCAAGAAGCGCCCCCTGTCGTCCATGACGCCCACCCTGGTGCTGAAAGACGGCAAGCCCACCCTGGTGACCGGCAGCCCCGGCGGCGCCCGCATCATCACCACGGTGCTGCAGACCGTGGTGAACACGATTGACTTCGGCATGAACCCCGCTGAAGCCGCCGCCGCACCACGCGTGCACCACCAGTGGACGCCCGATGAGTTGCGCGTGGAAAAGGGTTTGTCGCCCGACACCCTGGCACTGCTCAAGCAGCGCGGCCACAACATCGCGGTGAAGCCGTCGATGGGGCGCACGCAGACGATCCAGCTGCGCGGTGGCGCGATGTACGGGTACTCGGATCCGCGCAATCCGGATGGGAAGACGTTGGGGTATTGATGCATGGCCTGACGGGCCCGCGCCGCAGGCCCGTCATGGTTGATCCATAGCTCAGCCGACAAGGCACCAACGAACAAAGGCCGCGCCCTGTGAGGGGCGCGGCCTTTGTCTTTGTAGCGCTTGTGCCGGCCGGCTTCTTTTGTGCTCGCGCTGAATGCAGCGAAGCGACTGTAGGGCGCTTCGACGTACCCCGGCCCGAGTGGCGCTGGAGAAGGTACTGCTGCCATATCGTTTCGCGATCCAACTGGTACCGCGCTACCGACCACTTCTCAATAACTTAGACTGACGGTTTCAACTCGTGGTTTATGGCACGAGCCTGCCCAAAACCCCTGCCATACTTGATCTGGTGCGGTTGATTTTCCTATCCGTTGGCTTCACCTGACTCCCCTTTTGCGACAGCCCTGCATGCCAGCCACTCTCACGCCGTCCGCAAAATTGCTGCAACTGCTACCCGAGGCGGTGGTGCAGACCGATGCGCTGTGGGAGATCACTTACCTGAATCCGGCGTGGACAACGCTCACCGGCCATGCGGTGGAGGCAGCGCTCGGCAGGTCTCTGCTTGAATTTGTGCATCCCGGCGACATTGGCACCATGCGCTCGGGCATGCCGGTATTCCGCTTGCGCTTTGTCGACGCGGACTATCGCTGGGTACGTCTGCAACTCCACCCGGAGACGGATGCTGCGGAGCGCTTGATCAGCCGCCAGGGCGTCCTGATCGAGATCACCGAGGTCACCGAGCAGGTGCTGGTGGAGATTCGCCAGCGCTTTCTGCGCTTGCTGGAAACCATTGACGGCGTGGTGTGGGAGGCTGAAATCGGGGTGGGCAATACCTTTCTGAGCCCACAGGTCGAACGCTTGTTCGGCTACTCCGTCGAGGAGTGGCGGGCCGACCCGGGCTTCTGGCGAGCGCATGTGCATCCCGACGACCTGGAGGCGGCCTTGGTGATCGACGATGCCGCCTACAACGCCACGCACAGCCATGCCTACGAGATGAGCTACCGGTTGATTGCCAAGTCGGGCAAGGTCGTGTGGGTGCGCGACCTGTGCCGCGCAGTGGTCGAGCCAGGTCGGCCGAACCGCATGATCGGCCTGATGATCGACGTCACCCAGCAGAAGAACACCGAACTTGAGTTGTTGCGCTCCGAAAACCGCTATTCGCTGGCGACCCTCGGATCCAATGACGGCATCTGGTACTGGGACTTGCGAACTGACGCCCTGCATGTGTCCGGGCGCTTTCACCAGATCGTCGGGCTGGGTAGCGGCGATCATGTACACGACGGTGGCTGGAGCTTTCTGGAGCAACTCATCGATCCCGAAGATCGCGTGCGCGTGCAGGCGGCCTACCGCAGGCATCTGTCGGGAAACAGCCCGAACTTTTCGGTGGATTTCCGCGCGTTCCACGCGGCTGGACGGCTGGTGTGGGTCAATTGGCGCGGACTCGCCGAGTTTGAAGACGGCGTTGCGGTACGCATGGCGGGCTCGTTGAGCGATCTGGCTGACCGTGGCAGTTCCTACGATGCGCTCACCAGCTTGCCCGGCCGGCCGTTGTTCCGCGATCGCCTCGCGAATCTCATGGCGCTGCACCAGAACGAGGCTGCGAATGGTGATGGCGGGCCAACAACACGCGATGGAGCCACCATGTTCGCCGTGCTGCTGCTGGATCTCAACGGGTTCAAAGCCGTCAATGACAACTACGGGCACCATGTGGGCGACCGGCTGTTGCAGCTGGTGGCGCGGCGGCTCGAATCCTGCGTGCGGGCGGTTGATCTGGTCGCCCGCATGGGTGGCGACGAATTCAATGTGCTGTTGGAGTCCATTGATCCCGCCGAAGCCAGCAACCGCGCTCAACAGATCGCCGCCGCCCTCGCAGCGCCTTATGTGGTCGGCGAACACACCGTGATCAGTGGCGCGAGCATCGGACTTGTCAGCAGTGCATCCAGGCTGGCGACGGTGGACGAATACCTGCGCGCCGCAGACACCGCAATGTACCAAGCCAAAAGCCAGTCATTGGGCGTGTGCGTGTTTCAGTAAAGGGGGCCAGTGACGACTTCCTGCGCGGCTGGCTGACGCATGGCTCGTTTGACTTGCCCCCTTGTGGTCCGGACAGGACATGAACCTGCCCCGCCGAAGCCACCGCCGCACCGCGTGTGCACCACCAGTGGGCGCCGGACGAACTACACGTGAAATAGGCCTGTCGCCCGACACCCTGGCACTGCTCAAGCAGCGCGGCCACAACATCGCGGTGAAGCCGTCGATGGGGCGCACGCAGACGATTCAGCTGCCTTGTGGCGCGGTGTATGGGTACTTGGATCCGCGCAATCCGGATGGGAAGACGTTGGGGTATGGATGCATGACCTGACGGGCCCGCTCAGCAGGCCAGGCATTGAATGATCCATACATCAGCCGAAAGGCCTCCAATGAACAAAGGTCGCGGCCCTCACAAGGCGCTGCCTTTCTTTGTTTTTTTGTACAGCGCTGCGTCCCTGTCCGCGTCATCGCCTCAGCAGGCTGATCCAGAAGTCATCGCCATAGCGGACCGCGCAGAACGCAAACACCAGACAGAAAGCCCCGGTGATGGCCAGCAGCGCCAGAAAGCTGGAAAGCTCGATTCGAAGACCCGTCCAGAAGCCCACGATTGCGCCGGCCAAGGCGCCACATACAAAGCGCACCACGGTCTCAAGCGGGTCAGGTTCTTTGCTGCTTGGCATTCAGATCATCCTTCGCCATTCAAAGGCATGGCTGCATTCTGACTGAATGCCGGAGTGAGCTGGGTGGCCCTGAGGGCCGCCCGGCGCAATCGCTGCATGGCCTTGCCTGCATGCCGCCAGCGCCGCTGCTGCTGGCGGGCGAAATCAGGAAACCCAGTGGAACACTCCGCGCCCCTTCGCAGCCATGTCGCGGTAGTAGTCCCTGAGCGGCTCGTAGTGCATGAGGATGTACTCCAATCCCTGCGCACCATCGCGCACCCAGATCCTGGGGTAGATGTCCGCCGCATCCATCGCGGCAGGGGCATAGCGCTTGGCGAATTCCTTCGGAGGCAAGCCGTCCAGGAAACGGGCCACTTCGCGGACTTGCTCGGGGGTCAGGTAGCGTGCCGGGCCATAGTTCTCGTCATCGCCCAACTCCGTACCACCCATGATGACCAGCACACCGGGCTCTTCGCCTTCGTAGGGTTCACCGCACAGCATGTAGTGGATGGCATGCCAGGTTTTGTCCACGTCGAACCAGTCCGGGGGATCGCTGGTTTCGGAGTGCAGGTATTCCTGCAATTCGGACGGATTGGACTGGAAGCGGCGGAGATCCTCGGGAGACACCGAGGCGAAACAGGTCACCATACCCATGGAGCAAGTCCCTTCTTTCTTTGAAATGGGTTCGATGAAAAAGACATGCCGGCACAATTGACAGCTGGCAACTCTCAGTCTGCGGTCTAAACTCGCGGCCCTCTGGGTGCGTTACGCACTATTACTCGCCCACAAGATCCTGAAGCCGCTCACGCATGGACTTCCTCGTTCTGGGAATTTCGGTCATTGCCTTTGGTCCGCCGCTGTTCTTTCTGGCGATGGCCATTCGCCACTTCATTCCCTTGCAGCGCGGAATGAAGCATCCTTGGTGGGCCCCCCTGTTGGGTCCGATGATCTTCTTTAACAACCGCTATTTCTCCCCTGAAGCAGCCCGGCACAGAACGCCATTCATTTGCTACTCCGCTGCCTTTATGGGCTGGACTTCGGTGCTGGTATTCGTGGTGGGTTCATGGATCGCTCCCATTCCAAGAGCTTGAACACGCGTCGTCGTGCCCTGCCAATACGAGCCAACAGCAGGTCCCCAATTGGCGATGCTGAAGCTGGTTTTTGGCCGGCACGGCATCGTTAGGCACTTGGCGCTCCTGCAAAAGTGAGTGCCAACATTTTTCCTCCGTGGCGGGCACCGCTGTTCCAGACCACCGCTTCTGGATTGACCTTTCGCATTGGCTACGCCGCCCCCGGGCATACCCTCATACGCCCAAGCCCCAACTTGCCTACAGTTCTTGTATGCAAGATTTGCTTGCAAGACAGCTGAACTGAAGGAGACATAGGCATGCCCCGGTTTTTCAAATCCCTGTTCGGCCAGGTCGTCCTGGCCGTGATCCTTGGCGTGGTGGTGGGCCTGGTATGGCCCGATACCGCCGTAGCCCTCAAGCCCCTGGGCGATGGCTTCATCAAGCTGATCAAGATGCTGATCCCGCTGATCGTGTTCTGTGTGGTTGTGCATGGCATCGCGGGCACGGGGGATCTGAAGCGGGTGGGCCGGGTGGGGGTGAAGTCGCTGATCTACTTCGAGGTGGTAACCACGATTGCGCTGGTGCTGGGGCTGGTGCTGGCCTTTGTGTTCCAGCCCGGCGTGGGCATGAATGTGGACCCCAAGGCGCTGGACCCCAAGGCCATGGGCGCCTATGTGGAAAACGCGGGCAAGCTCACGGGCGGGGGGTTCACGGAGTTCTTGCTCAAGCTGATCCCCAACACGGCCGTCAGCGCGTTTGCCAATGGCGATGTGCTGCAGGTGCTGCTGTTCTCCATCGTGTTCGGCTGTGCGCTGGCCATGCTGGGTGAGCGCGGGGCGCGGGTCACGGTGCTGATCGAAGACCTGTCGCATGTGCTGTTCAAGACCATGGGCATCATCATCAAGCTGGCGCCGCTGGGCGTGCTGGGTGCCATTGCCTTCACGGTGGGCAAGTACGGCATCGGCTCGCTCAAGCAGCTGGGCATGTTGGTGGTGCTGTTCTATGCGGCGGTGGTCATCTTTGTGGTGGTGGTGTTGGGCACGATCATGCGGGTGTCGGGCTTCAGCCTGTTCAAGCTGCTGCGCTACCTGCGCGAAGAGCTGGCGGTGGTGTTTGCCACCACCTCGTCGGACAGCGTGCTGCCGCAGATCATGGCCAAGCTCAAGCACATGGGCATTCGCGATTCGACAGTGGGGCTGGTGATCCCCACGGGTTATTCGTTCAACCTGGACGCGTTTTCGATCTACATCACGCTGGCGGCGGTGTTCATTGCGCAGGCGACCAACACGCCGATCTCGATGGCGGATCTGCTGACGATTCTGGCGATTTCGCTGGTCACATCCAAGGGCGCACACGGCGTGCCGGGCTCGGCCATCGTGGTGCTGGCGGCCACGCTGCAGGCGATTCCGGCCATCCCTGCCATTGGCCTGGTGCTGGTGCTGTCGGTGGACTGGTTCATGGGCATTGCCCGCGCCCTGGGCAACCTGATCGGCAACTGCGTGGCCACGGTGGCAATTGCCGCATGGGAGGGTGACATCGACCGCGAGCGCGCGCATGCGGTGCTGGACGGCAAGGCCGTGGAATCGCTGAAGGAATGAGCGTGCAGCCGCACCATTCACTGACGCGCAGGCTGCTGGTGCTCAAGGGTGCTGCCGCCGCTGCCGGTCTGGGCTGGGGCGGATCCGCCCTGGCACAGGGCGCCGCAGCGCCTGCGGACCAGTTGGACCGCATCCTGCGCAGCAAGGTGCTGCGCGTGGCGGTGCCGCAGGATTTCCCGCCGTTTGGCTTCACGCGCAATGGCGTGCTCGACGGCTTTGACATTGCCGTGGCACGCATGCTGGCGGCCGACCTGCGGGTGAGCCTGAAGACCGTGCCCGTGGCCAGCGGCGAGCGCATGGCCGCCCTGCTCGAGGACCGGGTGGACATCATCATCGCCAGCCTGGGCAAGACGGCCGAGCGCGAGAAAGAGATCGACTTTTCCAGCGCCTACGCGCCCACCTACATCGGAGTGTTTGGCGAGGGCCCCGCGGGCACGGCCGATGCTGCCGCACTCAAGGGGCGGCGCGTGGGCGTGGTGCGCGGCAGCCTGGAAGAGGCCGAGCTCAAGGCCCAGGTACCGCAGACCACGGCCGTGCTGTTCGACAGCTCGGCCCCGCTGCTCGATGCCTATGTGCGCCACACCATCGACGCCTTTGCGGCGGGCAATGTGGTTGCCGAGTCGATCCCCGACACCGCCATGCGCGAGCGCGTGCGCCGCCTGGTGGTGCTGCGGCAAAGTCCCTGCCACATCGGCGTGCGCAAGCGCGAGCCGCGCCTGCTGGCGCGGGTGGACGCCTTCCTGGTGCAAGCCCGGTCGTCGCAGGCGCTGATGGTCAACGCCATGCAGTGGTTCAAGCACAGCCTGTCGCCCGACATGTTCCGCGAGGGCAAGGGCTGAGACGGATGGGCCTTCAACCGATATAGCGCCGTTGGGTGGCCGGTGGAATCCCAATCCGCAGGCACTCCCCTTCTTTTCCCGGCCTGGATGAATCCAGGCCAGCCTCCCCTCCACCACCCGAGGCACTCCCCATGATCACCTCCCTTCGCACCCGCATCCTGCTCATCACCACCGTTGCGGTCACGGCCGCCCTGGCACTGACGGGGGCGGCTACCTATTCGATCGTGCGCTCGGCCACGCTGCAGACCATCGAGGACAACCTGGCGGCCATTGCCTCGGGCAATACGCTGGCCATCGAAAAATGGGTGGCCGGCAAGGCCCAGGCCGTGCAGGCCACGGCCGCCGCCGTGGAGCCCGGCGACCCGCGCAGCATCGTGCTGCTGATGAACAAGGCCAACGGCTTTCCGGTGACCACGGCAGGCTGGCAGGACAAGCGCTGGGTGTCGAGCAGTTCCACCACGCCGCCCACCTACGACCCCACGGCACGCCCCTGGTACCAGAGCGCGGTGGCGGCCGGCAAGCTGGTGGTCACCAAGCCGTACGGCGATGCATCCACAGGCGAGCCTTTCGTATCTTTCGCAGCACCCATCCTGCGCGACGGGGCGGCGCAGGGCGCGGTGAGCGGGGCCGTGCCGCTCAAGGGCGTGCAGGACGTGGTGGCCGCCGTGCACCCTACGCCCAGCAGCCTGGGCCTGGTGATCGACAAGGACGGGCTGGTGCTGGCCCACCCCGACGCACAGCGCATGCTCAAGCCCGCGGCAGAGCTGTCGCCCGCGCTCACGCCGGCGGTGGTGGCATCGCTGGCGGGGGCCACGCGCGCGCTGGAGGTGGAGCTGTCCGGCGCAGCCAAGCTGCTGCGCGCCCTGCCCGTGCCGGGCACGGACTGGTACCTGGTGGTGGCGCTGGACAAGGCCGAGGCCACGGCGGGCCTGGCCAGCGTGCTGCGCACCTCGGCCATCGCCACGGTGATGCTGGCCCTGGCGGCGGCGGGTGCCTGCGCGCTGCTCACGGCGCAGTCGTTCCGGCGGCTGTCGCAGGTGCGCGATGCGATGGATGAA
This sequence comes from Acidovorax sp. FW305-C-20-28, assembly GCF_058783375.1. Taxonomy (NCBI): domain Bacteria; kingdom Pseudomonadati; phylum Pseudomonadota; class Betaproteobacteria; order Burkholderiales; family Comamonadaceae; genus Acidovorax; species Acidovorax sp. FW305-C-20-28. The sequence goes on along the minus strand of NZ_JBYSYM010000005.1, from coordinate 77,917 downwards.
ATCGGCTCCGGCGGGGGCGACCTGAGCCACCGCCTGCCCGTGACCGGGCGCGACGAGGTGGCGCAGATCGCCTCGTCGTTCAACGCCTTCGTGGACAAGATCGGTTCGGTACTGCTGGACGTGCGCCAGGGCGTGGAATCGATGAAGACGGCCACCGACGAGATCAAGGCCGGCAACCACGACCTGTCGCACCGCACCGAGACCTCGGCCAGCAACCTGCAGGAGACGTCGGCCTCGCTGTCTCAGCTCACGGCCACGGTGCAGCATTCGGCCGATTCGGCCGCACAGGCGGCGCAGCTGGCGCGTGCGGCCAGCACCTCGGCCACGCGCGGCGGCGAGGTGGTGGCCAGCGCGGTGAGCACCATGGACGAGATCTCCAGTGCCTCGGCCCGCATCGGCGAGATCATCGGCGTGATCGACTCCATCGCCTTCCAGACCAATATCCTGGCGCTCAACGCCGCGGTGGAGGCGGCCCGCGCGGGCGAAAACGGCCGGGGCTTTGCCGTGGTGGCCAGCGAAGTGCGCAGCCTGGCGCACCGCAGCGCCACCGCAGCGCGCGAGGTGCGCGAGCTGATCAACAGCTCCGGTGCCAGCGTGGCCACGGGCACGCAGCGCGTGCGTGCGGCCGGCCAGACCATGGAAGAGATCGTGCAGAGCATCCAGCGCGTGGCCCAGATCGTGGGTGAGATCAACGGCTCCATGACCGAACAGAGTGCCGGCATCGGGCAGATCAACCAGGCCGTTGCGGAAATGGACCGCGCGACGCAGCAAAATGCGGCCTTGGTCGAGGAATCGACCGCCGCATCGGCGGTGCTCAACGACCAGGCCCACCATCTCTCGCGCACGGTGGCGGGCTTTACCCTCGAAACAGCCCCCGCGCATACCCGGGCCCGCCTGCCGGCTCCGCACTACTGACAAAGACCCCGCCCATGAGCACCAGCCAGACCCAGATCGCACAGCAGGTGGTCGAATCCATCCTGGCCCAGAAACTCGCGCCCGGCGAGCGCCTGGGCGAGCAGGAGCTGGCCGACCTGTTCGGCGTGAGCCGCACCCTGGTGCGCGAGGCGCTGATGCAGCTGCAGGCGCGCGGCTTTGTCGAGGTGCGCCCGCGCAGGGGCTGGTATGTGGTGGAGCCTTCGGTGGAGGATGCGCGCGACGCGTTCTCGGCCCGGCGCATCATCGAGTCGGGCATCCTGGCCGACGCGGGGCGGCCGCTGCAGGCGGTGACGCCGCGGCTGCGCGCCCACATTGCCGAGGAGCAGCAGGCCATCGAGGGGGCGGATGCGGCCACGCGCGCCTTCTTGCTGGCCGATTTCCACGTGTGCCTGGCCGAGAGCATGGGCCACCGCAGCCTGAGCGACATCCTGCGCGACCTGACGGCGCGCACCACGTTGGCGGCATCGCTGTACCAATCACGGCACGAGGCCAGCCAGTCGTGCGCGGAGCATGAAGCCATTGTGGAAGCGCTGGAGGCCGGCGATACGGCCCTGGCGCGCGAGCGGCTGCTGGCGCACATCGGGCATGTGGAGTCGGCCCTGAACCCGGACCAGCCGCTGGTGCGAGATAGGCTGCGCGATTCGCTGAGCCCGCTGGCGCAAAGCACACGCTCGGGCACGGACGGCTGAGCGCCCGCCCCTTCCCTTCTTCTCCATAGCCGCCCCGGCCGCCAAGGCCCGGGCGGCTTTGTTTTGCGCGCCCCACAGGTACCGCGGGTAAACCCCAGGAATTTCCCGCCCAGGCGGTGTTTTATTGCATCCATTTTTTGTATACAAATATAGGGTGCAAACTTCAACCAGGCCGTAGATGCCTGGAAACCGTCCTTTTCCACACGAGGAGACACCCGTGAACACAGCCGTCAGCAGTAGCAGCACACCGATAGCAGCCGCAGGCGCGCAGCCCGCCGGGCCGCACCATGGCAATGCCCTGATCAAGCCGGGCTACGACCCGCGCCTGACCAATGAGGACCTGGCGCCCCTGAAGCGCCAGACCTGGGGCCAATACAACATCTTTGCGTTCTGGATGTCCGACGTGCACAGCGTGGGCGGCTACATCACGGCGGGCAGCCTGTTCGCGCTGGGCCTGTCGAGCTGGCAGGTGCTGGTGGCGCTGCTGGTGGGCATCGTGATCGTGCAGTTCTTCTGCAACCTGGTGGCCAAACCCAGCCAGGTGACGGGCACGCCCTACCCGGTGATCTGCCGGGCGTCGTTCGGGGTGCTGGGGGCCAATATCCCGGCCATCATTCGCGGGCTGATCGCGGTGGCGTGGTACGGCATCCAGACCTACCTGGCGTCGGGCGCATTTTTGCTGCTGGCGCTGCACTTCTTTCCCCACCTGGCGCCGTATGCCGATGTGGCGCAGCACGGCTTTGCCGGGCTGTCCACCCTGGGCTGGGTGGCGTTCATGGTGATGTGGGTGCTGCAGGCGCTGGTGTTCTGGCACGGCATGGAGGCGATCCGCAAGTTCATCGACTGGGCAGGCCCGGCCGTGTACGTGGTGATGGCCGTGCTGTGCGGCTGGCTGGTGTGGAAGGCGGGCTGGAAGAACATCGACCTGAACCTGGGCGGCGTCAAGTTCCAGGGTTGGGATGCGCTGCCGGTGATGCTGTCGGCCATTGCGCTGGTGGTGAGCTATTTCAGCGGGCCCATGCTGAACTTTGGCGACTTCTCGCGCTACGGCAAGAATTTCGACGCGGTGAAGAAGGGCAACTTCTGGGGCCTGCCGGTGAACTTCGTGTTCTTCTCGCTGCTGACGGTGGTGACCACGGCGGCCACGCTGCCGGTGTTTGGCGAGCTGATCACCGACCCGGTGCACACCGTGAGCAAGATCGACAGCACCACGGCCGTCGTGCTGGGCGCGCTGACCTTCATGATCGCCACGGTGGGCATCAACATCGTGGCCAACTTCGTGTCGCCGGCGTTTGATTTTTCCAACGTGGCGCCGCAGCACATCAGCTGGCGCACGGGCGGCATGATCGCTGCGGTCGGCTCGATCTTCATCACGCCCTGGAACCTGTATGCCAACCCCGAGGTGATCCACTACACGCTGGACGTGCTGGGCTCGTTCATCGGCCCGCTGTTCGGCATTCTCATCGCCGACTACTACATCGTGCGCCGCCAGCAGGTAGACGTGGATGCCCTCTACACCATGAGCAGCCGCGGCGCCTACTGGTACAGCAAGGGCTACAACCCGCGCGCCGTGTGGACCATGGTGCCATCGGCGCTGATCCCCATCCTGTGCGTGATCGTGCCCACGCTGCGGCCCGCGGCCAACTATGCCTGGTTCATCGGCATGGGCCTGGGTTTCATCATCTACGTGGCATTGAACCGAAAAAACTGAGAGCAACCGAGAAAGAGAGAGCCGAGCCGTGCGCATCAAGATCATCAACCCCAACACCACCTGGAGCATGACCGAGAAGATCGGGGCCTGCGCGCGCGCCGTGGCGCGGCCGGGCACCGAGGTGGTGGCGGTGAGCCCCGCCATGGGCCCGGCCTCCATCGAGAGCCACTACGACGAGGCGCTGGCCGTGCCCGGCCTGCTGCAGGAGATTGCAGCCGGCGAGCGCGAGGGGGTGGACGGCTATGTGATCGCCTGCTTTGGCGACCCGGGCCTGAAGCCCGCGCGCGAGCTGGCGCGCGGCCCGGTGGTGGGCATTGCCGAGGCGGCCATGCACCTGGCCAGCATGGTGGGTTCGCGCTTCTCGGTGGTGACCACGCTGGGCCGCACCATGGGCCAGGCCTGGCACTTGGCCGAGATCTACGGCATGCAGCGCTTTTGCGCCAATGTGCGCGCCTGCGAGCTGCCGGTGCTGGAGCTGGAGGTGCCCGGCTCGAACGCACGCGAGCGCATCACCGACGAATGCCGCCGCGCCCTGGCCGAAGACGGCTGCGACACCCTGGTGCTGGGCTGCGCCGGCATGGCCGACCTGTGCGAGCACATTTCGCAGGCGCTGGGCGTGCCGGTGATCGACGGGGTGGCGGCCGCCACTTCGATGGTGGAATCGCTGGTGCTGCTGGGCCTGCGGACCAGCAAGCACGGCGAGCTGGCGCGCCCGCTGCCCAAGGCCATGGCCGGGGCGTTGACGGGCTTTGCGCTGGCGCCGGTAACAGCCGTGCCGCCAGCGCGCATATCCCGCGCGGCCTGAACGCCAATCACAGGGCTTGGCCGAATCGGGCCACAATCGCAACCCATGCCCCGCGCCCGCACGAGCCCCCAAGCCCTTCCCGCCGATCTGGCGCCTGCTGCCGACCCCGCACCCGAAGCGGCGGCGGACGGGCGCCTGGCCTCCACCGAGAGCATTGCCCAGGACCTGGCCACCGCCATTGTCGAAAAGCGCCTGCCGCCGGGCACCTGGCTGCGCGAGGAGGCGCTGGGCCGCGTCTACACCGTGAGCCGCACCAAGATCCGCGCGGCGCTGGTGATGCTGTCCAAGGACAAGCTGATCGAGATCATTCCCGACAAGGGCGCCTTCGTGAGCCGGCCCAGCGTGCAGGAGGCGCGCGAGGTGTTCAGCGTGCGCCGCGTGCTGGAGGCCGAGGTGGTGCGCCTGTTCATCGCCAGCGCCACGCCGGCCGACTACCAGATGCTGGAGCAGCACATCCGCTTCGAGCGGGCGGCGCTGCGCGAAAGCACCACCACGGGCCGCGTGCGCGAAAAGCTGCTGGGCGACTTCCACGTGGTGCTGGCCGAGGCCGCCGGCAACCAGACCCTGGCCCAGCTGGTGCGCGACCTGGTGGCGCGCAGCTCGCTGATTGCCATGCTGTACGACTCGTCGAACGACCCGCACTGCTCGTCGGAGGAGCATGCGGACTTCCTGGCGCTGTGCAAGACCGGCGACGTGGCCGCTGCCGTGACCAGCATGACCGAGCACCTGGAGCGCATCGAGGCCAACCTGGCGCTGGACAACGGCCGGCCGGACCGGCAACTGGACCTCGTCAAGGCCTTACTCGCCTGATCTTCCCCCCAACGACAACAGCGCCTGCCACTCAAGGGTAGCGCAAAGCCAAGTCTTTGCGATGGCGCGTGCCCTGATTTGAGATGGGCTGCTAGGCGCTAAGCGCAGCCATAGTGGTGCTATGGCGAGCATTTGCAACGACGCAGACCGCTCAAAGCAGGGTGCGCGGCGCGCAATGGACTTGGCTTTGCGCTGCCCTAGGGTTTACCGGGATAAGAGTGTCGCCATATCGTGTATACACTTTTTGTATGGATGGTTGTACACGGAAGATGGATACCGTCCCCTATCCCCAACAATGAACCCCTGAAGGAGCCCTCCCATGTCCACCTCCGTGCACCCTGTGGATGAACAACTGCCCATAGGGCGCCTCGGGGCGCTGGGCTTGCAGCATGTGCTGGTGATGTATGCGGGGGCCGTGGCGGTGCCGCTCATCGTGGGGCGGGCGCTGAACCTCACGCCCGACCAGGTGGCCAAGCTGATCTCGGCCGACCTGTTCGTCTGCGGCCTGGTGACGCTGATCCAGGCGCTGGGGGCCACGCGCTGGTTCGGCATCCAGTTGCCGGTGATGATGGGGGTGACGTTCGCCTCGGTGGCGCCCATGGTGTCCATGGCGCAGAGCACGGGTGGCACGGCGGGGGCGGGGCTGATCTTCGGCTCGGTGATCGGGGCGGGGGTGATCTCGATCGCCATCGCGCCGCTGGTCAGCCGCATGCTGCGCTTCTTTCCGCCGGTGGTCACGGGCACCATCATCGCGGTCATCGGCATCAGCCTGATGCGCGTGGGCATCAACTGGATCTTCGGCAACCCGGTGGGCCCCACGGCGCCCAATGTGGTGAACCCCGAGCACATCAAGTGGCTGACCGAGGCGCAGTCGGCCGCCGGCGCCCCGGGCTCCTCGCTGCCGCCGGTGCCCAAGGGCTTTGCGGTGGTGCCCACGGTGCCCAACCCGCGCTATGCGGACCTGACGGGCGTGGGCATCTCGACCCTGGTGCTGGTGTCCATTCTCTTGATCGCCAAGTTCGCCAAGGGCTTCATCGCCAACATCTCGGTGCTGCTGGGCATTGTGATCGGCGGCGTGGTGGCAGCTGCCATGGGGCTGATGTCGTTCGAGAAGGTGGGCAAGGCCGACTGGTTCGATCTGGTGCTGCCGTTCGAGATCGCGCTGCCGGTGTTCGACCCCATCCTGATTCTGACCATGACGCTGGTGATGATCGTGGTGATGATCGAGTCGACCGGCATGTTCCTGGCGCTGGGGGACATGACGGACCGCAAGATCGAGCAGGACGACCTGACCCGCGGCCTGCGCACCGACGGCCTGGGCACGCTGCTGGGCGGCATTTTCAACACCTTCCCGTACACCAGCTTCTCGCAGAACGTGGGCCTGGTGGCGGTGACGGGCGTGAAGAGCCGATTTGTCTGCGTGGCCGGCGGCGTGATCCTGATCGTGCTGGGCGTGCTGCCCAAGATGGCGGCGCTGGTGGAGTCGCTGCCTACCATGGTGCTGGGCGGCGCCGGGCTGGTGATGTTCGGCATGGTGGCGGCCACGGGCATCCGCATTCTGGGCGGCGTGGATTTCCGCAACAACCGTTTCAACGCCATGATCGTGGCCGTCTCCATCGGCGTGGGCATGATCCCGCTGATCGCCCCCAACTTCCGCCAGTGGATGCCGCATGCCATCCACCCGCTGATCGAGTCGGGCATTCTGCTGGCCTCGATCACGGCGGTGGCGCTGAATGTGTTCTTCAACGGTGCACGCGGCGATACCTCCGCAGTGATCAACGCTGCCCGCCAGGCCGACGCGCACTGACCCGTTGGCACCCCAAAAAAGAGGGCCCCCGGCTGACCGCCGGGGGCCTTTTTTTGGTTGGGCGGGCCGCCCGTGCAAAAAAGTCCATGCAACACCGATGGAAAAGCGGGTACCTCCCTGGCGGGCGCTTCCCCCTCTGAAGCGTGGCATCGGACACACTTTGCAGGCGCGCAACTTGCACCGGTGCAAGCTGGCGTACCGTGCGGTACGTTACATTGATTGCTCCTTTGCGAGGAATCCCATGCGCACGAAATTCAGCAAGATGTTGGCGGCCACCGGGCTTGTGACGCTCGACCCGGAAGACCACGCCCAGGACGACACGCCTGCCGAGGCCTATTCCGAGCCCGAGCCCCAACCGGAGCCGGACCCTGCGCCTGCGCCCGCCGCCGCGGCACCGCAGCCCGTGCTGGCACCCGAGCAGAGCGTGGTGGCGGAGCAAAAGGATTTTGCCGACCTGTACCGCGAGGCCAATGTGCCCGTGGTGGCCTATACCGCCGAGAAGCTGCTCAAACTGATGGCGGGGCTGGAAAGCATGCCCATGGAGGTGCGCAAGCAGGCGGTGCGCGCCATGGACGAGGCCGACGATACCTGGACGGTGGACGATTCCGTGCTGGACGCGCAACGCAAGGTGAAGGCGCTGGCCATTGCCAAGCAGAAAATCGCCCAGCAAGTGGCTTCCGCACTGCAAAATGCGGACCGGGAGATCGCGGCCATCCAGGCCGAAGAGCAGGACAAGAGCGCGCAGGTGCGCAAGCAGATCGCCGAGCTGACGGCGCTGCTGGACCGCGGCGTGGCACGTGCCGCGCAGCAGATGGCCGATGTGCGCGCGGCCGCCAAGACGAACCAGGAGGCGGGGGACAGGGAGTCGGCCCGGCTCGATGCGGAGATGAGCCGCCTCGGCCAGATCGTCATCACGTTCTCCGGTGGTTCACCGATTCAAAAATAACAGGAGTAGAGCAATGCAACTGACTGGTCTGGGCAAGGCGCTGATCGCGGTCATCGTCGTGGGGGCTGCCGGTTCCGTTCTGTGGAACATGGGCGGCAAGATGTGGGTGCAGGACAAGCTCGGCAAGACCGAGGCCTCGCACGAGGTCGCCAACCAAAGCAGCGGCTCGGCGCCTGCCGTGGCGGCCGGCAACAACAGCGCGCCCTCGGCTCCGGCAGCCGCCGCACCCAAGGGCGGCGCCCTGGGCTCGCCCGGCAACCCGCTCAAGGTCAGCATCGTGAGCTTTCACGGCTATGCGCCGGCCCTGGTGGCCAACGGCAACAGCCTGAAGACGCAGCCGGGCTCGATCTTCCAGAAGGCGGGGGTGAACGTGGAGTTCATCATCCAGGACGATATTCCCACGCTGACCACCATCTTCGAGAGCAACACCGCGCAGTGCGCGTGGCGCACCTCGGACTTCTGGGCGCAGGAGCAGCCCAACCTGATCAACACCAAGCTCGATGGCCGCGCCATCATGATCGTGGACAACACCCAGGGTGCCGACGCGGTGATCGCGCGCGACCCGGAGATCAAGCGCATCGAGGACCTGGTGGGCAAGAAGGTGGCGCTGCTCAAGTACACGCCCTCGCACGGCCTGTTCATCAACGCCATCAACAACTCCAGCCTGAGCGCCAAGCAAAAGGCCAATGTGCTGGACCGCGTGGTCTACATCAACGCCGACGAGGGCACGCCCGGCGTGCGCGCGGCCTTTGCCGCCGGCAGCGTGGACGCGGCCGTGCTGTGGGACCCGGACCTGTCGCTGGCCGTCAAGTCCACCCCCGGCGCGCGCGTGGTGTACTCCACCAAGGTGGCCACCAACCTGATCTACGACGTGATGGTCTGCAACCAGAAGCTGCTGCAGGACCCGGCCAACCAGCAGGCCTTCCAGGGCTTCGTCAAGGGCTGGATGGACGGCGTGACCGCCGCCCGCGCCAACCCTGCGGGCGCGGCCGAGGCACTGGTGCGCACCGAGCCTTTCTTCGACCAGTTGGCCAAGAAGGAAGGCATGCCCTTCATCAGCAGCCTGTTCTCCAACCTGGTGTGGACGGGGCTGGACGACAACGCCCGCATTCTGGGCCTGGCGGGCGACACCAACCACTATGAGCGCGTGTACCGCGAGTTCGACGCGATCTACCGCGCCGCCGGCTCGCTGGCCAACCCGAACTCGCCCGTGGTCTCGCCGCAGAACTCGTTCGACTACCGCTTCATCAACGCCCTGCTCAAGGACAACCAGGCCGCGCGCGCTGCCGCTGCCAAGCCCGAGTTCACCTTCGACACGGCCGGCATGCAAAAGGCCGAGGCCCGCCCCGCCGCGCTGACCAAGCCGGTGAGCGTGAACTTCCCCGTGGGCCAGGCCGAGCTGACCAAGAAGGCGCAGGAGGTGATCGACACCCAGGTCGTGCCCTTCATCAACAGCAATGGCTCGGCGTACTTCGAGATCTCGGGCAACACCGACTCCACCGGCAGTGCGCAGGCCAACCAGCGCCTGTCCAAGGCGCGCGCCGATGCGGTGACCAAGTACGTGGTGACGCAGTGGGAGATTCCGGCCGCGCGCTTCAAGGTGGTGGGCAATGGCTCGAACAACCCGATCTGCAACGAAGCCAACCCCGGTGCGCTGGAGGTGGACCTGGACACCTGCCGCCAGATGAACCGCGCCACGCGCATCGCCGTGCTGGCCCGCTGAGGGAGCGGCAGCGATGGCGCATTTCTGGAACCCCAGCCACCCGATCGCGCCCCAGACCCAGCGCATGCTGGGTGTGGGGGCCGTGGTGGCGGTGCTGGTGGCCTGGGCGCTGGTGAGCGCCTCGGGCCTGGTCAGCTCCAACCGCCTGCCCGCCCCCTGGGAGGTGGCCACGGCCTTCTACCGCCTGGCCTGGGACCCGGTGCGCCAGGAGAGCCTGCTGCTGACCTCGGTGCTGTGGTCGGGCGGGCGCCTGGTGGTGGCCGGCATCCTGGTGATCCTGATCGGGCTGCCCATCGGCATCCTGATGGGGGCCTCGCCGCGCATCAATGCCACGCTGTCGCCGCTGATCGACCCGTTCCGCTCGGCGCCCATCGTGGCGCTGCTGCCCATCATGGTGATGTGGTTCGGCATTGGCGAAGAAATGAAGATCTTCTTCCTGTTCTCGGGCGCCGTGGTCTACCTGATTCCGCTGGTGCGCGATGCGATCCGCTCGGTGCCGCAGTCGTACTGGGTGAGCGCGCGCGACCTGGGCGCCACGCCGTGGGAGTGCATACGCCGCGCAGTGATCCCCATGGCCATGCCACGCATCGTGGACGGCATCATCATCGCGGTGTCGGTGATGTGGACCTACATCACCGTGGCCGAATACGTGAACGCCAAGGAGGGCCTGGGCCAGCTGATCCAGAACGCGCGCCGCTTCTCGGCCATGGACCAGGTGTTCGCGGGCATCATCACCATCATCGCGCTGGCGCTGATCACGCACCGGCTGATGACGTGGGCCAAACGCAAGATGTTCCCGTGGGAAAGCACGGTGTGATCGCCCTGAGAACCCCTACGACAACAAGCCAAGCATGACATCGAGCCCTGTGAGCATTTCCATCCAGATGACCGGCATCGTGCAGGAGTACCCTGCCGCCAACGGCCGGGGCGTGCTGCGCGTGATCGACGGCATCGACCTGCACCTGGAGAACCCCAGCATCAACATGCTGCTGGGCCCTTCGGGCTGCGGCAAATCGACGCTGATGCGCATGATGGGCGGGGTGCGCCCGTTCAATGTGAAGACGCCCACCCAGGGCCGGGTGGAAATCGACGGCAAGGAGTGCCTGGACCAGCACGACGATGCGGTGACGGTGTTCCAGCAGTACGCCAACCGGCCCGACCTGACGGTGTGGGACAACGTGGCCTTCCCCTTCACGCTCAAGCTCTGGAAAGGCCGCATCAGCCCGGCCGAGGTGAAGGAGCGCGTGGACACCATCCTCGCCGCCGTGGGCCTGGCCGACAAGAAGGCCATGCGCCCGGCGCAGCTCTCGGGCGGGCAGAACCAGCGCGTGGCGCTGGCGCGTGCGCTGGTGCTGCGCCCGCGCATTCTGCTGATGGACGAACCCTTCGGCGCGCTCGACCCGCAGACGCGCGAGGAGATGCAGCGCCTGCTGCTGGCGCTGTGCAAGGCCAACCCCTGCCTGGTGGTGTTCGTCACGCACGATGTGAGCGAGGCCCTGGCGCTGGGCGACCGGGTGATCGTGCTCTCGCCCCAGCCGGCCAGGATCGCCGATGACTTCATGATCCATGCCGAGCACCCGCGCTCGGAGGCCTGGGCGCGCTCGACCGAGACGCTGCGCATGCAGGACCGCATCCTCACGTCGCTGCGCGACGCCAAGGGCCATGGCCAGATCACGCTGAGCGTATGAAATTCGCCCCGGGCGAACGGGAAGAGCCCCCCTACATCCAGGAGTTTCTGACCAGCAAGTGGAACGTCACGGCCTCGCTGGGCGCGGCGGCGCTGGCGGTGCTGGCCTCGTTTCCCTATGGCTTGCCGGGCTTCATCTTCGTGGGCACGGCGTACGCGGCCGTGGAGGGCCTGGCCTTGCTCTATGTGCCTGGCATGTCCACCTTCCGCTACAGCGTGCGGCGCAAGTACGCGGCCATGCGCTACCAGGCGCAGATCGACAGCCTGCTCAAGGAGCTGGACAGCCGTGGCCAGTGCGACCCCACCTCCAAGCGCATGCGCGTGTACCTGCAGACGCTGGAGCGCATCGACGCGCTGGAGCGCATGGTCAAGGCCCGCACCTGCGCGCTGAGCGTGGAGGACATCGACCGCCTGAAGGACGTGACGCGCGACTACCTGGCACGCTGGCTAGCCATCGTGAGCGCCAACGAGCGCCAGAGCCAGCTCAGCCGCAAGGAGATCGCCGACCGCCTGCGCAGCGTGGAAGACCAGTTGGCCGCCACCACCGACGAGCGCGAACGCCGCCAGTTGCTGCAGGCTCGCAAAGACTACCAGCGCCTGCTGGAGAGCAGCAGCCGCCTGAGCAGCCGCATGTTCGCCATCGAAGCGGCCATGGTGTCCATGCCGGACATCATCGAAGAGGTGTTCCAGCAGGCCGTCTCCATGCCCATGGCCAGCGATGCCTCGGCCCGGCTGCGCGAAAGCGTGGACCGCCTGGCCATCGAGGAGAACCTGGAAGCCGACATCAGCGAGGAGCTGGACACCATCGGCGTGCATGTGCCCAGCCCTGCCGCAGCCAAGGCCAGCGCCGCACCCGCGGCACCCCGCCCCGTTGCCCAATCCGTGAAATGAGGCCCCGATGACCACCACCGTACAGAAGTCCCACTTGCAGACGCTTGTCGATTTCGACGAGTACACGCGCCTGATGGAGGCATCGCTCAAGGCCGCCATCGTGTCCGACGAGCCGGGCAAGCTGGTGCGCTTTTTCGCGCGCTACATCGCCTGGAACGGCTACTTCGGCTGCAGCGTGGCCTCGCTGGCGGGCAAGATCGGCTGTGCGCGCCACCTGTTCACCGACCCGGCCGAGCCCTTTCTGCCCGCGGCCGACCGCAATGTGCTGGTGGCCAGCTACATCTTCGATGCGGCACGCGACGAGTTCGACGACCACTCCACGCGCGCCCGCGACCCGCACCGCAACCTGGCGCAGGCCTTCCTCAAGGGCATCGTGCAGACCACCATGCCCGGGGCCGACATGGCCACGGTGAATGCGCTGGCGGCCGAGCCTGCCTGGCTCAAGGTGCTGAACCAGGGCGTGCTGCGCGGCTACGGCGGCGGCCAGCCAGACACGCTGGAGGCCATCTTCCACGCGATGGGTTACCACCTGGGCAGCGAGCTGCTGGCCGACCGCGAATTCACCGTGATCGGCGCCACGCTGCGCGAGGCCGACGGCGGCCTGGCCGAGCGCCTGTTCCACACCGAGGTGGACATCGGCGGCACCCGGCACAAGGCCCTGTCCTGGGTGGGCATCCACTCGGGCGAAGGCGGGGCCGTGGAGGCCGACCACTTCGAGTGGGCCACCCAGGGCGTGAACGCCGCCTTTGCCTACATCCCCCCCGCCCAGCATGCCGCCATGCTGGCCCAGGTGGAGCAGGGCTTCGTCGCCTTCGCCCAGGACCACCGCACCTTCTTCGACAACGTCAACAACAGCTAAGCAAAGCAAGGAACCTGCACCATGGCTTCTTCCAACTTCTTCGGCCGCATCGGCAACCTGTTCTCGGGCTTTTTGTCGCTGTTCGTCTCGGGCATCGAGAAGAACAACCCCGAAATCGCCTACGAGAACTCGATCAACAGCATGAAGGCCAACTACGACCGCCTGAAGACGGCGGCGGCCGCCATCATCCGCCAGCGTGACGACGTGACCACGCGCCTGCACAACGCCAAGCAAAAGCAGGCGCAGCTCGAAGCCAACCTGCAGCAGGCCATGGACACCAACCAGGACGACCTGGCCGTGAGCATCCTGCAGATGAAGAACGACAACGACCAGGCGGTGACCGAGCTCACGGCCGAGGCCGAGACGGCCATGGCCGAGGCCGAGAAGATCAAGGACGCGCTCTTGGAGATGAAGAGCGAGATCAAGCGCGTGGAAGAAGAACGCGACCGCAACCTGGCCAAGCTGGCCGGCGCCAAGGCCAAGATCCAGATCCACAACCAGCTCGAAGGCCTGTCCATCGACGCCGAGATCCGCGCGCTGGACAACGTGCGCGGCCACATCGCCAACGTGATCTCCGAAGCCAACCTGGGCGACGAGCTGCGCGGCGCCGACCTGGACGTGCGCATGAAGGGCCTGCAAAAGGGCGCCTCGCGCGCCACGGCCGAGGCGCAACTGGCGCAGCTCAAGGCGGCGCGTGCCCAGGGCGGCGCGGCCAAGCAGATGTAGTAAGCCAGCAGAGCAGCACCACCGTCGCCAAGGAACCCCGTGAGCACACCCTCCCCCTCCGCAGTGCCCGCTACGCCCGCCTGGGTCGACACCGTGCGCCGGCGCTACCTGAGCGGCGATGCATCGGTCTTCGTGCTGTACCGCAACATCTACGACCGCATCCTGCTCGATGGCAAGTTCGTGGAGCTGGAGCAGTACCTGTTCCGCTCGCTGCTCGAGGGCAAGAAAAAGCGCGTGCTCTCGCACAGCATCGCCTCGGGCACGAGCGCGCTGGCGGGCCGGGCCTTCGATGCCGAAGCGGAGCCCCTGGAGGGCATCGAGCAGGCGCTGATGCACGAGAGCGGCACGGCCGTGGTGATCCACTACGCGGGCTCCCTCTTCCCTGCGGGCGACCCGGGCATGATGACCATGCACGACCGCCAGGCCATCGCCAAGCTGCACCGCTGGTCGCTGAGCCCGCAGATCGGCGACAGCGACAACGTGGTCTTCCTGCTGGTGGAATCGCTGACCGAGCTGAACGCGCAGATCCTGTCGAACCCGCGCATCGCCGCGGTCGAGATCCCCATGCCTGGCCAGGCCGAGCGCGAGACCACGATCCGCATGGCCGATGCCTCGCTGCACGCCGACCAGGTGACGCGGCTGGCGCAGCAGGCCTCGGGCCTGCGCCTGGTGCAGCTGTTCGGCCTGCTGGGCAACGACGCCAATGCGCAGGCGCCCAACGATGCCGAGCGCGAAGCGCTGATCCAGGAGCTGATTGCCGGCACCGAGGACGCCGAGGCGCGCGCCAAGCAACTGACCAAGCTCACCAGTGGCCAGACCAATGAGCAGATACGCCACCTGCTGCAGCCGGGCAGCAAGGCGCCAGCCAAGGGCAACAATGCCTTCGAGGAGATCGCCGCGCTGCTGCGCACGCGCAAACGCGAACTGGTGACGCAGGAGTGCTTTGGCCTGATCGAGTTCGTCGAGCCCAAGATGGGCCTGGAAGGCGTGGGCGGCATGACCATGGTCAAGGCCGAGCTGGCCGCCATTGCCGCCGCCGTGCGCTCGGGCACCGTGGCGCGCATCCCCATGGGCATTCTGGTCGTGGGGCCCATGGGCTCGGGCAAGACCTTCGTGACCAAGGCCTTCGTGCGCGAGGCCGGCATACCGGCGGTGATGCTCAAAAACATCCGCTCCAAGTGGGTGGGCGCGACCGAAAGCAACCTGGAGAAGGTGCTGGCCATGGTCAAGGCCATGGGGCCGATCGCGCTCATCATCGACGAAGGCGACCGCAGCCTGGGCGGTGAGGGTGACGAGGACGGCGGCACGTCGTCGCGCGTCACGGCGCGGCTCAAGGAGTTCATGTCGGACACCGACAACCGCGGCCAGGTGCTGTTCATCATGATGACCAACCGGCCCGACAAGCTCGACGCCGACATGAAGCGGCCCGGGCGCTTCGACACCAAGATACCGCTGTTCTTCCCCGAGAACGGGGCCGAGCGCGCGAACATCGTGCGTGTGATCCTGAAGCGCTTTGGCAAGGCGGTCGAGCCGCTGTCGCAGCAGGAGCAGGACGATGGCGCCGATGAAGCCTGGATGGAGGCCGCGCTCGAAGACACCGAGTTCTCCAACGCCGAGCTGGAGGCGCTGACCCTGCTGTCCATCGACCTGGCCGAGCGCGGCGATGGCCGGCTCACGCGCGAGGTATTTCTGCAGGCCGCCGTGGACTACATGCCCACGCGCGACACGCTGATGATCGAGTACATGGAGCTCTTGGCCATCTCCGAGGCCTCGCGCCGCAGCCTGCTGCCCGAGAAGTTCAAGCACCGCACCACCGACGAGCTGCACGCCGAGATGAAGCGTGTGCGCGCCCAGTTGCGCCTGTGATGCCATGCGCAGCGACGGCGCCCCAAATGTCCACGCCCTGGCCAAAGACCAGGTGCGTCGGGCCCTGACTGCGGCCAAGAACGACAAGCACTGGGGCTGGCAGGAGGTCTCGGAGCTGCTCACCGAACTGGGCATCGACCAGACCGCCAACAACCTCACCACCAAGCAGAGCCGGGGCGCCTTCAAGGCCGCCGACTTTCTGCTGTTGCTGCGCAGCATGGGCGTGACGCAGCTGGACCTGACGCAACTGGAGATCCCCGGCCTGGCGCCGGCCACCCGCAAGGTGGAAGCCAACAAAAAGGCACGACTGACCAAACCTGGATAAGCCTATTGGCTTTCCGAAAAGGAAGACAATCCGGCTTTTGCCATGCACCGGGGCCCACAGCCCCCCCGCCTCACCTGCCCCACCGGGCAAGGCCAGGCCTCCACCCTGAGCCCACTCCACCGATGGAACCCAGGTTGGACTCCATGCAATCAACGCATTAACCCTCACTCCGACAGCTCTCTCCTTGGAGTAAGCTCATTTTCGGCATTTGCTGAGAATCTCCTGCAGGATTTCCGTATGACACAGAACCTTTCCGCCGCCGAAGAGGCATTGCGCGACGCGGCCCGTGAATACCACCGCAACCCCAGCCGGGGCAAGATTGCGGTCACCCCCACCAAGCCCCTGTCCAACCAGCGCGACCTGTCGCTGGCCTACTCGCCCGGCGTGGCCTACCCCTGCCTGGACATCCAGGCCGACCCGTCCAAGGCGTTCGACTTCACCTCGCGCGGCAACCTGGTCGGCGTGGTCACCAACGGCACGGCCGTGCTGGGCCTGGGCGACATCGGCCCGCTGGCCAGCAAGCCAGTGATGGAAGGCAAGGGCTGCCTGTTCAAGAAGTTCGCGGGCGTGGACGTGTTCGACATCGAGCTGGCCGAGCGCGACCCCGACAAGCTGGTGGACATCATCGCCTCGCTGGAGCCCACGCTGGGCGGCATCAACCTGGAAGACATCAAGGCGCCCGAGTGCTTCTACATCGAGAAGAAGCTGTCGGACCGGCTGAACATCCCCGTCTTCCACGACGACCAGCACGGCACGGCCATCATCTCCAGCGCCGCGCTGCTCAACGGCCTGGAGCTGGTGGGCAAGGACATTGGCGCAGTGAAGATCGCCGTGTCGGGCGCGGGCGCCGCGGCCATTGCCTGTGTGGACGTGATGGTGGGCCTGGGCGTGAAGCGCGAAAACGTCTACATGGTCGACTCCAAGGGCGTGATCTATGACGGCCGCCCCGGCGGGCTCGATGCCTCCAAGCAGCGCTATGCGCAAAAGACAGAGGCACGCACCCTGGCCGACGTGGTCAACGGTGCCGACGTGTTCCTGGGCTGCTCGGCCGCCGGCGTGCTCACGGCCGAGATGGTCAAGACCATGGGCACCAAGCCCATCATCCTGGCACTGGCCAACCCCGAACCCGAGATCCGCCCCGAGCTGGCCAAGGCCGTGCGGCCGGACTGCATCATCGCCACGGGCCGTTCGGACTACCCCAACCAGGTCAACAACGTCCTGTGCTTCCCCTACATCTTCCGTGGCGCACTCGATTGCGGCGCGACCAAGATCACCGAGGCCATGAAGCTGGCCTGCGTGCGCCAGATCGCCGACCTGGCCAAGGCCGACATCAGCGAAGAAGTGGCCAGCGCCTATGCGGGCAAGGAACTCACCTTCGGCCCCGACTACCTGATCCCCACGCCGTTCGACTCGCGCCTGATCCTCAAGATCGCGCCTGCCGTGGCCAAGGCAGCGGCCGAATCGGGCGTGGCCACGCGCCCCATCACCGACATGGAGGCCTACAAGGAGGCCCTGTCGCGCTTCGTCTACCAGACCGGCATGCTGATGCGCCCCGTGATCAACGCGGCCAAGACCCTGCCCGAAGGCAGCAAGCGCGTGGCCTACGCCGATGGCGAGGACGAGCGCGCGCTGCGTGCCGCGCAGATGGCCATTGACGACAAGATCGCCCAGCCCATCCTCATCGGCCGCCCCGCCGTGATCGCCGCCCGCATCGAGAAGGCCGGCCTGCGCATGCAGCTGGGCAAGGACGTGGAGGTCTGCAACCCCGAGGACGATCCGCGCTTCCGCCAGTACTGGGAGCACTACCACGGCCTCATGAAGCGCAACGGCGCCACGCCCGAAGTGGCCAAGGCCATGGTGCGCCGCTCCAACACCATCATCGCCTCGCTGATGGTGGCGCTGGGCGATGCCGACGCCATGATCTGCGGCCTGGTGGGCACCTACGAGACGCACCTGGAGCGCATCCACAGCATCCTGGGCCGCCAGGAGGGCGTGAACGACTACGCCGCGCTCAACGCGCTGATGACCAACCGCGGCACGCTGTTCATCGCCGACACCTATGTGAACGAAGACCCCACGGCCCAGCAGCTGGCCGACATCGCCTGGATGTCGGTGCAGGAAGTGCAGCGCTTCGGCCTGCCGGCCAAGGTGGCCTTTCTGTCGCATTCGAGTTATGGCTCGTCCAAGCGCGCCTCGGCCCGCAAGATGCGCGAAGCACGCGACCTGTTCGTGGCCGCCCACCCCGAGATCGAGTGCGACGGCGAACTGCACGGCGACGCCGCGCTGGAGCCCAACATCCGCAATGCCTACATGGCGGATTCCACGCTCACCGACTCGGCCAACCTGCTGATCTGCCCCAACCTGGACGCGGCCAACATCCTGTACAACGTGCTCAAGACCACCACAAGCGGCGGTGTGACCGTGGGCCCCATCCTCATGGGTGGTGCCGCCACGGCCTACATCCTGACCCCTGCGGCCACGGTGCGCCGGGTGTTCAACATGACCGCCCTGGCTGTGGCCAGCGCGGCCACGCGCGCACGCTGATCTGCAGCAGCGCCAATGACAAAGGGGGCCTCGGCCCCCTTTGTCGTTTCAGAAGATGACCCTCAGCGTACCGAAACGTCTACATAGTTGGCCACAGGCGGCAGGTGCTCGATGAGCCAGTCGGCATCGAGCTGCAGGGCCTTGGTCACATCGGCCGGCAGGCTGGCGATGGTGTCGGCGGGCGACTTGGGCTCTTCGAGCCCGATCTCGGCCAGCAGCGTGGCCACGTGCAGGATGCCGCCCAGGCGGCAGAACGGTGCCGAGGCGACAGGGTCCTCGGCCGTCTCCAGCGCGCGCACGATGGTGTCGGGGAAGCGCCAGCGCCGCGCCAGCTCGCCCGTGACCTGGGCCTCGGTAAAGCCCAGCAGCGAGCGCTCACGCTCCCAGCGGCCGCCCGCGTGGTGGGGCAGCTGTTCGATGGCAGGGATCTGCTCGGGCATCTTCTGCGCAATGATGAGTTCGCCCAGGCGCACCAGAAAGCCCGCGAGCCACGACTCCTGCACGTCCGACCCCAGGGTACGCGCCAGCCACTGCGAGTAGCCGGCAATGGCCATGCTCTCTTTCCAGAAGGCGTCGGCATCCACGCCCGCGGCGTCCTTGAACACGCCGGACATGCACGACGCCAGGGCCAGCGTGCGCACCTGGTTCAGGCCCACCATGGTGATGGCATCGTCGAGCGAGGCCACCTGGCGCGGCAGGCCGAAGCGCGCGCTGTTGGCCAGGCGGATGAGCTTGGCCGTAAGGGCCGGGTCCTTGGAGATCGCCCCGCGCACCTTCTCGAAGGGGATGTCGTCCTCCTTCATGGTGGCGATCAGCTCGCGCGCCACGTCGGGGATGGTGGGCAGCTGCACGTTTTCGAAGAATTCCTGGATATTCGCCATGAGATCCTCCCTTGACCATGGGGTATGAATGGACTTTCGTTGTACCACCGGCACGGTTTTGCGGGGGCAGGTTTTTTCCCAATCCCGCACCCCTGTGGTGAATACGTGGTGTGCCACGGTGGCATACACGCCTGGTGCACCATTTCGGGAAAACCTGCAGTCCGGCATGCACCAATGTGGCGAACAATAGTCCGCAAAACGGCCCCGCGAGTCTGAAAGCGGGCATCGTTTTTGCTGATTCCCCTGCATGGCACAGCGGCGGTGCTTGCGCACCGCCCCGCCGTCCTCTGCCACCCACTGACAGGAACCCAAGCATGAACAAACGTACCCTCCTGCAAGCCGCTGTGCTGCTGGCCGCCGCTGGCGGTTTCTCCCTGGCTGCCCAGGCCCAGGCCACCACGCCCATCAAGTTCCAGCTCGACTGGCGCTTTGAAGGCCCTGCCGCCCTGTTCCTGCAGCCCGTGGCCAAGGGCTACTTCAAGGCCGCCGGCCTGGACGTGACGGTGGACGCCGGCAACGGCTCGGGCGGCGCCGTGCAGCGCGTGGCCTCGGGCACCTACGACATGGGCTTTGCCGACCTGGCTGCGGTGATGGAATTCCACGCCAACAACCCCGACGCGCAGAACAAGCCTGTGGCGGTGATGATGGTATACAACAACACGCCCGCCTCGGTCATGGCGCTCAAGAAGAGCGGCATCACCAAGCCGGCCGACCTGGCAGGCAAGAAGCTGGGCGCCCCGGTGTTCGACGCCGGCCGCCGCGCCTTCCCCATCTTCCAGAAGGCCAACAGCGTGGGCAACGTGCAGTGGACCGCCATGGACCCCCCGCTGCGCGAAACCATGCTGGTGCGCGGCGATGTGGACGCCATCACCGGCTTCACCTTCACCTCGCTGCTGAACCTGGAGGCGCGCGGCGCCAAGGCCGCCGACGTAGTGGTGCTGCCCTATGCCGACTTCGGCGTGAAGCTGTACGGCAACGTGATCATCGCCTCGCCCAAGCTCATCAAGGAGAACCCCGAGGCGATCAAGTCCTTCCTGAAGGCCTTCACCAAGGGCGCCAAGGAAGTCATGGCCAACCCGGCCGCCTCCATCGAGCATGTGAAGGCACGCGACGGCATCGTCAACGTGCCGCTGGAAACGCGCCGCCTGCAACTGGCCATCGACACCGTGATCAACAGCCCCGACGCACGCGCCGAAGGCTTTGGCAAGGCCGTGCCCGGCCGCCTGTCGCTGATGGCATCGCAGGTGTCTGACGCCTTCAACACCAAGACCCGCGTGAAGGCCGACGACGTGTGGACCGACAGCTTTTTGCCCCCTGCCGCCGAGCTGAACATCCTGCCCAAGAAGTAAGTGATTGGTTGATGGACCCCCACGGCCAGCGGCAGCAAGCCGCTGCTGCTGGCCGAAGCCTTGCATTCCCCTAGAACCGCCCGCACTGCCCGCCTTGACTGATGGGCAGGCGGGCCCAGCCCACAAGAACACCACCCAATGACGGCTGCCGATTCCTATTTCGTGGACTTCCGCGATGTCTGGCTTGCGTACAACGAAGAGCTGCTCGCCAAGAACCACTTTGCCGTCGAGGCCATCGACCTGCAGATCCGCCAGGGCGAGTTCATCGCCATCGTGGGCCCGTCGGGCTGCGGCAAGTCGACCTTCATGAAGCTCGCCACAGGCCTGAAGATGCCCTCGATGGGCAAGATTCTGATCGACGGCAAGCCCGTGACCGGGCCGCTCAAGATCTCGGGCATGGCCTTCCAGGCGCCTTCGCTGCTGCCCTGGCGCACCACGGTGGACAACGTGCTGCTGCCGCTGGAGATCGTGGAGCCCCACCGCAGCCAGTTCAAGCAAAAGCGCAAGGAGTACGAGGCCCGCGCCCGCGCCCTGCTGCAGAAGGTGGGCCTGGGTGGGTATGAGGACAAGTTCCCCTGGCAGCTGTCGGGCGGCATGCAGCAGCGCGCCAGCATCTGCCGCGCGCTGATCCACGAGCCCAAGATGCTGCTGCTGGACGAGCCCTTTGGCGCGCTCGACGCCTTCACGCGCGAAGAGCTGTGGTGCATTCTGCGCGACCTGCAGGCCGAGCAGAAATTCAACGTGATCCTGGTGACGCACGACCTGCGCGAGTCGGTCTTTCTGGCCGACACGGTGTACGTGATGAGCAAGAGCCCCGGCCGCTTCGTGGTGCGCCGCGACATCGAGCTGCCCCGCCCGCGCGACCTGGAGATCACCTACACCAAGGAGTTCACCGACATCGTGCACGAGCTGCGCGGCCACATAGGCGCCATGCGCAAGACCGGCGCCCCCATCCAGCAATAGGAGCGGCTAACAAAACTCTTCTGGCGTCGTTGCTGCGTCTTGTCGTACTAACCGTACTGCCTGCGACGCAGCGCCTAGCCAGAACCGCTTCACTGAGTTTTTTTATCCGCTCCAAGAACAAACAAAACCAGAAACACCATGCACAAGAAAACTGCGGAACGCTGGTCCCCCTGGATCCTGCTCGTCGCCATCGTCTTGCTGTGGCAGATCATCTGCTCGGCGTTCAATGTGTCGGAATTCATCTTCCCCAGCCCCTGGGCCATCGGCTCGCAGCTGGTAGAGTTTGGCGGCGTCATCGCCGGCCATGCCTGGCGCACCTTCTGGGTCACCATGGCGGGCTTTGGCCTGGCCATCGTGGTGGGCGTGCTGCTGGGCTTTTTGATCGGATCGTCGCGCCTGGCATATGCCGCCGTGTACCCGCTGATGACGGCCTTCAACGCCCTGCCCAAGGCCGCCTTCGTGCCCATTCTGGTGGTGTGGTTCGGCATTGGCGTGGGGCCGGCCATCCTCACGGCCTTTCTCATCAGCTTCTTCCCGATCATGGTGAACATCGCCACCGGCCTGGCCACGCTGGAGCCCGAGCTGGAAGACGTGCTGCGCGTGCTGGGCGCCAAGCGCTGGGACGTGCTCACCAAGGTGGGCCTGCCGCGCTCCATGCCGTACTTCTACGGCTCGCTCAAGGTGGCCATTACCCTGGCCTTTGTGGGCACCACCGTGTCGGAGATGACTGCCGCCAACGAGGGCATCGGCTACCTGCTGATCAGCGCTGGCTCGTCCATGCAGATGGGCCTGGCCTTTGCCGGCCTGATGGTGGTGGGCGCCATGGCCATGGTGATGTACGAACTGTTCAGCTGGGTGGAAAAGCGCACCACCGGCTGGGCCCACCGCGGTTCTCAAGGTGAATAACACGACGGTGCTGAGCGAAGCCCAAACGGCCGCCCTGCTGCGCCGCGCCAATGCCGTGGCGCAGCGCGCCATGGGCATGGGCCGCCACCCCTTCGGCGCCCTGCTGGTGGCGCCCGATGGCGAAACCGTGCTGGCCGAACAGGGCAACATCGACACCGTGAACCATGCCGAAAGCACGCTGGCGCGCACGGCCGCGGCCAACTACCCCGGGGCCTACCTGGCCCAGTGCACGCTGGTCACCACCTTCGAGCCCTGCGCCATGTGCGCGGGCACCATCTACTGGGCCGGCATTGGCCGCGTGCTGTACGGCGCCGAGGAGTCGGCCCTGAAGGCATTGACCGGCGACCACCCCGAGAACCCCACGCTGGACCTGCCCTGCCGCACGGTCTTTGCCGCCGGCCAGCGCGCCACGGAGGTGCTGGGCCCGGTGCCGGCGCTGGAAGACGAAATCACCGCACTCCATAGAGACTTCTGGCGCTGACCCTGGCCGCGACTGCGGAAAGGTGCCGCCGATATACTCGCCGCCCTGTGGTTGATACAGGATCTTTCGGCACCATCATGCGCCTGCACATTCATCTGCGCCCCCTGGCGCTTGCACTGGCCGTGGCCGGCCTGTCCGCATGCGGGGGTGGCACCGCTCCCAGCCAACCCACCACCACTGCTGCACCAGCAACCCCGGCCGCAGCACCCGCCCCCATCAAGGTCGGCATTGCCCTGGGCGGCGGCGCGGCCAAGGGCTTTGCGCACATCGGCGTGATCAAGATGCTGGAGGCCAATGGCTATGCGCCCGCCGTCGTCTCGGGCACCAGCGCGGGCGCCGTGGTGGGCGCGCTGTACGCCAGCGGCATGAACGCCTTTGACATGCAGGAAAAGGCCGTGGCGCTGGACGAAGCCAAGATCCGCGATTTGCAGTTGTCGTCCGGCGGGCTGGTGGTGGGCAAGAAGCTCGAGGACTACGTCAACGAACAGGTGGGCCGCAAGACCCTGGAGCAGATGGCCAAGCCTTTCGTGGCCGTGGCCACGCGGCTGGAAGACGGCGAGCGCACCGTGTTCGCCCGCGGCAACACCGGCCAGGCCGTGCGCGCATCGAGCAGCGTGCCCGGCGTGTTCCAGCCTGTGACCATCGGCAAGTACCACTTTGTGGACGGCGGCATCGTGAGCCCCGTGCCCGTGGACGCCGCACGCCAACTGGGCGCCGACGTGGTGGTGGCCGTGGACATATCGAACAAGGCCCGCGGCAAGACGCCCGGCGACATGCTGGGCACCCTGGGCCAGTCCATCGCCATCATGGGCCAGAAGCTGGGCGAGGCCGAACTGGCCCGCGCCGACGTGGTGATCCGCCCCCAGGTGCTGGACATCGGTCCCGCCGATTTTGCCCAGCGCGCCAGCGCGATTCTGGAAGGCGAGAAGGCCGCCCTGGCCGCCATGCCGCAGATCCGCGAACGGATAGCCCAGTTGCAGGCCGAGCGTGCGCGTGCTGCGCAACTGGCGCAGGAGAAGGTGCGGGAGGCGGAGTACAAGGCTTGTCTGGAGAAGCGGTCGAGTTTGCAGAAGTTGGCTGGGATGGCGGGGATGGGGGAGGGGTGTGTGGGGGCGAAGTAGGCGGCGCCCGCAGAGCACTCACGCGGAAATGTGGCGGCGCCCAAGTGATACGGTGTTGCGCGCAACGTCACTCCTCAGAACGAGACTGCGAGAGAATCGCAACGGCCTTCGCTTGCGCCGGTTCAAGGCCCCCGCGAATTGGTCGGCAGATGAGTGTGGCAAAAGATCTTGCCAGAGGTCGTAGACAACCATGAGCACCCTCAGTCCCCCCACCCTTGGTGGCTACTTTTGGCTCCCAGCGACACCTGAAAACCAAGTGCCTGGACGTTTTTTTGCCACTGACGATGGACGACTGCAGCTTGAGTTGATGGGGGTCCTGTCTGGGGGCGTCATGGAGGTGAATGACGACAAGGAGCTTGGCCGTATTCTCGGGCTCTCCCATACAGGCAAGTCGATTACGTTGGACGAGTGCCAGGTCATCAAGCGGACACTGAATATTCCGGGTGTCTCTCAGACAACATTTCGTGTTGGCCTTGCATTGTTTGGCGTGCATTTCGGTCAAGACGAACCCCTAGAATTTGATCGGGTTGACATCTACAGCGATGCGCTAAATGAATGGCTGGAGTTTGCCCCCATCAGCACCATCTTCGCCCTCCCCAAACCGTCTAGCGCAGCGGTCACTTTCGTACCCCCGCCAGAAAAAGAATGGACACTTTCTGACGGTACAACAGTTCGGCTTTACACGGCATGGACGGTACCTTCAACCATTCAATACCGCGAGGCGAAGATCACCCAGAAGACATGGGTAAGCTTTCGGTTCATCAAGGCTACACCTCTTGATGACGTTCTGGAGATGGTCCATCGCTTCGTGAGCTTCGCATCGGTCGGCATCAATCAGCTGGTCAGCTTTGAAGAGATCACACTGCGTTCCAAAAATTTCGTCAAGGCCGTGAGCGAGAAGGTGCAAGAAGAGTTGCTCACCCTCTACTACGTACCAGCCTTCAAGGCGGAACCCAAGTTGGCAGATATCAGGCCGCGATACACGTTGTTCCAGTTTTCAGATGTGGGAGAAGATTTTGCTGGTAAGTTCGATTCGTGGCTGACGAATTATCAAAAGTATGTGGCCCCTTTCAACCTGTACTTCGCAGTCAACAAAGGGCGCGAACTCTATCTCGACAACAAATTCCTGATGCTGGCGCAGGCCTGCGAGTCGTTGCACCGGCATACCTCCTCCAGCAAAGCCTTCCCTGAAGAAAAATACGAAGAGCTGACAGTGCTGCTTGAAAGCGCGGTCCCAAAGGAGTTCAAGGATTGGCTGGAACCTCGATTGAAGTACGGAAACGAGCCTTCTCTGCGTCAGCGCCTGAAGGAGTTGTTCAATGAGTTCACATACATTTTCGGGGATACCAAGAAGACCAAGCCGCGAATTGACAAAATCGTTGCGACACGGAACTACTTGACGCACTACGATGCAGCGGGGAAAAAACAAAGTGCCGAGGGCGGTCAGCTCTACAAGCTGTGCATTGTTCTCGAAGTGCTTTTCCAGCTCCACGTCTTAAAACTCTGCGGCTTCACGCACCAGGAAATCGATGCCATGTGCAAGAAGTCTGAGAGCTTCAAGGGAAAGCTCGGAATCATTGAAATTGCCTTGTCGTAGTGCCTGACAGATCCGTTCATAGGCCTGACGGGGGAAACAGCCTTCATCCCCCTCTTCCCCTGTGCATGGCCTGCAATTTCTGGATTCTCAAGGCCGAGACCACACGCTAAGCTTTCAGGACTCAATGAACACGGTTCAAGTAGGAGGGGCTTATGGTGGGGACAGTCAAGAAGCTGGTGCTGAAAAACTTCAAGCGTTTCAAGACGCTTGAACTCGATTTTGATCCTGAGCTGAACATTCTTGTCGGCGGCAACGAAGCCGGAAAAAGCTCAGTCCTTCAGGCGCTGGACATTGTCCTTAGTGCTAGTCGCTCAAAGGTTGAGGCATTGGGTTTGGAGACCCTCTTCAACGTTGACTGCATCGCCGAATTCCTGGCCAAGACCCCTCGAAAGATCGAAGACCTGCCGGAGCTGGTGATCGAGGTCTACTTCGACGGTGTGGCTGACCCTGATCTGGATGGTCGGAACAATAGCAAGGGCATTGACGCTCTGGGCATGAAGCTGGAATGCAAGCCTGTTGAGGACTACACGAAGCAGATCAAGGAGATCCTGGACGGCCCTCATGACAGCTTCCCCTTCGAATACTACGGCATTCAGTTTCTGACCTTTACGGACGAAGCAATCTTTCCGCACAAGAAGCCATTCAAGCATCTGCTCATCGACAGCGCGCAGATCAACAACGAGTACGCAACCCGCGAGTACACCCGTTCAATGTATGCGGCGCATGCGAGCGTGGTTGAGCGCAACCTTCATGGCTTCGAGTATCGGCGCGCAAAGCTCAAGTTCAGAGACGACATCCTGAAGGAGATGAACGATCCGCTCGACATTTACAAATTCGATGTGCGGACCAGCCCGAAGGCCAGCATTGAGACGGACATCATCATCACGGAAGGTGACATCCCGATTGACAGCAAGGGCAAGGGCCGGCAGTGCTTCATCAAGACGGAGTTCGCGCTTCGTGACCGCGAACATGCGCTTGACGTTCTCCTCCTCGAAGAGCCAGAGAACCATTTGAGCCATGTTCACATGCGCAAGCTCATCGAGCGCATCAGGGATTCCCGCAAGAAGCAACTCTTCATCGCGACCCATAGCAGCTTCATCGCGACACGGCTCAATCTCAAGAACGTGCAGATCCTGAGCGAAGAGACACCTTCAAAGCCGGCCTCACTGAAGAGTCTTAGCAAGGAGACTGCTGAGTTCTTCATGAAGGCCCCGGACAACAACGTTCTTGAGCTAGCGCTATGCAAGAAGACGATCCTTGTGGAGGGTGATGCGGAATTCATCCTGATGGATGCGCTCTACAAAAACAGTGCGCCGGGTGCAAGCACGGACAGTGACGGCGTTCACGTCATCTCTGTGGATGGCACCAGCTTCAAGCGCTACCTGGAACTGGCAGAGCTCCTGAACATCCGCGTGGCCGTCATCCGTGACAATGACCGTGACTATCAGGTCAACTGCGTCGAGAACTACACGGGCCACTTGGCAGCATCGATCAAGATCTTTGCCGATTCTGACAATGCGCGGCACAGCTTTGAAGTCTGCATGTACCAGGACAACAAGGCCTTGTGCGAGGCGCAATTCGCCGCAGGTCGGCGCACGCTTTCTGTCGAAGAGTGGATGTTGAAGAACAAGACTGATGCGGCGTTCACCTTGCTGGAGAAAAAGGGCGCGGAGCTGGCCGTGCCGGCTTACATCAAGCAGGCGGTGGAATGGATAAGAGAGTAACTTTCGCTGTCGCGGGCTCCGGGAAAACCTCCCGTCTGGTTCAAAATCTGGATGAGGAGACACGCTTCCTGATCGTGACCTATACGGATGCGAACCGGGAGAACTTGCGTCAGAAGATCATTGCGCGCTTTGGTTACTTCCCTGCAAACGTCAAGCTCTACACCTATTTCCGGTTTCTCCACAGCTTCTGCTATCGCCCTTTTCTCCGCTCTGAGAAGAAGACCAGAGGCGTGACATTCGGCTTGCCGCCGCTCCTTCCCCGTTTCAGCTTGTCGCAGGACCGTCGCTACATGACAGCGGGAAAGCGGCTCTATGCAAACAGGCTCGCGAAGTTGATTGAGCAATCGAAGCTAATGCCCGCAGTGATTGCACGCATTGAAAAGTATTTCGATGTCTTCTTCGTGGACGAGGTCCAGGATTTTGGAGGCAACGATTTCAACTTCCTTATGGAGATCAGCGCGGCCAAAGTGCAGTGCGATTTCGTTGGGGACTTCTTTCAGCACACCTACGACACTAGCCGCGATGGCCCCGTCAATGCGAGGTTACACGACGACTATGTGGAATATCAGGCCCGTTTCAAGAAGGCCAAGATCGGCGTAGACACGACCAGCCTGAAGGTAAGCCACAGATGCAGCAAAAGCGTCTGTGACTTCATCACGGAAAAGATTGGGATTGCCATCGAAGCCAGCAATGCCCGCGAATCAACGGTGCGCTATGTGGATGACCCGGATGCAGTGCGGGCGCTCTACGAGGACAACAGCGTCGTCAAGCTCTTCTACCAGGAGCACCACAAGTTTGGGTGCTACTCCCAGAACTGGGGGGCATCCAAGGGGATGGACAGGTATGGTGATGTGGTGGTGGCTCTGAACCCTGGCAATGTAGCGGCATGGAAGAAAGGCGGGTTCAAGGACATCAATCCCGGAACGCGGAACAAGCTGTATGTTGCGTGTTCGCGTGCACGCGGTAACCTGACCTTGATCCCGGAATCCCTTCTCAAAACCTACAAAACCGGCTAGCGGCTTCCGCTATCGTTTATTGATTTGGCTATCACCTCTTAGTGGTCACCCACCTCACCCCAACTCCGCCCGCGTAGGCAACCCATCCGCATCCCCCGGAAACTGCACCACGCGCGCGCCGATGGCATTGCCACGGGCCGCCGCCTGGGCCAGGGTAAGGCCTTCGAGCAAGCCACTGACAACGCCCACCGCAAACCCATCGCCAGCGCCCACGGTATCCACCACGCGCTTCACGCGCAGGCCGGGCGCGAGGCCCGATGCACCGTCGCGCTGGGCGTAGTACGCGCCCTCAGGCCCGAGCTTGACGACGACCTGCTGGGCGCCGCGCTCCAGGTAGAAGGCGGCAATGTCTTCGGCCGTGTGGCGGCCGGTGAGCTGGCGGCCTTCGGCCAGGCCGGGGAGCACGGTGTCGCAGAGTGCGGCCAGGGCATTGATGCATTCGGCCATGGCCTCGGGCGAAGGCCACAGGCGGGGGCGCAGGTTGGGGTCGAACGAGATGGAGGCGCCGGCCGCGCGGGCCTGCGTTGCCAGGTGAAAGGCCAGCTCGCGCGTGGTGGGCGACAGTGCGGGGGTGATGCCGGTGAGGTGCAGGTGGCGCGCAGGGAAAGTGCCCACGGGTGCATCGGCCACGCTGAGGTGGCTGGCGGCCGAGCCCTTGCGGAAGTATTCGATCTGCGGGTCGCTGCCGTCGTCGGCACGGGTCTTGAGCATGAAGCCCGTGGGGTGGGCGGCGTCGGCCACCACATAGCGCGCGTCGATGCCTTCGTGCGCGAGCACGCCGCGCAGGAAGTTGCCGAACGAGTCGTTGCCCAGGCGTGTGATGTAGCCGGTGCGCAGGCCCAGGCGGGCCAGGCCGGTGGCCACGTTGAGCTCGGCCCCGGCGGCGACGCGGCGGAAGTCGGGCACGGCGTGCAGTTCGCCGGGCTGCAGGGCCATGAACAGGGCCATGGGCTCGCCCACGGTGATCGCATCCAGGGGCGGCAGGTTTTGTTGCTGGGTGGTCGTCGTCGTCATCACATCACCGCGCCCAGTTGCCAGGGCAAAAATTCGTTGTCGCCCAGGCCGTTGTCTTCGCTCTTGCTGCGCTGGCCCGATGCGGTGGCGATCATCAGCTCGAACAGGGCCCGGCCGGCCTCGGCAATGCTTTCGCGGCCGTCGACGATGCCGCCGCAGTCAAAGTCCATGTCGAGCGACATGCGCGTGAACATGGGCGTGTTGGTGGCCAGCTTGAGCGAGGGCGTGGGCTTGCAGCCGTAGGTGGAGCCGCGCCCGGTGGTAAAGCAGATGAGGTTGGCGCCGCCGGCCACCTGGCCGGTGGCGGACACGGGGTCGTACCCCGGTGTGTCCATGAACACCAGGCCGTGGCTGCGCACGGGCTCGGCGTATTCGAGCACGTCCATGAGGCCGGTGGAGCCGGCCTTGGCCACGGCACCCAGCGATTTTTCGAGGATGGTGGTGATGCCGCCGGCCTTGTTGCCGGGCGATGGGTTGTTGTTCAGGTCGCCGCCGTGCAGGGCGGCATAGCCCTCCCACCAGGCCAGGCGCTTGAGCAGCTTGTCGGCCACGGCGGGCGATGCGGCGCGGTGGGTGAGCAAGTGCTCGGCACCATAGATCTCGGGCGTTTCGGACAGGATGGCGGTGCCGCCATGCTGCACCAGCAAGTCCACCGCCGCGCCCAGCGCGGGGTTGGCGCTGATGCCGGAGTAGCCGTCAGACCCGCCGCACTGCAGGCCCACGGCCAGGTGCGACAGGGGCACGGCCTGGCGCTGGGCCTGGTTGGCCTGCTGCAGCATGCCGGCCAGGATGTCCTTGCCGGCGGCAATGGTCTCGCGCGTGCCGCCTTCGTCCTGGATGGTGAGGGTGGCGAACATGCCGGGCGAGCGTGCGGTGAGCGTCTCCACCAGCGGGGCGATCTGGTTGACCTCGCAGCCCAGGCCGATGACCAGCACGCCGGCGAAGTTGGGGTGGTTGGCGTAGCCGCGCAGGGTGCGCTGCAGCAGCTCCAGCCCTTCGCCATTGCCGCCCATGCCGCAGCCGCTGCCGTGGGTGATGGCGACCACGCCGTCCACGTTGGGAAAGGCGGCCAGCGCCTCGCCCTTGAAGGCGTCGGCAATGTGGCGGCACACGGTGGCCGAGCAGTTGACGCTGGCAATAACGCCCAGGTAGTTGCGCGTAGCCACGCGGCCATCGCTGCGCACATAGCCGTCGAAGGTGCGGGCCTGCGCGGCCTGCTGCGTGGCGCGGTAGCCGGTGCCGGCAGTGTGTTCATGCACGGACTCGGCCATGCCCACGTTGTGCACGTGCACATGCTGGCCGGGGGCGATGGCCGCCGTGGCAATGCCGATGCCCTGGCCGTACTTGAGCACCTGGGCGCCGGCCGTAATGGGCAGCAGCGCGAACTTGTGGCCCGAGGCAATGGGCTCGGCCAGCGTGACGCTGTGGCCGCCAACCTGCAGCGTGGTGCCGGCGGCCAGCGCCTGGCGGGCCACGGCCACGTTGTCGGCCGTGCTGAGCTGCAAGGCCAGGGGGGGAGTGGGGGTGGTTGCGGTGTTCATCGTCGGGGCCGCACGGCCGGGGGCCGCTGCGGTTCGTCGTTGTTCAGGAGGAGGCCAGGGCCGCTTTCAGGCGCGGCTGGGCCAGGTGGGGAGCGTTCTTTTCGGCCAGCGCGACGATGGGGCCCAGGCGGCGTTCCTTCTTCTGCGCGTGGTTCTGGGCGATGTCGGCGATGCGGTGGTCGAGAAAGGGGTTCTCGAAGCGCTCGCGCACGTCCACCAGGTAGGCGTCGGCCTGCGCACGCGCGGCCACGCCCAGGGTGCTGAACACGGGCAGGATCTCGTCGGCCCACAGGGCCTCGACCTCGGCGCGCAGCGCAGGGTTGGCCATGGCTTCGCGCACGGTGAGGGTGGCGGGGTGGGCGTCACGCTGCCAGCGCTCGGCCAGGAAGGTGTGGGCGGCGTTGAGCAAGAAGAGCTTGAGACGTTCGTAAAAGGCCAGGTCGTCGGTGAGCACGATGCTGGGGTGCGTGCAGGGCAGCTGCAGGCGCGCCTGGCGCTCTATCACCCACACGGCATAGGGCTCGGCCACGGCACCCACGGGCTCGATGGCTTCGGACACGATGCGGTCTACCAGCGAGTTGGCCCACACGCAATGCGCCTGCAGCCAGTGGGTGAACTCCACAGGCAGTTGCCACTGGCGCGCCAGGCCCAGCACCAAGTCGCGCAGCACTTCGCCGTTGCGCTCGATGAGTTCGCAGGGCAGCAGGGTCAGCTCTGCAGCAGGGGCGGCCTGCCAGCGGCCGTGCAACAGCACCAGCAGCTTGGCGGGAAAGCTGTGGGGCACGGCGGCGCCTTCGGCCAGCGCGCCAGGGCCGTCGCGCTCGTCGAGCAGGTAGCCCTTGTCGGCCGTGTTGGAGACGATGACGCGCACCTTGCCGGCCACGGCGGCCTTGAGCTCGGCCCAGTGGGTGGATGCCTGCCAGGCCTCCTTGACGGCCAGGCACTGCACGGTGCGGTCGATGCGCTCGCCGCCCGAGAGGCCGCGGATGCGCACGGGGTAGCCGCCGCCTGCGGCCAGCGCCGCGATGCGGGCTGCGCCGTCGGCACGGTCGGTGGTCTGCACCACGGTGATGCCGCCCAGCGCGTCGCCCGCGCCCGCCACCCCGGCCAGCGCCTCGGAGACGAACAGGTCCACGTGGGCCTGCAGGAAGCGGCTGGTGCCGAACTGGAGGATGGGTTGCGTCATATGCGGATCAGACTTCGACGATGGCCTTCACCACGCCGCGCGCGGGGTCGAGCAGTTGTTCAAAGTCCGTGGGCACGTCGGCCAGCGCCATGCGGTGCGTGTTGAGCGCGGCGGTGGGCACCTTGCCCTCGCGCATGGCGGCGATCACGGTTTCGAAGTCTTCGGTGGTGGCGTTGCGGCTGCCCAGCAGCGTGGTCTCGCGCTTGTGGAATTCGGGGTCGGAGAAGGTGATGGTGTCGCGCACCACCGAGATCAGCACATAGGTGCCGCCGTGCGCCACAAAGCCGAAGCCGCGCTCGATGGCCTTGGCGTTGCCGGTGGCGTCGAACACCTGGTCGAAGAACTCGCCATGGGTGACCTTGGAGAGCTGGTCCACATCGCCTTCGCCCAGCGTCACGGCGTGGGCCACGCCCAGTTCGCGGCGGCAGAAGTCCACGCGGTCCTGGCGGCCGTCGATGGCAGTGACCTCGGCGCCGCGCAGGCGGGCGAAGATCATGGCGGCCATGCCGATGGGGCCGGCGCCCACCACCAGCACGCGCTGGCCGGGCTGCACGTTGCCGCGGCGCACGGCGTGCGCGCCGATGGCCAGGAACTCCACCATGGCGGCCTGGTCGAGGGTGACGCCCTCGGCCTTGTGCACGAAGGCTTCGGGCAGCGCAAGGTATTCGGTAAACGCGCCGTCGCGGTGCACGCCCAGCACCTGGATGTTGACGCAGCAGTTGGTCTTGCCCTGGCGGCAGGCCACGCAGGTGCCGCACGACAGGTAGGGCATGACGTAGGCCACGTCGCCCTTGGCCAGGCGGCCGCCGGGCACGGGCTCTTCGATCACGCCCGAGAGTTCATGCCCCATCACACGCGGGTACTGCAGGAACGGCTGGTTGCCGGTGAAGATGTGCAGGTCGGTGCCGCACACCCCCACGCGCTTGACACGCAGCAGCACTTCGCCTTCGCCGCGCACGGGGCGCTCGCGTTGCTCGGCGCGCAGGGTGCCAGGGGTTTCACAGATCACGGTCAGCATGGTGGTTCCAGGGGTAGTAGCGGGTGAAGGGGGCAGCGAAGTCCGCGGCTCAGTTGCCGTGGTACTTTTTGTAAATGGCCGGCAGCTTGCCGTTGGCGGTGTTCTTGGTGATCCAGTCGTTGAGCCAGGCCTTGAGCTCGGGCTCGTTCTTGCGCAGGCCGATGCCCAGGGGCACGGTGGACATGGTGAACTTGGTGACCATGTCCTTTTGCGGGGCCTTGGCGAGCACGGTGCTCACGATGGCGGGCGAGGTGGCGATGATGTCGGCCTGGCCGCTGACGGCTGCGGTGACCAGGGTGGCGTCGTCGTCGTAGCGCACGATCTGTGCGTCCTTGGCGCCGGTGGTCACGACCTTGTCGTTGTTGGAGCCGCGGGTGGTGGCCACGCGCTTGCCCTTGAGGTCGTCAAAGCCGTTGATCTGCACGCCCTTGGGTGCGGCGACCACGGCCAGGATCTGGGCGTAGGGCACGGAGAAGTCGACGACCTTTTCGCGCTCGGGCGTCACCGACAGCGAGGCGACCACGATGTCGGCCTTGCCGGTCTGCAGGAAGGGGATGCGGTTGGGGCTGGTGGTCTGCACCACTTCGATGGCCACGCCCAGGTCCTGCGCCAGCAGGTGGGCGGTTTCCACGTCGGAGCCCACGGCCTTCATGTTCGCGTCGACGAAGCCGTAGGGTGGCGATCCCGTGTCCAGCGCGATGCGGATCTTCTTGGCATCGCGGATGTCCTTGAGCAGGTCGGCATGGGCCGTGCCGGCGCCAAAGGCCAGCAGCGCGGCAGAGGCGATGGCGCTGCGGATCAGAAGGGAACGCTTGTTCATGGATTTGTCTCCGTTGTGGTGTTGAGAGGAAGGGGAAGGATCAAAGACCATTGCCGACAAAGTCGCGCAATTCCGTCGTGGCGGGCGTATCGAGGATGGAAGGCGGGCCCTGCTCCCACACGCGGCCCTTGTGCATGAAGATGACCTCGTCGGCCACCTTGCGGGCGAAGGCCATTTCGTGCGTGACGAGGATCATGGTCATGCCGCCTTCGGCGAGCTTTTCCATCACGCGCAGCACTTCGCCGGTGAGCTGTGGGTCGAGCGCCGAGGTGACTTCGTCGAACAGCATGAGCTGCGGCTGCATGGCCAGCGAGCGGGCAATGGCCACGCGCTGCTGCTGCCCGCCCGAGAGCTGCGAGGGGTACATGTCGGCCTTTTCGGACAGGCCCACCTGGGCCAGCACGGCAAGCGCTCGTTCGCGCGCCGTGACCTTGTTGACCTTTTGCACCAGGCGCGGGGCCAACATGATGTTCTCTTGCACCGTGAGGTGAGGGAACAGGTTGTAGCTTTGGAACACGATGCCCACATCGCGGCGCAGCTGGTGCAGGTCCAGGCTGGGGCCGGTGACTTCATGGCCGCAGACGCGGATGTGGCCGGAGTCCACGGTTTCCAGGCGGTCGATGCAGCGCAGCGCCGTGCTCTTGCCCGAGCCGCTCTGGCCGATGATGGCCACGACCGAGCCCTTCTTGACGGTGAAGGAGACGTCTTCGAGCACCCGGTTGCTGCCGAAGCACTTGGAGATGTTCTGGATTTCAACGATGGGCGACATGGAAGCTCCTTTCCAGGCGGCGGCTGAGCACCGACAGCGGATAACACAGGGCGAAGTACAGGGCCGCCACGATCACGAAGATGACGAAGGGCTCGAAAGTGGAGTTGTTGATGATCTGGCCCGCGCGGGCCAGCTCCACGAAACCGATGGCCGAGGCCAGCGAGGTGTTCTTGACGATCTGCACCATGAAGCCCACGGTGGGCGGGGTGGCGATCTTCACGGCCTGGGGCAGGATGACGTGCCACACGCGCTGGTGCCAGCGCAGGGCCAGGCATTCGGCGGCCTCGGCCTGGGTGCGGGGCACCGATTCGATGCAGCCGCGCCAGATCTCGCCCAGGTAGGCCGATACGTAGATCGACAGCGCCAGGCCCGCTGCGGTGAGCGGCGCGATGTTCAGGCCCATGGCCGGCAGGCCGAAGTAGGCCAGCGGCAGCAGCACCAGGAGCGGCGTGCCCTGGATGAGCTTGATGTACAGCCCCACCCCGAAACGCGACCAGCGCGGGCCGTAGGACGAGCCCAACGCGACCAGGAAGCCCAGCAGGCCGCCGCCCGCGAAGGCGATGAGGGAGAGCCCCACGGTCCACAGCAGGCCGTCGAGCAGGAATTGCAGGTGCGCAGCAGTCAGGAAGCCCATGGCACGCGGTCCTTTACAGAGGGGTGCCCAGGCGGCGGCGGCGCGGGAAGGCGATCAGGCCCACCAGCCAGAACACGGCGCGCATGACGAGCGACATGCCCAGGTAGGCGACGGCGACGATGAGGTAGGTCTCCACCGAGCGGAAGGTGTCGGACTGCACCCGGTTGGCCACGGCGGTGAGCTCCTCGGCCGAGATCTGCGAGCAGATGGACGAGGCCAGCATGAGCAGCACGTACTGGCTGGTGAGGGCGGGGAACACGCGCTCGATGGCGGGCGGCAGCACCACGTGGCGCAGCATCTGCCAGCGCGTGAGGCCCAGGCAGTCGGCGGCTTCGAGCTGGCTCTTGGGGATGGACTCGATGCCGGCGCGCACGATCTCGCTGGTGTAGGCGCCCACGTTGACCACCAGGGCCACGGTGGCGGCGGTGAACGCCCCCACCTGGAAGCCCATGGACGACAGGCCGAAGTAGACGATGAACACCTGCACCAGCAAGGGCGTGTTGCGGATGATCTCGATGTAGGCGCCTGCCACGCGGGCCAGCCACTTGCTGCGCCCGGTGTTGGCCAGCGCGCAGAACACGCCGAGCAGGAAGCCGAAGAAGGTGGACGCCAGGGACAGCGTCAACGTGGTCCACGCACCTGCCAGCAGGTCTGGCCAGTAGGCCAGCGGCGCGGAGAAATCGAAGGAGTAATTCAAGGTGGGAGTCCGGCTGCGGACTGGGGCGTTGTCTTCGCCTAGTCAGTCCAGTCAATCTCTGGTAAGGCCAATTGAACAACACGTTTCAAATTGGCCTTACCGGGTTAACCCCTAGTCGGTGGGTTTGCGGGCCCGCCGACAATCGCCTCACAGAGGGAAATGGCGGTTTCAGCCACTTCAAATAATCCAAAACCCAGCAGAATCCTCAACTTTGGTCAGACCACCTGATCTGACCAATTCCAGCGTTACTGCCTTATCCGCATTCGATGAACGACGTTGCCAAATCCGTGGACTCCTCCCGCCGCCTGTACCAGTTGATCGCGGACAAGGTGCGCGCCCTGATCCAGCAGGGCAACTACAAGGAGGGCAGCCGCCTGCCGCCCGAGCGCGACCTGGCGCAGCAGCTCGGGGTGTCGCGCCCCTCGCTGCGCGAGGCGCTGATTGCGCTGGAGATCGAGGGCAGCGTGGAGATCCGCATGGGATCGGGCGTGTACGTGTGCAGCCGCGCCCTGCGCCGCACGCCGCTGCCGCCGTCGATGGGCGAGAGCCCGGCCGAGCTGATGCAGGCGCGCGGTGCGCTGGAGGGTGCGGTCATCGTGATGGCCTGCGTGAACGCCACGCCCCAGGGCCTGGCGCGCGTGCAGGAGAGCATCGACGCCATGCGCGCCGACATCGCGGCCGGCCGCGACGTGATGGCGCATGACCGCCAGTTCCACGTGCGCATTGCCGAGATGGCGGGCAACTCGGTGCTCACCAGCCTGGTGGGCACGCTGTTCGACGAGCGCGGCGGCCCGCTGGCCAGCCACATGCGCAACCGCCTGGAAGGCCAGCCCACCTGGGACGAGGCGGTGGCCGAGCACGACGAGATCCTGCGCTGCCTGCAGGCGCGCGACCCGCTGGCGGCCGAGGCGGCGATGCGCTCGCACATCCGCGCCGCCGCAGATCGGTGGGTGATGCCCTGACCGCCAGGCCGGCTGTGCCTCGAATGGCACGCTTGTTGCACTGACTCCCCCGCAAGAGTAGAAGCGTTCACCGTGGTGGACCGCGCCTGCACCGCCCCGGTGCCGCGCGGGGCGCTGCGTCCGGAAATTGCTCTTGAAGACCGCTGCCCGTGCACCTGCATGGGCGCCGGCTGTGTCTTCAAGCGCGCGGGTGCACCGGTTCAGTTCGTTCGTTCATTCATCGCCCATCACCGCCCCGCACCCGCCCTGCTGGCACACCGGTTTGTTCCGACCAACCACCTGTGACTGACGGAGTGCCATCATGATGAAGCGTCGTTCCCTTCTGCGCGCGGCCGGTGCCGCTGCCTTTGTCGGTGCTGCTGCACCCCTGGCATTCGGCCAGGGCAGCCTGCACAAGTTCAAGTTCAACCTGGGCTGGAAGATCGAGGCCTCGGGCGCGGGCTTTCTGCTCGCGCAGCAGCGCGGCTACTACAAGGATGCGGGGCTGGACGTGGCCATCGACACGGGCAATGGCTCGGCGTCGGCCATCAGCCTGGTGGCCAGCGGCGCCTACGACGTGGCATCGGCCGACCTGGCGACCATGATCGAGTTCAACACCGCCAACCCGGCAGCCAGGCTGGCGGCCGTGGCCATTCAGTACGACCTGAACCCCAACGCGGTGATGGTGCGCAAGGACGGCGCCATCAAGAAGCCCGGCGACCTGGCGGGCAAGACCATTCTGGGCCAGCCCTTCAATGCCTCGCGCAAGCTGTTCCCAGTGTTCGCCAAGGCCCAGGGCTTCGATGCCAGCGGCGTGAAGTGGGAGAACGTGGCACCGGACATCGGCGATACGCGCTTCGTGAAAGGCGACTTCGACGCGGCGGCGTATTTCTTCTTCACCGGCCTGCTCAACCTCAAGGCGCGCGGCATGGGGCCCGAGCAGCTCACGGTGTTCCGCTTCTCGGACTTTGGCATGAAGTCGTACGGCAACGGCCTGATCGCCAACCCCAAGGCCATGCAGGACGCGCCCGACGCGATGAAAGCCTTTGTGAAGGCCACCACGCGCGGCTGGACCGAGGCCATGGCCGACCCCAAGGCGGGCGCCGCCGCCATCAAGGCGCGCGAGCCGCTGGCCAACGAGGCCATCGAGCTCGAACGCCTGCAGCTCATCGTGGATGGCACCATGAAGACCGCCGAAACCCAGGCCAACGGCTGGGGCGCCGCCACGCCAGCGCGCCTGCAGGCCACCATCGACGAGACGGTGGCGGCCTTTGGCCTCAAGACCAGCCTGGCGGTGGCCGACATCTGGAGCGACCGCTTTCTGCCCGCGGCGGCCGACCGCAAGCTCAAGGCCTGAGTGGGGGAATCGCCATGGGCATCCCCCTCATCGACCTGACCGGGGCGCTGCAGTTCGGCGCTGGCCGCAGCGCCGAGGTAGCCGCCGAGTTGCGCCAGGCCTGCATGGGTCCGGGCTTCTTCTATGTGCGCAACCACGGTGTGCCGCAGGCGCTGATTGCGCGCCAGTTCGCGCTGGTGCAGCAGTTCTTCGACCTGCCGCTGGCGGGCAAGGAGGCGATTTCGCTGCACCAATCCCCCTCGATGCGCGGCTACGAGAGCCTGGGTGGCCAAACGCTGGACGCAGGCGCACGGCCGGACCTCAAAGAGAGCTTTTACTGCGGGCTGGACTATGCGGCCGACCACCCCTATGTGCAGCGTGGCTACCATTCCTACGGCCACAACCAGTGGCCCGCCGAGCTGCCCGAACTGGGTGACCAGTGCCGCACCTATATCGCAGCCATGCAGCAGTTGGCGCTGCGGCTGATGCAGCTGCTGGCGCTGTCGCTGCACCTGCCCGAGGACTACTTCGACCACACGCACGCGAGCCCCATGCTCACGCTGCGCCTGCTGCGCTACCCGCCGCACCCCGAGGGTGCCGATGCGCTGACCTTTGGCGCCGGCGAGCACACGGACTGGGGCGCCATCACCCTGCTGGCGCAGGACAGCCATGGCGGGCTGGAGGTGAAGCTGCCCAGCGGCGAGTGGGTGGCCGCCACGCCGGTGGAGGATGCGCTGGTGGTGAACCTGGGCGACATGATTCCGCGCTGGACGAATGGGCTGTACCGATCCAACCCGCACCGCGTGCGCAATGTGCACAGCGGCGGGGCGGCACGCCATTCCATTCCCTTCTTCTACACGCCGGACTACGAGGCGCAGGTGGTGCCCGTGCCCACCTGCGTGCCCGCGGGCGAGGCGCCGCGCTATGAGCCCTGCACGGTGGGCGAACACTTGCAGGCGATGTACCGCAAGACCTATGGCCTGGCGGACAGCAAGCCGGCAGCGGCGGTGATGGCATGACCAAGTTGTGGTTCAACCTGCTGTGCCGCGACATCGAGGCGCAGCTGCGCTTTTACCAGGCGCTGCTGCAGCTGCCCGAAGCCGAGGGAACGCGCTCGCCCATCTACCGCGCGGTGGAGACGGAATACTTTCAGCTGGGCTTCAACGCGCCCGAGGCCTATGCCCTGCTGGGCCTGGCCGACCGCCGACCCGACGAGGCGCTGCCACCGCCGCGCAGCGTGACAGGCTACGCCACCTTCATGCTGGACACGCGCGCGGCGGTGGACGCCGCGAGCACCCATGCCGTGGCCCTGGGCGGCCAGCTCATCAAGCCGCCCTACGCCACCTACTACGGCCAGTGGCAGGCGGTGCTGGCCGACCCGGAGGACAATGTGTTCAGGGTCAGCGCCAAGCTCTGAAAAGCGCAATGCAACGGAGTGCAAAGGCAGCCCGTGCCTGCGCCCAATCGCACCCTGGCGTGGTAGAACGTGCCGGACTCCACTTCCAGGATGTGTTGCCATGCGCCCTGCCGGCCCCTTCCTGCCACCCGACGTGCTGGCCTCGCTCGACGAAGGCCAGGTGATCGAGGCCATCAAGCGGCTGCGCGTGGCCACGGGCCTGGGCCTCAAGGAGGCCAAGGACCTGATCGACGCGTACCAGGCCGGAGAAAACGTATCGATGGCCACACAGGCCGAAGCGCCCTTGCATGTGCCCGATGCGGTGCGCCAGGCCCTGGCCGAGGGCAACAAGATCGAGGCCATCCGCCTGCTGCGCGACCACGAAGGCCTGGGCCTCAAGGAGGCCAAGGACCGTGCCGAGGCGATCGAGCAGTCCATGGCCGGGCCCGCCTCCATCGGCATGGGTGCCGTGGCCCCCGGGCTCTCGCCGGGCCAGCAACCCAGTGGCGGCATGGGCAACTGGATCGTGGTGGTCGTGGTGGTGGCGATTGCGGTGGACGCGTACTTCTGGATGCGGGGTGGGGGTTAGTTGAGCCCCGCCCCACTCATCCATCAATACTTGTTCGAGAAGTTCGCGCTGATGCGCTGTCGCAGGTACTCGGCACCGGTGATGGGCGGGTACTTCTTGGCAGGGCCCTCGATGACGGCATCTTCATTGGCCTGGCAGAAGAAGGCCAGGCTGTAGCGCGCGCCCTGGTATTCGTGCGGCTGGGGGTTGCGCACGCGGTGGAAGTTGCTGGGCAACTGGTCGTCGCTCCAGCGCATGAGCATGTCGCCGATGTTGCAGGTGATCACACCTTCGGCCGGCTCCACGCTGGTCCACTGGCGGCCTTCGGCCTCCTTGCCGGGCAGCACCTGCAAGCCGCCCTGGCCGGGGCGCTGGAACAGCAGGGTGAGGCAGTCGAAGTCGGTGTGGGCGCCGGCGCGCCACAGGCCCAGCTCGTCCTTGAGCGCGGGGTCCACCGCAAAGTAATGCAGCATGCGCAGCGTGCTCTGGTAGGTGGGCACATCGGGCTGGTGGGCGCGGGTGAAGAAGTCGGCGTCAAAGCCCAGCTTGTAGGCAAAGCACGAGAGCAGGCGCATGCCCACCTCCCAGCACTGGTGCTCGAAGGCCAGCGTGGCGGCCCGGAAGCCGGGCAGCTCGGCCTCGGTGGGCCACAAGCCGGCCATGCGCGGGCGCGTGACCTGGTAGGACTCTTTCTGGTCGGGCGTGCGCGTGGAGGGGCGGATCTGCGCCTTGTGCTCCCAGCCGGAGTTGCGCGACAGCGGCCACTGGGCCTTGGTGTCCTTGGGCTGGTCGAAGAAGGACTCAGCGCGCGCGAAGGCGGCACGGATGTCTTCGATGGGGATGCCGTGGTTCGTGACCTGGAAGAAGCCGATGTCGACCGATGCGGCCCACAGCTGCTCGGCGATTTCTTCCTTGCGCGCGTCGAAGTTCGATATGTCGATGCGGCGCACTTCGCGCGTGGAGGTCTCGCCGTCCATCGCGCCGCCCATGCGCGATTCTTTTTCGAGCTCGCCCAGCACGTCGGGGGCAACGGTGGGTTCGTAAACGGAGGTGGCGGGGTTTGCGGCGGTGGTCTGCATGGTGTCTGTTTCCTCGTTGGATCAAAAACAAGGCACACGGCAGGCCGCTGGCAATGAAGCGGCACGGCGCCATGTGACTCTTGAAGGGAACAATGGCAACGGCCCGCAGGCTGCGCAGGCCCTCAACAGGCACACGCACCGCACGCAAGCCGCCACCGGCTTCAAGAGCAATGACCCGCCAGCCGGTCCACGCAATGCGGATGGGCTGGACTGAACGCTTCTACTCTCAGGGCTGATGCTAGCAAACGGCAGGCCAGCAGCACATTCGGGCACCCCACAGGGAAGCGCCACGGCGCCGTGCAGTGCTGGGGCCCGCACGCTCACCAAACCAGGGCACCAACGCACCAAGCCTGCGCAACGCAGGTGCGTGCCCAGCGCTTGCCAGCCCTTTTGCGCAAGATGCACAAACAGCCCCGCAGCGGCTTGCGCCAAGGCAAGGCCCTGGCAAAAAGGGGCCTGGCGCACAGCCCTGCGCAGCGCTTTTGCGGCACCGGGCACGCTTTCTGCATCAGCCCCTGCCGAGTAGAAGCGTTCAGCGCTGCCACCCGTTCTTGATGGTGGCGCCCGGAAATTGCTCAGTTCGACCCGGTCCTGCGGCGGCACGCGCCTGTGGGCCCGGGACATTCCACCGAACCTGGGCCTTAGCCATGATGCTGCAACGCCGCCGCTTTCTCTCGACCACCCTCGCCTCTTCCATCGCTGCCACGCTGGGCGCCCCTGCCGTGGTGCATGCGCAGGGCACGCTGACCCCACTCAAGTTCACGCTGGATTTCCGTGTGACGAGCCAGACCTCGCCCTTCTTCCTGGCGCAGGCCAAGGGCTACTTCAAGGACGAGGGCCTGGACGTGAGCATCGACGTGGGCGCGGGCTCGGTCGCCTCGATCACGCGCGTGGCCAGCGGGGCCTACGACATCGGGCTGGGGGACATCAGCTCGCTGGCCGAGTTCCACGCGCAGAACGCCGACACGCCGGTGCAGGCCATCTACCAGTACTACAACCGCGCACCCTTCGTCATCATCGGCCGCAAGGACCGGGGCATCACCACCGACTTCCAGTCGCTCAAGGGCAAGAAGGTGGCGGCCGCCGCCGTGGAGGCCACACGCCGCAGCTGGCCCATGGTGGCCCGTGCGCTCAAGACCAGGCCCGAACTGTTCGACTGGGTGACCACCGACTTCAGCGCACGCGACAACGTGGTGGTGCGCGGCGATGTCGATGCCGCCACCTACTTCCACGACTCGGCCGTGTCGCTGTTCGCGCGCGTGCCGGCCAAGGAGCTGTCGGTGCTCGAATACAACAAGGCAGGCCTCGCCCTGTACGGCAACGCCGTGCTGGCCGGCAAGCTGCTGCAGGAGAAGCCCGAGGTGGCCAAGGCGTTTCTGCGCGCCAGCAACCGCGCGCTGCGCGAGACGCTGGCCAACCCCGAGGCGGCATTTGCCGCCATCAAGGCGCGCGAGGCCATATTGAACATGGACGTGGAGCGCGAGCGCTGGGCCATCACGCGCCAGTACCTGCAGACGGCCGAGTCGCAGGCCGTGGGCCTGGGCGGCGTGCAGGGTGCCGTGCTGGCGCACCAGATCGAGGAGGTGACGGCCGTGTTCAACCTGGCGCGCAAGCCCGCGCCTGAGCGCGTGTTCAACCCCGCCTTCCTGCCCGCCCTGGCCGAGCGCAAGGTGGTGGCATGAGCAGCG
This sequence comes from Acidovorax sp. FW305-C-20-28, assembly GCF_058783375.1. Lineage (NCBI taxonomy): Bacteria > Pseudomonadati > Pseudomonadota > Betaproteobacteria > Burkholderiales > Comamonadaceae > Acidovorax > Acidovorax sp. FW305-C-20-28. The sequence goes on along the minus strand of NZ_JBYSYM010000005.1, from coordinate 34,867 downwards.
CCGCAACCACCGACCTGCTGCCGCAGGAGGCCACGCTGGACGAGCGCGATGGCAAGTACCTGCGCCAGGCCATCGCCCTGGCCGACAAGGCCCGCGCGCGCGGCAACCGGCCGTTTGGCGCCCTGATCGTGGGGGCCGACGGCCAGGTGCTGGCCGAAGCCTGGAACGCCACGGGCGAGAACGGCGACTGCACCGCGCACGCCGAGACCTCGGCCGTGCGCCTGGCCAGCCCGGTGCACAGCCGCGAGGCCCTGGCGGGCGCCACGCTGTATTCGTCGGCCGAGCCCTGCGTGATGTGCGCGGGCGCCATCTACTGGGCCAACATCGGGCGCGTGGTCTATGGCATCGACGCGGTGCGCTTGCGCGTGTTCCGCGGCGAGCGACTGGACCAGCGCGATGCCGAGCTGTTCTGCCGCGACGTGTTCAACAGTTCGCCCCATCCCATCGACTGCGTGGGGCCGGCGTTGATCGAGGAATCCTCGACCTCGCACCAGGGCGCGTGGAAAACCTGAGGCCGGGCCCAGAAAGGCATGCATACATGTCACACATTGTTCGTGGCATGCCAAATGCATAGCGGTGGCAACAGCAACCGTTCACCTTGACGGAGACACCCCATGCATGCCCTGATGGCCGCCGTGCCGCACCACCAGTTCGACGACCCTGCCGACATCGACGACACCGATGGCACCTACTTGCGCAAGGCCATCGCCTGGTCGTGCACGGCGCGGGCGCGCGGCAACCGGCCCTTCGGGGCCATCGTGGTGGGCGCGGATGGGGAACTGCTGGCCGAGGCCTACTGCAATGCCACCGAAACAGGCGATTGCACAGGCCACGCCGAGACCAATGCCGTGCGCCAACTGAGCCCGCGCGTGGGCCGCGATGCGCTGGCCCAGGCCACGCTGTACTCGTCGGCCGAGCCCTGCGTGATGTGTGCAGGCGCCATCTTCTGGTCGGGCATCGGCCGGGTGGTGTTCGGCATCGACGCGGTGCGGCTGCGCGAGTTCCGCGGCGAGCGCGCCGAGCAGCGCGATGCCGAGCTGTCGTGCCGCGATGTGTTCGCCGCGTCGCCGCACGCCATCGAATGCATAGGCCCGGCCCTCATCGAAGAGGCCAGCGCCCCGCATGTGGGCTTCTGGAAGCAATGAGCAAGCAGCGACAATCGCCCACCATGCCGCCCAAAGCCCCTCCCATGACCGAACCCGAAGCCGAGGGCAGCAATGTCTCCGGCGCCTTGCTCAGCCGCTCCAAGCAGGGGCGCGAGCGCATCCTGGGCGCGATCCGCGAGGCGGCGATTGCCGAGTTCAGCCGCCACGGCTTCAAGGGCGCATCGACCAAGGCGATTGCCGAGCGCGCAGGCCTGACCAAGCCGCAGCTGCACTACTACATCGCCAGCAAGGAAGAACTGTACGAGGAGCTGCTGTATTCGGTGCTCAACGGCTGGTCGGGCGCCTTCCAGTTCGACAGCCAGAGCGACGACCCCAAGAAGGTGCTGAGCACCTATGTGCGCAAGAAGCTCGACTATGCGCTGGACAACCCGGGCCTGTCGCGCATCTTCACCACCGAGGTGCTGGGCGGCGGGCGCAACCTGGGCCGGTACTGGCCCGTGGCCGTGAAGTCCACCCAGCAGAAGGTGGACCTGATCGACCGCTGGATCGCCGAGGGCCGCATGCGCCCGCTGGACGCGCGCCTCTTGCTCATGCAGATCTGGGGCATGACGCAGCACTACGCTGACTACGGCGTGCAGGTGCACATCATGTTGGGCCTGGCGCCCGAGGAGGCCATCGACCGCGAGCCCATCGTGCGCGAGCTCACCAACTTTGTGCTGCTGGGCTGCGGCCTGGTACCCGACTTCGCACCAGAGTGAACAGGCCTGCACGCTTGCGGGCATAGCAGAACCCCTGCAGGGTGCTTTGACGCAGGGCAAAGCCGGTAGCGGCCACAAGCCGCGCTGGCACAGCATTTGCAATAGTTTGACCAATCGATCAAATCAAGTGGTCAAACATGCAAACCCCTGCCACGGCAGCCGCGCTGCCCGCCACGGAACAGGCCTTTGAACTCGTGCTCGCGCGCAGCCAGATGCGGCTGCCCGTGGAGCCCGGTGAAAGCATCTCCGACGTGCTGCAGTTCGCCGGCATTGCCATCGACACGCTGTGCGAACAGGGCGTTTGCGGCACCTGCGCCACCCGCTGGCTGGCCGGCGCGCCCGACCATCGCGACAGCTGTCTGAGCGCGGAAGAACAGGCCACCCATGTGGCGGTGTGCTGCGCACGCAGCCACGGACCCACGCTCACGCTCGATCTCTGAACCCCAACTGGAAGGAAGCCCCGCCATGCGCATCCTCGTGATCTATTGCCACCCGGTGGAGACCAGCTACAACGCGGCCCTGCATGCCGAGGTGGTGCAGCAGCTGCGCGGCGCCGGCCATGAAGTGGACGACTGCGACCTGTATGCCGAGGGCTTCAACCCCGTGCTCAGCCGCGAGGAGCGCCTGGGCTACCACGAGGTGCCGATCAACCGCCTGCCGGTGCAGGGCTATGTGGACCGGCTGCTGTGGGCCGAGGCGGTGGTGTTCTGCTTTCCTACCTGGTGCTTTGGCATGCCGGCCATGCTCAAGGGCTTTTTCGACCGGGTGCTGATGCCCGGCGTGGCCTTCGACATCAGCGACCCGCAGAACGTGAAGCCCTCGCTCACGCACATCAAGCGCATCTCGGCCGTGGTGACCTATGGCCGCCCGCGCTGGACAGCGCTGCTCATGGGCGACCCGCCGCGCAAGTCCGTTACGCGCTACATGCGCCTGCTGACCGGTGGCAAGGCGCGCGTGGACTACCACGCCTACTACCACATGAACGTGGCCACGCCGCCGCGGCTGGCGGCCTTCAAGGCGCGCGTGGGCCAGGCCATGGCGCGCTTTGCCTAAGGGGATTTTGGCCATGCACGCATCCAACGCCCCCGACCACCTGCTGCGCGCGCGGCTGCCGCGCTGGCTGCTGCCGCGCCAGTGGCCCACCGAGGGCAGCCAGCCCGCGATGGCCGATGTGCACCTGGTGCAGGGCCGCATCGAATCCATCGCACCGCACAGCCCCGCGCAGCCTACGCCGGCAGGCGCCACCTGGGACCTGGCCGGCGCCCTGGTGCTGCCCGGCCTGGTGGATGCGCACACCCACCTGGACAAGGCCTTTACCCTGCCGCGCATGGGCACCGTGAAGCCCGGCCTGCTGGGCGCCATCGAGGCCATGATGGTGGACCGCCAGGGCTGGACGGAGGCCGACATCCGCGCCCGCGCCAGCCGCGCACTGCAGTGGGCCTACGAGGCCGGCACGGTGCACCTGCGCACGCACTGCGACTGGTGGGAGCCCGATGCACAGCCCCTCGCCTGGAATGTGCTGCGCAGCCTGGCCCACGAATGGACGGGCCGCCTGCTGCTGGAGCGCGTGGCCCTGATCCCCCTGCACCTGTACACCGAGCGCGCCACCGCCATGCGCCTGGCCGCCACCGTGGCCGACAGCGGCCCCGGGGCGCTGCTGGGCGGCTTCGTGCATTCTACTAACTGGGACGCGCAGGCCCTGCGCCACCTCTTCGAGGCCGCACAGCACCATGGCCTGAACGTGGACCTGCATGTGGACGAGGAACTGCACCCCGGCGCCCAGGGCCTGGCCACCACGGCCGCGCTGCTCAAGGAGCTGCGCTTCGAGGGCCATGTGGTCTGCGGCCATACCTGCGCGCTGGCCGCGCAGGACGAGGCCACCGCCCTGGACACGCTGGATGCCGTGGCGCAATGCCCCATCACCCTGGTCACGCTGCCCATTACCAACCTGCTGCTGCAGGACGCCGTGACCGGCCGCACGCCGCGCCGGCGCGGCATCACCCTCATCAAGGAGGCGCATGCGCGCGGCATCCCGGTGCTGGTGGCCAGCGACAACATCCAGGACCCGTTCTGCCCCGTGGGCAGCCTGGACCCGCTGGAGGCCCTGGCCACCGGCGTGCTGGCCGCGCAGCTCGACGCGCCGTTCGACCGCTGGTCCGAAGCGCTGTGCCGCAGCGACTGGCTGCGCCGCGGGCCCGATGCGCTGCCCCTGCAGCCGGGCATGGCGGCCGACCTGATCGTCTTTCAGCAGGCCGATGGCTGGGGCTTTCCCTCGCGCACGCAGCAGCGCGTGGTGCTGCGCAACGGCCGCGTGGCCGGCGGGCACGCCAGCGCCGCATGGCACGTGGCGAACGCCACGCCTGCCCCCTCCCCTATCCCAGCACGGAGCCTTGCATGACGACGACCGCTTCCCCCGCCGCCACCCCGGGCATCGCCCAGCCCCTGGCCCGCTATGCCGCCTGGCGCCGCGCGGGCGACATGGTGTTCCTGTCCGGGATCATCGCCGTGGACCCTGCTGCCAGCCGCATCGTGCGCGGCTATGCCGACATCCCGGACGAGGCGGCCACGCTCATCGGCCGCACGGGCGAGTTCAGCAGCGACATCAAGGAAGGGCCCATCCTGGCGCAGAGCTGGTATGTGCTGGACCGCATCCGCCAGACCATCGAGGCCGCGGGCGGCCAGATGGCCGACGTGATCAAGCTGGTGCAGTACTTCAAGCACCTGGACCACTTTCCGCAGTACAGCCGCGTGCGCAAGCTGTTCTTCCCGGGCGAGCCGCCGGCCTCCACCGTGGTGGAGGTCACCGGCATGCTGCCCACGGCCGACATCCTGATCGAAGTCGAGGCCACCGCCTACCTGCCCAAGCGCTGACTCCATTCTCCCCGCCCCCTTTCACGAAAGACCCGCCCCATGCTGCACGGCTACACCCCGCCCCACCGCTACCTGCCCTACCTGAGCTGGACCGAGATCGCCGACCTGCCGGACAAGGAGAACACCGTCATCGTGCTGCCCACGGGCGCCACCGAGCAGCACGGCCCGCACCTGCCCTGCGCGGTGGACACGGTGATCAGCGCGGGCGTGGTGGGCCATGCCATGGCCCGCCTGCCGGCCGATGTGCCGGCCTTTGCCATGGCGCCCATCACCTACGGCAAGTCCGAGGAGCACCTGCACTTTCCGGGCACGGTCACGCTGAGCGGCGAGACGCTGCTGGCCACCATGAACGAGGTGGGCGAGTCGGTCTACCGCGCGGGCTTTCGCAAGCTGCTTTTCGTCAACGGCCACGGCGGCCAGCCGCAGGTGCTGGAGATGTGCGCACGCGAGTTGCGCCTGCGCCATGGCGACTTCATCGTGGTGCCCAGCTTCACCTGGCGCGTGCCGCACGTGGCGGGCAAGTACCTCTCGGAGCAGGAAAAGAAGCTGGCCATGCACGCCGGCCATGCCGAGACGGCGCTGATGCTGGCCCTGGCCCCAGACACCGTGCACATGGAACGCGCGGTGGTGAACTACCCGCCCGCCTTCCCGTCGCCCCTGCTCTCGCCCGACGGCCGCCCGGCCTGCGCCTGGAGTGCGCGCGACTTCGGGCCCAGCGGGATCATCGGCGACCCGCTGCCCGCCACGGCCGAGCAGGGCCAGGCCATCCTCGACTCACTGGCCGTGAGCTGGGCCGCCGCCATCACCGAGCTGCACCAGTTGCGCTGGGCCCCGCGCGCCGAAGCCACCTGGGGCCGCGCCAACCACACGGGCCATGTGGAGCACTCCACCGCCCTGGCTTGAAACCTGCGAACGCAGCCTCGTCCGCCCCCCTTTTCGTCCCTGTTCCCCCTCCACCACCTACCGGAGCCCTGCCATGATGAAGAAGACCGCCCCCCGCCTTTCCAAACTTGGTGCAGCCGCGCTGCTCGCTGTTGGTGCCGCCAGCACCATGCAGGCCCACGCGCAGGAAAAGTTCACCTACATGACCAACTGGTACGCGCAGGCCGAGCACGGCGGCTTCTACCAGGCGGTGGCCACGGGCCTGTACAAGAAGTACGGCCTGGACGTGACCATCAAGATGGGCGGCCCGCAGGTCAACATCGTGCAGATGATGGCGGCCGGCCAGGCCGAGTGCGTGATGGGATCGAGCGACCTGCAGATGATCCAGATGCGCGAGGGCGGCGTGCCCGTGACCACCGTGGCGGCCGTGTTCCAGAAGGACCCGCAGGTGCTCATCGCGCACGACGACGTGAAGAAGTTCGAGGACCTCAAGGGCAAGACCATCCTGATCGCCTCGTCCGCGCAGCGCGGCTACTGGCCCTGGCTGAAGGCCAAGTACGGCTTCAACGATGCGCAGACGCGGCCCTACACCTTCAACATCCAGCCCTTCGTAGCCGACAAGAACACCGCCCAGCAGGGCTACCTGACGTCGGAGCCCTTCGCCATCGCCAAGGCCGGTGTGAAAGCCAACACGCTGATGTTCAGCGACCAGGGCTACCCCGCCTACGCCACCACGGTGAGTTGCATGGACAAGACCGTGAAGGAGCGCGGCACCGCCGTCGCCTCTTTCGTGAAGGCCACCATGGAAGGCTGGAAGAGCTACCTGGCCGACCCGGCACCGGCCAATGCCCTGATCAAGAAGGACAACCCCAACATGACCGACGAGCAGTTGGCCTACAGCGTGGCCAAGCTCAAGGAGATGGGCATGGTGACGGGCGGCGACGCGGCCAGCATGGGCATCGGCGTGATGACCGATGCGCGCGCCAAGGCGAGCTACGACTTCCTGGTGGAAGCCAAGCTGATCGACCCCGCCAAGGTGAAGCTGGCCGATACCTACAGCACCGCCTTCGTCAAGGACCTCAAGGTTCTTCCGTAAGCCCGCCCTGCCCTGAAACAGCGGCCCCGGCCCCGCGCGCAGCGGGGCGGGCCGCATCCATCGAAAGGCGACCCCATGCAGTCCGCTGAGCCCACCCCCGCCGACCCGGCGACGCCCCACCGCCCCACGCCCGCCGTGCAGGTGCTGTCGGCCGAGAAGACCTACCCCAACGGCACGCAGGCCTTGCTGCCGGTGGACCTGACCATCGACGAGGGCGAGTTCGTCACCCTGCTCGGCCCTTCGGGCTGCGGCAAGAGCACGCTGCTCAAGATGGTGGCCGGCCTGCTGGAGCCCACCGACGGCCGGCTGCAGCTGTGGCACAAGCCGGTGGCCCAGCTGGAGGAGAGCAGCAAGAAGATGGCCTTTGTCTTTCAGTCGCCCACGCTCATGCCCTGGGCCAGCGTGCAGACCAATGTGCGCCTGCCGCTGGACCTGGCCGGCGTGCCGCGCGCCGAGGCCGATGGCCGCGTGGCCGAGGCCCTGGCGCTGGTGGGCCTGTCGAAGTTTGCCAATGCACTGCCGCGCGCGCTGTCGGGCGGCATGCAGATGCGCGTGTCCATTGCGCGCGGCCTGGTGACCCAGCCCGACCTGCTGCTGATGGACGAGCCCTTTGGCGCGCTCGACGAGATCACGCGCCACAAGCTCGACGCCGACCTGCTGGACCTGTGGCGCAAGAAGAAGCTCACGGTGATCTTCGTGACGCACTCGATCCACGAGGCGGTGTTCCTGTCGAGCCGCGTGGTGATGATGGCCGCGCGCCCCGGCCGCGTGGTGGAGGAGTTCCGCATCGACGCGCCCTACCCGCGCACGGCGGACTTCATGGTCTCGCCCGAATTCAGCCGCTATGCCAAGCAGCTGCAGGACAGCCTGCTGCGCGCCAGCGCGGACACCGAGGAGACCGCAGCATGAGCACCCCCTACCCTACTGCCCCCGCAGCGCCTGTTACCGCGCCGGCGGAGCGCAGCGCGCCCGCCCGCGCCCCCGCCAAGCCCGCGGCACCGCGCGTGCCGCTGATGGCCCAGCCCCGCGTGCAGCGCGTGGTCTACCCGCTGCTCGTGGGCCTGGTGCTCATTGCGCTGTGGCAGGGCCTGGTCACGGCGATGGAGTTGCCGCCCTACCTGGTGCCCTCGCCGCTGCTCATGCTCAAGACGCTGTTCACCGACTGGGCGGCCCTGGGCGGCTCGCTCTGGGTCACCGTCAAGATCACCGTGCTGGCCTTTGCCGTGGCCACGGTGGCGGGGGTGCTGATCTCGTTCCTGTTCGTGCAGAGCAAGCGCATCGAGACGGCGCTGTTCCCGTACGCCGTGCTGCTGCAGGTCACGCCCATCGTGGCGGTGGCGCCGCTCATCATCATCTGGGTGAAGGACCCGACGGCGTCGATGGTGATCTGCGCCGCGCTGGTGGCGCTGTTCCCCATCATCAGCAACACCACACTGGGCCTGCGCAGCGTGGAGCCGGACCTGCAAAGCTACTTCAAGCTCAACCGCGCCACGCGCATGCAGACCCTGCTGCGGCTGCGCATACCGAGCGCACTGCCCTACTTCTTCGGCGGGCTGCGCATCTCCAGCGGGCTGGCGCTGATCGGTGCCGTGGTGGCCGAGTTCGTGGCCGGCACCGGCGGCCAGGGCGCGGGCCTGGCCTACCAGATCCTGCAGGCGGGCTTTCAGCTCAACATTCCGCGCATGTTCGCCGCGCTGCTGCTGATCTCGCTGACCGGGGTGGCCTTGTTCGCCCTGATGGCTTGGGGTACCCGGCTGGCCCTGGGCAGCTGGCACGCCAGCGAAAACTCGCACGACTGACCCTACCAGCCACTCGGAACGCATCCATTTTTTGACACCGCGCACGCGTGGTGGGGGCCGCGCTTTGCCCGCCACACACCACCCGCCGCACCGACAGGAGAGACAGACATGACGACCACCACCACCCACCAACTGCCCGAACAACTGCCCGGCCTGGACTGGATTGCCGACCCGCTGCGCGTGGGCCGGCTGTCGCAGGACTTTGCCTGGTTCAGCCCCGTGCTCAAGCGCGACCTGGCGGGCAAGCGCGGCGACGTGGCCGTGCGCCCGCGCACCGAGGACGAGATCCGCCAGGTGGTGGCCGCCTGCGCGCGCGCACAGATCCCCCTCACCGTGCGCGGCAGCGGCACCGGCAACTACGGACAGAGCACGCCGCTGCATGGCGGGGTGATTCTGGACCTGTCGGGCTACAACGGCTTTGGCTGGGTGCGCGGCGGCGTGGGCCGCGCGCAGGCGGGCATCCGCCTGTCGGACTTCGACGCCCAGGCCAAGCCCCTGGGGCAGGAGCTGCGCTGGCTTCCCTCCACCTACCGCAGCGCCACCTTGGGCGGGCTGTTCGGCGGCGGCTTTGGCGGGGCCGGGTCGATCAACCACGGCCCGCTGGCCGCGCCCGGCAACGTGCTGGCGGTGCGCGCCATGACGGTGGAGCCCGAGCCCCAGGTGATCGAGCTGCGCGGCCCCGAGGCCATGCTGCTGCACCACACCTACGGCACCAACGGCATCGTGCTGGAGCTGGAGGTGGCACTGACCCCCGCCGTGGCGTGGACGGAATGCATCGTCACCTTCACCGACTTCGACGCTGCGCTGGAGTTTGCCGACCGCTTTGGCGCTGCGCCGGGGCTGGAGAAGAAGGAGGTGTGCTTCCTTGCCGCGCCCATCCCGGCCTACTTCACCAGCCTGGTCGAACACCTGCCTGCGGGCTGCCACGCCGTGATGCTGCTGGTGGCCCCGCATTCCGAAGACGGCATGCGCGACATGGCTACCAAGTATGGCGGCACCGTGGGCTACCGCAAGACGGCCGACGAGGTGGAAAAGAGCCACAAGACCCTGCTCGAATACACGTGGAACCACACCACCCTGCATGCGCTGAAGGTGGACAAGACGCTCACCTACATCCAGAGCGGCTTCAACCCCGCCACCCGGCTGGAGCAGGTGAAGGCGCTGGAAAAGGCCCTGGGCAGCGAGGTGATGATGCACCTGGAGTTCTTGCGCACCAAGGAAGGCGCCTTCAACTGCAGCGGGCTGCAGATCATCCGCTACAGCACCGAGGAGCGGCTCAACCAGATCATGCAGATCTACCGCGACCACGGCGTGCAGATCAACAACCCGCATGTCTACATCGTGGAAGACGGCAAGCAGAACAACCTGGACCCTGCCGTGGTCAGCACCAAGCAGCGCTTCGACCCGCAAGGCCTGCTCAATCCCGGCAAGCTGCGCAGCTGGGTGCCACCCGTGGCCAAGGCTGCGTAGCACCCACGGCAAGGGCCGCGAGCAGGTGCGAAGGCATAATCAGCTATTCATTTAATAGCAGCTTCCATCCATGTCCTGGCACGCGCGCCTGCAGCTCGACTACACCGTTGAAGGCCCCACCCCCAACGCCCGCACCGTGGCACGGTACGAGCACAACGGCCCGCTGCGCATCCTGCAAAGCCTGTACCCCGAGGGCGACGGCATCTGCCACAACGTGCTGGTGCACCCGCCCGGCGGACTGGTGGGCGGCGATACGCTGGACATCAGCGCCACCGTGGGCCCGGGCGCGCACGGCCTGGTCACCACGCCGGGCGCCACGCGCTTTTACCGCTCCACCGGGCCGCTGGCGCTGCAGCGCAGCCACCTCACGCTGGCCGAGGGCGCGCGCATGGAATGGCTGCCGCTGGAGGCGCTGTGCTACAGCGCCTGCAATGCCGAGAACCAGCTCACCATCGACCTGGCCCCCGGCGCCGAATGCATGGGCTGGGACGTGACCGCCCTGGGCCTGCCCCATGCCAAACAGCCCTTTGTGCAGGGCCGCTTCGTGCAGCACCTCACCGTGCCCGGCCTGTGGCTGGAGCGCGGCGTGATCGACGCCGCCGACGAGCGCCTGCTGCACAGCCCCCTGGGCCTGGCCGGCCAGCGCTGCATGGCCAGCATGTTCTTTGCCGCCGGCAGCGCGCTGGAACGCAACCGCCGCGACGCTGCGCTGGACGTGGCACGCGCGGTGGTGGAGCAGCACCCGCAAGTAGCCGCCACGGCGGGCGCCACCAGCCCCAACGACCGCATGGTGGTGCTGCGCGTGCTGGCCCCGCAGGTGGAGCCCGCGATGAAGCTGCTCAAGGCGGTGCGCGTGGCCTGGCGCGAGCAGCTGTGGGCCCTGCAGGGCGAAGCGCCGCGGATCTGGGCGATGTAACCCACCCAACACACCTTTGACAGGAGCCCTTCGCCATGCCCCACCCCCAACGCAGCGCCGCAACGCGCCACTTTTCGGGCACCTATGCCGAGGCCCGCGCCAAGTTCCTCGACGCTGCCTCGCACGCCGGCGCCACGGTCGAGTCCTTTGTGCTCCCGGGGTACCGCGGCGCACTCGGCGAAGAGCTGGCCACCGATGTGGCGCTGCTCGGCGCACTCGACGCCAAGAAGATCCTGCTCGTCACCTCGGGCACGCACGGGCCCGAGGGCTTCAGCGGATCGGGCACGCAGATCGCCACGCTGCACGATGCCGATCTGCTCGCGCGGCTCGATCAGGCAGGCGTGGCGCTGCTGCTGGTGCATGCGGTCAACCCGCACGGGTTTTCGCACCTGCACCGCACGAACGAAGACAACATCGACCTGAACCGCAACCACATCGACTTCGCCGCACCGCGGCCGGTGAACGCGTCGTACGCCGAGGTCGAGCCCCTGGTGCTGCCCGCCACCTGGCCGCCCACGCCTGCCGACGACGCGGCGCTCGCCGCCTACGTTGAAAAGCACGGCATGCCCGCCTTCCGCAATGCGGTCTTCAAAGGGCAGTACACCTCGCCCGACGGCCTGTTCTATGGCGGCACTGCCCCCTCGTGGAGCAACCAGACGATCCGCGCCATCCTGCGCAAGTACACGGCATCGGCCACGCATGTGGGCTGGATCGACGTGCACACCGGCCTGGGGCCCTACGGCCACGGCGAAAAGATCTACCCGGGCCGCAACACGCCCGAAGACTTGGCACTGGCGCAATCCTGGTGGGGCGCCGACGTGTTTTCGCCGTTCTCCGGCGATTCGGCCTCGGCCAACGTGTCGGGCCCGGTGGTCTCCACCGCGTACGACGAATGCCCGAAGAACGCCCGCATCGCGCTCATGGGCCTGGAGTTCGGCACCGTGCCCGAACCCGAGATGCTGTACCGCCTGCGCGCAGACACCTGGCTGCGCCGCCACCCCGAGGCGCCCACAGCGCAGCAGCGCGAGATCCGCGCCCAGCTGCGCGACGCGTTCTATTGCGACAACGAGGAATGGAAGGGCATGCTGCTGGGGCAGACGCGGGTGGTGGTGCTGCAGACGCTGCAGGGCTTGCGCAAGGCCTGAGGCGCCTGGAGTTCGCCAAGGCGAAGCCGCCGCTGCTCTACGGCTGCGCTTGGCACACGACCTCTACATTGACACCGTCCGGGTCCAGGACATAGGCGGCGTAGTAGCGATCGTGGTAACGCGCCCGGATGCCCGGGGCTCCGTTGTCCACCCCTCCAGACGCCAGGGCGGCATTCCAGAAGGCGTCCACCAGTGCCCTGGTGGCCACGGAGAAAGCCACATGCAGGCCCCGGCTCGGCTGCGCGCCATCGTGGATCCACAAAGTCGGATAGCCGTTGGCGCCCAGGCCGTGGCGCGAGCCCTTGCCGGTCCTGGACGCATCGACGGAAATCACCAAGCCGATGCCCAAGGGTTGGAGGGCCGCCTCGTAGAACTTGCACGAGATGGCTGCGTCGCTCACTGCGAACTCGATGTGATCCAGTATGGCCATGGAATTTCCTTGAAAAGCGGAGCAGGTGATCCCTGCATGGGGGACAGTCAGCCGCAGCGATGCCGGCAGACCTGGATGGTCCAGTCCACGGTCGACTGATCGATGGCCGCGTGGACAGGGGAGTCGGCCAGCTCGGTCATGATGCCCGCGGCGGCGCGCTCCCCGTCCTTCGCCGACTGCCAAAGCAGCATGTCGATCACCCAGCCGTCGCGGCCTTCGCAGATGCGCCTGAGGATGAAACCGGGCTGCTTCTGGAGCCAGGCATCGACATCGGCGTTGGCGGCAATGAAGTCCTGGACCGTGAGGCCCTTCGCCAGTTGGAAGGTGGTCATCTCCATGGCTTCACTGACCATGGCGACCACCTTCCGTTGCAGCGGCTTGGCCGTGCTGCCAGCTCTTGTAGACAAACTCCAGGCTGTAGCCGTCAGGGTCCAGAACGTTCGCGGCGTAGTAGCGCGGGTCGTAGTGCAGGCGTGGCGCGGGAGCCCCGTTGTCCACCGCACCGGCGGCCATCGCGCTGGCATATGCCGCATCGACCGCCCCGCGGCTGCCGGCGACAAAGCCGACGTGCACGGCACGCGCATCCACCTTGCCCTGCCGGAGCCAGAAGTACATCCGTCCGCCGGAGCCAAAGCCCTTCAGGTCGGGGTGCCCTGGCGGCCCTTGCCGGCCATCGTAGTCGTGGCGGTTGACGATGCCCAGTGGCTTGAGCGCCTGGGTGTAGAAGCGGATCGCGCGATCGAGGTCGCTTACCGAGAGAAAGAGATGGTCCAGCATGGAAATCCTTGGTTGGAGCAGGTTGCGCGCTCTCCGGGGGTCAGACGACATAGCCGCCAGATACCTCGATATCCTGCGCGTTGATCCAGCCGCCGTCCTCGGTCAGCAGCGAAGCGATCACGCGGGCGACCTCGTGCGGCTCTCCGACCCGTCCCAGTGCCGTCTGAGACGACAGGAGGGCCTCGAACTCTTCATTCAGGCCACCGCCCAGGTCGGTGCGGATGGGGCCGGGGGAGACCGAGTTGACGCGGATGCGGCGCTCGCCGAATTCCTTGGCCATGTAGCGGGTCAGCACCTGGAGACCGCCCTTGAAGGACGCATAGGGAGCCACACCGGCCGTCGCGATGCGTGTCGTCGCGCTGGTCAGGTTGACGATGGCCGAACCTGGCTGCAACAGGGGGAGCAGCGCCTGCGTCAGGAAGAACGGCCCTTTGAGGTGCACATTGAACAGCCCGTCGAACTGGGCTTCGGTGACGGATTCGATGGCCTGGAACAGGCCGTAGCCGGCGTTGTTCACCAAGCCATCCAGGCCCGTTGTGTTCCAGGTGGCTGCCAGCGCCCGCTCGACGGCAGCGCGAAAGTCCGGGAAGGTCTGGACGGCGCCGACGTCCAGAGGCAAGGCGACCGCCCTGCCGCCCAGGCTTTCTATCTGGCGCACCACGGTGCGGGCAGCATCCGGATTGGCGTTGTAGGTCAGGATGACGCCGAGACCGCGGCGTGCCGCTTCCAGGGCGGTGCTGGCGCCGATGCCGCGGCTTGCGCCGGTGATGACGATGACTTTGCTGGGGTTCATTGGAGGCTCCTCAAGGGGGTTGGTTGGAATGCCTCAACGATAGGGAAACCGTGCTTTGGCGTCGCAGCGTTTCCTGCCTCAAACCTGCCCAATCCTGCTTTCCTGCTGGAAGCAACCGCCCGCGCACGGTCTAATGCTGACGATGAACGAGCCATTGAATGAGCTGCGCGCGCTCGCCGCGCGCGCGGAAAACCGACGCACCGAGACGGGCATCCCACGCGTTTTCATGGTGCAGGGTGCGATCCCCGAACACGAGTTGGCCGGCGTCTACGAGCCCATGGTCAACCTCATCCTGCGGGGAGGAAAATCCATGACCGTAGGGGACCAGACCCTGCACTACGACCCTGCCACCTACTTTGTGATGTCGGTCGACCTGCCGGCGGCGGGGGTGGTGAAGCCGGACGCCGACGGATCGCCCTATCTGGCCATCGCACTGACGCTGGACGCGTCCCTCCTGGTCGAACTGCTGTCAGCCCTGCCCCCTGGCGCCGGCACTGCGCCCCAGGAACGCGCATTCTCCGTGGCCGCCGTCACGCCCCCACTGCTGGACGCCTGGGTACGGATGCTGAGGCTGCTGGACCACCCCGACGATATCCAGGCGCTGGCTCCCGCCTACGAGCGCGAAATCCTCTACCGCGTGCTCCAGGGTCCGATGGGATGGATGCTGCGCCACATTGCCACCCCCGACACCGCGCTGGCGCGGGTCAATCGCATCATTCAGCGCATCCGGCGTGATTTCGCATTGCCGCTGCCGATCGAGCAGCTGGCGGACGACGCGGCCATGAGCGTATCGGCGTTCCATCGCCACTTCAAAGCGGTCACCACGCTCAGTCCGTTGCAGTACCAAAAGCAGCTGCGTCTGTTGCAGGCCCGCAAGCTGCTGGTGGCTTCAGGCACGAGTGTTACCGCCGTGGCCCATGAGGTGGGCTATGAGAGTTCCACGCAGTTCAGCCGCGAGTATGGGCGCGCATTTGGCCTGCCGCCTGCCAAGGATGCCGCGCGCATCGCGGCGCACATGCAATCGCGCACACCAATGGACGGGAACGCCACCGCCCACTGAAATCGACAGCGTCAGCCAGCCGATTCCACGGGCTTGGGTGAGAGCTTCTCCGACAGCAGGTTCGCCGTATAGCGCAGCCTGTCGATGTCGGCCTCGGGCTGCACGCCCCGGCTGAAGCAGCACAGCGTGCCGTAGACCTTGCCGTCGGCCAGGCGCACGGGGGTGCTCAGGTGGGTGCCGATGGTGAAGCCGGGGTCGGGCGCCTTGCCGGATTGGACGTAGGGCGCAGCGTCCTCGATTTTTTCGGGCAGGCGGCCTTCCACGACGCGCTGGCACCAGCTCTCTTCCACGGGGTCGGACATGCCGGCCTCCAGCAGAGGGAAATCGGGTGCGTTGTCCACGGCCATGAAGGTGCGGCGGCCATCGGCGATCTGGGAAACGAAGGCCACGTCCATGCCCAGGCGCTTGCGCAGCAGTTGCAGGACGGCCGGCACCACGGGAGGAAGTTCGTGGTCGGCGGAGTCGCTGGTGGCGACCAGCAACTCGGTGATGGTGACGTCGAGGTCGTCGGGGTTGTAATCCAGCATGTGCATGCCCCGAAGTCTAAGCGCCCGGTATGAAGCCCTGGCTACAGAGGGTAAGCAGATGTGTGGATTCCATACTCAATTGCCATCAAAAAAGCAATTTTTATTTCGCCAAAACCCGGGGCGTGGCAAACGCCGGCCCGCCGCGCACCCCTCCCTCAGGTTGCTGACGGCACCTTCAGCAACCCATCGGCCTTGAACATGGCCCGAATCCCGCGCACGGCCTGGCGGATGCGGGCCTCGTTCTCGATGAGGGCGAAGCGCACGTACTCGTCGCCCTGGTCGCCGAAGCCGATGCCGGGCGATACGCAGACCTTGGCCTTGTCGAGCAACTGGCGCGCGAATTCGAGCGAGCCCAGTGCGCGGTAGGGCTCGGGGATGCGGGCCCAGATGTACATGCTGGCCCGGGGGCAGTCCACGGCCCAGCCGGCTTCGGTCAGGCCCTTGTACAGCACGTCGCGGCGGCGCTGGTACTGGGCGGCGATATCCTTCACGCACTGCTGGTCGCCCTCCAGCGCGGCGATGGCCGCGACCTGCAGGGGGGTGAAGGTGCCGTAGTCGTGGTAGCTCTTGATGCGCGCGAGCGCGGCCACGAGGTCGGGGTTGCCCACCATGAAGCCCACGCGCCAGCCGGCCATGTTGTAGCTCTTGGAGAGGGTGAAGAATTCCACCGCGACATCCTTGGCGCCGGGTACTTCCATGATGCTCGGGGCCCGGTAGCCGTCGTACACGATGTCGGCATACGCCAGGTCGTGCACCACCAGGATGTCGTGCTTCTTGGCCAGGGCGACGACGCGTTCGAAGAACGACAGCTCCACGCACTGCGCCGTGGGGTTGCTCGGGAAGCCGAAGATCATCATCTTGGGCTTGGGGTAGCTGCCGCGGATGGCTTTTTCGAGCTCGGCGAAGAAATCCACGTCGGGTGCCACGGGCACGCTGCGGATGTCGGCGCCGGCGATCACGGCGCCGTAGATGTGGATGGGGTAGCTCGGGTCGGGCACGAGCACGGTGTCGCCGCGGTCCAGCGTGGCCAGCATCAGGTGGGCCAGGCCCTCCTTGGAGCCGATGGTGACGATGGCCTCGGTGTCGGGGTTGATGTCCACTGCATAGCGGTCCTGGTACCAGTGGCTGATGGCGCGGCGCAGGCGCGGAATGCCCTTGCTGGCGGAGTAGCCGTGGGTGTCCGGCCGCTGGGCCACCTCGGTGAGCTTGGCCACGATGTGCGGCGGGGTCGCGCCATCGGGGTTGCCCATGCTCATGTCGATGATGTCTTCGCCACGGCGGCGGGCGGCGAGTTTCAGCTCGGCCGTGATGTTGAAGACGTAGGGGGGAAGGCGATCGATGCGCGCAAAGCGGCGCTTGCCT
The DNA here is from genome assembly GCF_058783375.1 of Acidovorax sp. FW305-C-20-28. Lineage (NCBI taxonomy): Bacteria > Pseudomonadati > Pseudomonadota > Betaproteobacteria > Burkholderiales > Comamonadaceae > Acidovorax > Acidovorax sp. FW305-C-20-28. The sequence continues at coordinate 17,875 of NZ_JBYSYM010000005.1, read as the reverse complement.
GGAGAAGCAGACATGCTGGTGAACTTTCACGTAAGCGCCCGGAACCGTCCGAGCGACGTGGCCAACAATGGGGTTGGCCCGCGTTCACTGTAACGCAGAAAGCGCAGGGCGTTTTGCCGATGGCGGCGCTGTCGCGCCGCCGCTACGCTCAGGCCTTGTGCAGGGCTGCTGCTGCGCGCGCCGTGGTGCGCTCCGATGACATCGACCAGGCAAAGATGCCCACACCGCAGATGCCCAGCACCACGCCGACCCAACCCGTGGACGTCCAGCCCAGGCCGGCCGCGATGGACACGCCGCCCAGCCATGCGCCCAGCGCATTGGCGGCGTTGAAGGCCGAGTGGTTGAGCGCGGCGGCCAGGGTCTGCGCGTCGCCGGCCACGTCCATCAGGCGGATCTGCAGCGCCGGGCCGATGGCGACCAGGGTGCCCAGGAAGAAGGTGGCCAGCGCGGCGCTGACCGGGTGGTGCGCGGCGGGAACGAAGAGCGCCAGCGCCAGGATGGACCACAGCAGCACCTTGCCGATGGCAGGCATGAGGGCCTTGTCGGCCATGCGCGAACCGACGATATTGCCCGCCACCATGCCCAGACCGAAGAGCGACAGCACGAAGGGCATGAGCGCGGGCGGCATGCCAGCCACCTCGAGCAGCGTGGGCTTGATGTAGCTGAACACGGCGAACATGCCGCCAAAGCCGATGGCGCCGATGCCCAGGGTGAACCACACCTGCTTGCGCGCCAGGGCGCCCAGCTCGCGCAGCGGGCTGGCGCCATGCGATGCCGGCATGTCGGGCACCCACAGGCGCACCATGACCACGGCGGCCACGGCAATAAGGCCCACAAAGACAAAGGCCGCGCGCCAGCCGAAGACCTCGCCCAGCGCGGCCGCGATGGGCACGCCCACCAGGGTGGCGGTGGTCAGCCCCAGCATGACCCAGCCCACGGCGCGCGCACGGCGCCCGGGCGGTGCCAGCGCCGCGGCCACCAGGGCCGCCACGCCGAAGTAGGTGCCGTGCGGCAGGCCGGTGAACAGGCGCATGGCACTGAGCGACAGGTAGCCCGGCGCCACGGCCGATGCGAAATTGCCCAGCGCATACACCACCATCAGCGCCATGAGCAGCGCGCGCCGGCCCCAGTTGGCACACAGCACGGCCAGCACCGGAGCACCCACCACCACGCCCAGCGCATAGGCGCTGATGACGTGGCCGGCCTGCGGAATGCTCACGCCGATGTCGCGTGCCACCTCGGGCAGCAGGCCCATGATGACGAATTCGCCCGTGCCGATGGAAAAGCCCCCGACTCCGAGGGCCAGCACGGCACGCACCAGGGTGCGGTCTTCGGTAGGGGTGTGGGCGATGGGCGACGGGGAGGACGGCAGGGGCGCGGTCATGGCGGCAACAGCAAGCAACAGGGCAGCGCTGCACCGGGCGCAATGGCGCGGCGCAGGGCATTCAGGGGGTGTGAGAATGGAACGGAGTTACAGGGGTAAACCCGAATTCCGTAACCATAGCACGGCCCGGCAAAACGTGCTGGCAGCGCCTGCCGGCCCGGCCTGCTACGCTGGAGGTGTTTTCACCCTACCGAGGCCCGCGCATGAGTACACCGAGCATTGCCGACGAACTCGCCAGCACCGTGAAGGTGCTGGCCTTCGACATCTTTGGCACCGTGGTGGACTGGCACGGCAGCATCGTGCGCGAGATGCAGGCGCTGTACCCGGCCATCGACGGCGATGCCTTCGCCATTGCCTGGCGCAGCGGCTACCAGCCGGCCATGGCGCGCGTGATGCGGGGCGAGCAGGGCTGGACGCGCATCGACGAGCTGCACCGCAGCATCCTCGACGAGATCCTGCCGCGCTTTGGCCTGTCGCACCTGACCGAGGCCGAGCGCTGGCACCTGAACCGCGTGTGGCACCGGCTGGACCCGTGGGCCGACAGCGTGGCCGGGCTCACGCGGCTCAAGACGAAGTTCACCCTCACCACGCTGTCCAACGGCAACATCGGCCTGCTCACCAACATGGCCAAGCGCGCGGGCCTGACGTGGGATTGCATCCTGAGCGCCGAAGTGTTCCGCGCCTACAAGCCCAGCCCTGAGACCTACCTGGGCGTGGCCCGCACCTTCGACCTGGAGCCCGCACAGGTGGCCCTGGTGGCGGCCCACCACGACGACCTGGCGGCGGCGCGCGGCTGCGGGCTGCGCACCATGTATGTGGAACGGCCGCTGGAATATGGGGCGGCGCATCCCAAGGACATCTCGGCGCAGGCAGGGAACGACCTGCACAGCACGCGGCTCACGGACCTGGCGACGCAGCTCGGTTGCTGATCGCCTAGCGCGCCGCCACCAGCAGCTGCACGAACATCTGCACCTTGGCGTGGCACTCGGGGCTGATGGAGGTGAACTCCAGCCCCGCCAGCCACTGCCCGCCCTCGGGCTTCAAGGTGATGACGCGCGCGTAGACGTCGGTGGCGCGGTACTCGACCAGGGTCAGGTCAAATTCGAGCTTGATCTCGCTGTGCAGGTCCAGCGGCTCGGTCATCTCCACCAGCAGGCCGTGGTAGCCGATGTCGCGGATGGCGGTGTGCACGATCTGCGGCACGATGATCTTGTCCTGGATGCGCTGGCACAGGCAGGGCAGGCGCGTGTCCACGCGGTGGCTGCGGCGAAACTCCTGGCGCGGCACCTTGAGCTTGCGCGAGGGAATCGCCACCAGCTCACGCAGGCCCACGGGCTGCTGGCGCCCCTTGACATAGACCTGCATGGGGGCCGATGCCGACACCAGCCCCCAGCAGCGCTGGTAGGTGGCCTCGCTGATGAGCACCTGGCCGCGCAGGCTGAAGGCTTCGATGCGCGAGGCGAGGTTCACCTCTTCGCCGATCACGGTGTATTCGGAGTACACGTCGGAGCCAAAACGCCCGGCCATCACGTTGCCGGTGTTCACACCAATGCCCAGGAAGACCTCGGGCAGGCGCTCACGCATGTGGGCCAGGTTCAGGTCGCGCATGGCCATCTGCATCTCGACCGCGCACATCAGCGCGCGGTCCACGTCGTCCTCGCGCGCCACGGGCGCGCCGAAGAGCACCATGATGGAGTCGCCCATGAACTTGTCGATGGCGCCCTGGTGCTTGAAGACCACCTCGCTGAGCACAGACAGGCAACGGTTGAGCGCGGCGATCACCACGCCCGCGGGCAGCGCGGCCGAGAGCGCGGTGAAGCCGCGCAGGTCGGCCAGCAGGATGGTGACCTCGCGCGGGGCCGCCACCACGCTGTCGTCCGCGGGCACGCCCTCGGGCCCGTCGGAGCCGCGCAGGATGGCGGCCATCTCGGCCGTAGCGGCTTCGCTGAGCGCGGCGCCCGTCTCACGGGCAATCAACGCCTGCAGGCGGCGCAGGGCGTCGTGGTTGAATTCTTTGTGCATGGCAACGGGCGGGGTTCCACAGGGGTCCGGGCGCTGCCGGGGGCGCGGCAGGCCACTCCAGCCAGAATAGGCGCGGCCCGCAGGCCGGTCAAGCCGCCCCCGGGAAAACAACCACAACAGGGGAAAGCGCCCTATGGACACAGGGCGCCCGCCGTGCTCGCGTCACCGCTCAGCAACGGTCCCTGGGGCCTGCTGCACCACCTGGTCGAGCATGCCGAAAGGCCCGGCGCCGCCCTGCCCGTCCAGCGCCAACATGCGCACCCGTTCGCCAAAGCGCAGAAAGGGCGTGCGCGGCGCGCCCTGGGCCAGGGTTTCGATCATGCGGCGCTCGGCAATGCAGCACGAGCCCATGGCCGCGTCGACATTGGAGACGGTGCCCGAGCCGATGAGGGTGCCGGCCGACAACCGGCGCGTACGCGCCGCGTGGGCGATGAGTTCGCCAAAGTGGAAATGCATGGCCCCACCGTGAGGGTGGCCACACCAGGCGTCGTTGCGGTGCACCTGCAGTTGCAGGTGCACGCGGCCGTCGCGCCAGGCCGGCCCCAGTTCGTCGGGCGTGACGGCGATCGGGGCGAAGGCCGTGGAAGGCTTGGCCTGCAAGAAGCCAAAGCCGCTTTTCGCCTCGCGCGGGCCGAAGCTGCGCAGGCTCCAGTCGTTGAGCAGCACCACCAGGCGCACATGCTGCAGGGCCTGCTGCGGGCCCACACCCATGGGCGTATCGCCCAGCACCACGGCGAACTCGCCTTCATAGTCGATGCCATCGTCTTCACTGGGCAGCGGCACCGGATCGTGCGGGCCGAGGAAGTCATCGGCCGCACCCTGGTACATGAGGGGAATGGTCTCGAAATCGGCGATGGGCGGGGTCTTGAAGGCGCGCTCCATGAGCCGGCCATGGTTCAGAAAGGCCGAGCCGTCGAGCCACTGGAAGCTGCGCGGCAACGGCGCCGCGCACTGCCGGGGATCGAACGGCACCGCCCCCACGGTGGTACGGGCGTCAGGGATGTCGAGGGCCTGCGACAGGCGCGCAAGGCCCGGCTGCACCGCATCCCAGCGCTGCAGCGCGTCGAGCATCGTCGCCGCCACGGGGTTGGCGTCCGCACAGTGGCTGGCATCGGCCGAGACGACGACCAGGCGGCCATCGGGCTGGCCGTTCTTGAGGGTGGCGAACTTCATGCCGCTTCCTTGTGCAGGGGGAGTACCGGATCGAAGATGGCGACCGCGCGCGTCCAGCCGGCCGACGCGCCGCGCACCTTGACCGGAAAGCACGAGATATAGAAGCCGCTGCCGGGCAAGGCTTCGAGGTTGTGCAGCTTTTCCAAATGGCAATAGCCGATGTCGCGACCGGCCTTGTGGCCCTCCCAGATCAGCGAGGCGTCGCGGCTCTCGGCATAGCGCTCGGCCGTGTAGGCAAACGGCGCGTCCCAGCTCCAGGCATCGGTGCCGGTCAGGCGCACGCCGCGCTCCAGCAAATACATGGTGGCCTCGTAGCCCATGCCGCAGCCGCTGCGGGTGTAGTGCGGCGTGCCGTAGGCGCTGCCCGCGCGGGTGTTGACGACCACGATCTCCAGCGGCTGCAGGCGGTGGCCGATGCGCGCGAGCTCGGCCTCCACATCGGCCGCCTGCACCACATAGCCGTCGGGCAGGTGGCGAAAGTCGAGCTTCACACCGGGCTGGAAGCACCAATTCAGGTCCACCTCGTCGATGGACAGGGCGCGCTGGCCACCGTCCATGGTGGAGGCGAAGTGGTAGGGCGCATCGAGGTGCGTGCCGTTGTGGGTGTTGAGCTGCACGTCTTCGACCGCCCAGGATTCGCCGTCGGGCAGGTCCTCCTTGCGCACGCCGGGGAAGAAGCGCGCCAGGTCGTCGAAGCTCATGTGGTGGTCGATGTAGCTGATGCGCGGGCCCAGGCCGGGTGGGTCGGAGACGACATCATTTTCAAGGTGCATCGAGATATCGACGATGCGGCGTGGGGATGCGATGGACATGGTGGAAGGCTTTCTCAGGATTCAGCGGTGAAACCGGTCTGCTTGATCAGGCCGCGCCACTGGTCGGCGTCGGCCTGCAGCATGCGGGCCAGGTCGGAGGCGCTGGAGGCGCGGATCTCCAGCCCGTACTGCTTGCCGAAGTCGACCACCTCGGGCTGGGTGAGCGCGGCCTGTAGCGCGTCGGACGCGCGCTTGACCACCTCGGGCGCGGCCTTGCCGGGCAGGAAGAAGCCATACCATTCGCTGACCTTGAGGGGATAGCCCAGTTCCTGCAAGGTGGGCACCTGGGGCAGGAACACCGAGCGCTTGCCCCCGGCAATGGCCAGCACGCGCAGCTTGCCGGTCTTGGTGTGCTGCAGGTAATCGCCGATGGGGCCCCAGAACGCCGGCACCTGCCCGCCCAGCAGGTCCTGCACGCCGGGCACGGTGCCGCGGTAGGCGATGTGGCGCATGTCGAGCTGCGTGATCTGCGACAGCAGCACGCCCACCATGTGCGGCATGGAGCCTGCGCCGGGGCTGCCGTAGTTGGCATTGTTGGGGTTGGCCTTGAGCCAGGCCAGGAAGTCGGTTAGCGTGCGCACGCTGTCGGGCACGCCCGGGCCCACGGCCAGGCCATGGTCGGTGTGCGCGGCCACCGAGACGGCCGTGACGTCGGCCAGCCCGTAGCGCAGCTTGGGGTAGGTGTAGGGGTAGATGGACAGCATGGACGAGGGCGTGATGAGCAGGTTGCTGCCGTCGGCCGCGCTGTCGCGCAGCGTGAGGATGCCGATCTGCCCGCCCGCGCCGGGCTTGTTCTCGACCACCACGGCGCCCGCGTACTTGCCACGCATGCGGTCGGCCACGCGGCGGGCCAGCGCGTCGATGGGACCGCCCGCCGGAAAGCCGATGAGGATGCGCGCGACATCCGGGATGCCCGTGGCGGCGTGGGAAGCATGGGCCCAGGTAGAAGGCAGCAACGCGGCTGCGGAAAGCTGGGTGAACCGGCGGCGGGTGGTCATGGTTTTGTCTCCTGCGGAATGGACTGCAATGGCTGCGGCAAAGGGGGCTGATCGAAGGCGGCGGGCTTAGTACTGGTCGCCTCTGCAAAAAAATTATACGAACGTACAAAACCAATTCCACCAGGGTTTGTACGAGTGTTCAATTGTTTTGCACGAACGTATAAATCAGACCATGGCACGCACCAAATCCCCTGATTCCATCTCGCCCGAGGCGTCCCCTCCAGCGCCGCGCAAGCGCGCTACCGGCAAGGCCCTGGCCGGCGCCAACGACCAGTTGGCCCCGAACCGGCAGGCCAACATCCTGCAGGCGGCCGAGCGGCTGTTTGCAGCACGTGGCTTCCATGGCGTGTCGATCCGCGACATTGCCGACGAGGCCGGCGTGCCGCTGGCCCTGGTGGGCTACTACTACGGCCCCAAGCTGTCGCTGTACCACGCGATCTTTCGCGCGCATGCGGGCTACATCGATGTGCGGCTGCAGTCGCTGGCCGAGGCGCAGCGCGCCGCCGCCCCCGAGCACCTGCTGGACGAGATCGTCAAGGCCTTTGTGCTGCCGGTGCTGGAGGTGGCGAGCCAGCCTGCAGGCCAGCACTTCCTGCGGCTGCTGTCGCGCGGCATGAGCGACCACCTGGAGGAGGACGAGCCCATCATCCGCGAGCTGTTCGACCCGCTCGCGCATTCGTTCATCGACGCCATTGCCAGCGCCCTGCCCCAGGCCACGCGCGGCCAGGTGGCCTGGTGCTACCAGTTCGCGTTGGGTGCGCTGCTGCACCATGTGAACGACCGGCGCATCGAGCGCCTGTCGTTCGGCCAGAACCAGCCCGGCGACGCGGCCGTGGCCGGGCCGCTGCTGGTGCGCTTCATCGCCCACGGCATGCGCGGCGCCTGCGGCAGGCCGGTGCACTGATGGCCCCGCAGTCCATGCGCCTGACCGGCGCGCCCTGAGGCGGCGCAGGCCGCCCCACCACACCGCTTTGACACGCCGGTGGCATGCCACCGGCGCGTGAGCCTGCGCGCGCCCTTGCCAAGACGGCAATGGCGCCAGCGACAGCGCCTGCCCGGCACCCCCCACCACGCCCAGCCCTTCGGAACGCCCGCCTTGCGAGCGCGCCGTGGACGGGTACGCCCTATACAAAACCTCCCCCATCCCCCCCACCACAGGAGACACCCCATGAAGTACCCCCTTCTCACCCCTGCCCTGCTGGCCAGTGCGCTGGCCGCCTTGAACGCCACCCCAGTCCATGCCCAACCCGCTTCCGGCCCGGGCCTGCAGCTCTACGGCCTGGTGGATGCGGCCGTGGGCCGCTTCGAGGGCGCGGCCGCTGGCGTGAACACGCTGGACCGGCCCATCGACAAGCTCGAAGGCGGCGGCATGTCCACCAGCCACTGGGGCGTGCGCGGCAATGAGGACCTGGGCGGCGGGCTCACGGCGGCGTTCGAACTGTCGTCTTTCCTGCGCAACGACTCAGGCGCGAGCGGGCGCAGCGACGCCCTGTCCGCACCCGTGAACGTCACGGGGGACCCGGTGTTCTCGCGCGCGGCCTGGGTCGGGCTGGCGCACCCCGACTGGGGGCGCGTGCGCCTGGGCAATGTCACTTCGCTCTTGTTCCTGAACAGCATCACCTCGAATGCGTTCGGCGATTCCACCGTCTTCGGGCCGCTGAACCTGGTGACCTTCATCGGCGCGCCGCTCACAGGCGGTACGGGCTGGGCGAACTCCGTGGTGTACGACAGCCCCACCTGGGCGGGCGTGAGTGCATCGGCGGCACATGCGCTGTCAGAGGGCCAGGGCGGCGGCAACAGCGCCGTGCGCGTGGCCTACGGCCAAGGACCGTTCGCAGCCTCGGTGGCCTGGCAGAGCGTGGCGAAGAACCCGGTCACCTTTGCCGACGGCACCTCGCCCAACGACACGCGAGCCTGGCAGCTCGCGGCCTCGTACGACTTCACGGCGGTGAAGGTGTTTGCCCATATCGGGCGCATCCAGAACCGGGGGACGGCCGCCGTGCCACTCGACGTGGGCTACCGCGTGTGGGATGTGAGTGCCGCTGTGCCCATTGGCGCCGGCCGGCTGCTGGCCGGCTATGCATCGCGCCGTACGGGCGATGCCGTGGGGCCGGTGCCGGCCACTGTGGCCGGGGGCAATGTGCAGCGGCGGGTCTTCACGGTGGGGTACGACCACTTCCTGTCGAAACGCACCGACCTCTACCTGGTGGCCATGCGCGACAGCACGCGCACGCAGACCTTGCCGGCGCCGCCGCGTGTGCTGGATGCACAGGGCACCAGCTTCGCGCTGGGCATGCGGCACCGCTTCTGAGGATCAGATGGCCAGGGCGCCGTTGGGATCATCCACCCACTGGCGCTGCACGCAGTGGAAGGCCGTGGTCTCTGGGTCATAGTCCCAGCGCGAGGCCCAGCGCTGTGCCTTGTCGGGGCTGGCCGGGTCAGCCTCGTGGCTCAGGATGACCAGGCTGTTGGGGTAGCCGTGGCGCAACCGGTGCGACACGGCCGTGCCGGCCTGGCTGACCCACAGGCCCGGCAGCGGCTGCAGCAGGCCCGCAGCATGGGCGTGGCCCGAGAGCAGCATCTGCGCGCCCGCATCGCGCCAGCGCAGCAGGGCCTCCTCGGCACGTGCGGGGCGGTGGGCCTTGTCCTGCGCATTGCGGGCCGTGAGCGGATGGTGGGCAACAACGATGCGCCAGGGCTCCTCGTAGGCCTCGGCCAGTTCCTTCTCGACACGGGCGATCTGGGCGCCCGACAGGCTACCTCGCTCATGGCGCCAGGGGCGCGTGGTGTTCACCCCGACGATGAAGAAGCGGCCCAACTGGCGCACGGGCTCCAGGTCGCTGCCGAACTCCTGCCCGAAGCGCTGGTAGGCGCGCCCCCAGCGCAGCCACCAGGCAAACAGCGGCAGATCGTGGTTGCCGGGCAGTACCACGGCGGCACCCGCATCGAGGCCCCGGATGAAGCTGGCAGCCTGGGCAAACTGCTCCGGGGTGGCGCGCTGCGTGACGTCGCCCGAGACCACCACCACCGACACCCCGAGCTGGCGGGCCAGCGCCTGCACCGCGCGGCAGACCACGGGTTCGTGGGCACCGAAGTGCAGGTCGGACAGGTGCATCAGTACGGACATGGGCGTAGGGTACAGGCGCGGGGCAGGATCAGTCCACCCTTCAGCCCGGCGCCACGGCAGTGGCCCCCAGCACGGGCAGGGGCACGGCGGCAGGGGCCACGGGCTCATCGGCGGCCACACTCTCCTGCACCGTTGGCGAGGCGGCCGCGGGGTCACGGTCGAGCGTGGTGCGCGTGACCAGCCACAGCGGCCTGTCGTGCACGCGAAAACGCAGCGGCGGCGCCATCCACTCACGCTCGCCATCGAAGGCCACCTTCACCTGGGCCGGGCGCCAGCTCGCGGGGGCCACGGTCATCTCGGCGCAGGCCATGCTCACCACGGCCGGGTCGCGCGCGAGCTGGCCCGTGGCCGCGTTCCACACGGTGCGGGCCACGGCCCAACGGCCCTGTGGCTGCAGCAGGATGACCGCCAGTTGACCGCCGTCGGCGACCGACTTCGCTTGCACCACCCCCATGCGATCGAGCTGCAATGGGTTGTTGCCCACGAACAGCGTGGTGACCAGGTGCTCTTCCTGCCGGGCCTGCGCGCCTTCGTGCGTGCGCAGGATCACGCGCCAGCGGCGCCCGCCGGCGGGGCGGAACATGCTCCACACGGCCGACAGGATGGCCACCATGCGCGAGCGGCCAAAGCGCTTGGAGGCCATTTCGCGCTCGGCCAGCAGGCGCGGGTACAGGCCTACGGCGGCATTCACCACGAACATGCGGTCGTTGACGAAACCCACCTGCACGGGGCGCATATCGCCCAGCTCCATGGCGCGCAGCATGTCCTGCACGGCCACCTCGGGATCGAGCGCGAGGCCATGCTCGCGGCTGAAGTAGTTGAAGGTGCCCATGGGGATCACCCCCATGGGCACGCCCGCCTGCAGCGCCGCAGAGGCCACGGCGTTGATGGTGCCATCGCCGCCCGCGGCCACCACCAGCCCGGCATCGACCTGGGCTGCGCGCACGGCCGTGTAGGCCAGGTCGACGATGTCGCCGCGCTGGTCGGGTACATGCCACACCACGTCGTGCGCATGCGCTGCGAAGGCGCCTTCGAGCTTGGCGCGCACCAGGTCGAAGTCGGCGCCGGGGCGCTTGGGCACCACGAGGTGGATGCGCCCATGGGGGTGGACGGCAGGAGGGCGTTCGGCGAGGGTCATGGGTGCATGAGAACAGGCATGGGTCCGCGGCACGGGAGAACAATGATGGCACCGCTACCGGGCGATGGTGCCCTGCCTGCGGGCCGGGGCCTGTCAGCCACGGCGCTGTGCGTTTGTCGGCGCCTTGTCCTACATTCACAGCGGCTGCAAAGGGCTGTTGCGCAATGGGGTACAACCGGCACCCTTGCATGTTCCCATGACTTTTTCCGCATGCCCCTGACGAAAGCGCCGCCCCCATGATGATGCCGGATGCCCTTGCCATAGGCACCCTGGTTGCCAGCTACCCGCTGGGCTGGTGGCTCGCAGGGCTGGTCCTGGCCAGTTTGGTGGGGCCCGCATCGCTGTGGGGATTGCGCGCGCTGCGTCGCCATGGCGGCCCCCTGGTGCACAAGGCACTGCCCACCCTGGCGCCCCTGGATGCGCGCTGGATACTGCTGGCCGGGATGGCCGCAGCGGCCTGCGCCATGGTGCTGGCGGGCAGCGTGATGGCCGAGCTGGCCGAGAGCGGCAGCGAACGCGGCGCCGACGACTGGGGCGCGCTGGACGACGCCATCGCGGCCGGCCTGCGCCTGCATGCGCCCGCCGAAGTGCTGCGCCTTTTCGCCACCCTGACCCACCTGGGCGACACCGCCGTGCTCACCGCCTTGACCGCCGTGGTGGGTGCCGCGCTGTGGTGGCATGGCCAGCGGCTGCTGGCCACGGGCTGGCTGGCGGCCATGGCGGGCAACGGGGCGCTGACGCGCATCCTCAAGGCCATTTTCGAGCGTGCCCGGCCCGAGCACCTGCACCACGGCGTGGCCCAGGCCGATGGCTACAGCTTTCCCAGCGGGCACAGCAGTGCCTCGATGGTGGCCTACACCCTGCTGGCCTACCTGGCCACGCGCCTGCTGCCGGCGCGCTGGCACATGCCCTGTGCGGTGCTTGCGGGCATGCTGGTCTTCACCACGGGCTGGAGCCGCATGGTGCTGCAGGTGCACTACGCCAGCGACGTGCTCGCGGGCTGGCTGCTGGGCGGCACCTGGATGGTGTGCACGGTGCTGGTGATCGAGAGCGTGGCCCGCTGGCGCCAGGCAGTGCGGGCCGCCACGCCCGCGCGCAGCTGAACGCTGCCGCGCTGCATGCTCAGCGCAGCACCGGCAGCACCACCCGGGAGGGCCGGCCGGCCCCCATGTGCACGCTGTTGCGTGCCACCACACGCGGCCCGGCGCTCCCCTCGGGCGCGCCGGTGTTGGGGTTCACATCGAAGCGGGGGAAGTTGCTGCTCGATAGGTCCAGCCGGATGCGGTGCCCCTTGCGGAACAGGTTGGAGGTGGGCATGGGCTCGATGCTGATCTGCACCACCTCGCCGGGCTGCATCATGGCGGGCGCCTCCCACGAACGCCGGTAGCGGCAGCGCAGGATGCCGTCCGTGAGGTTCATCGCGTAGCCCTCGGGGTAATCCTCGCTGGGCGGGTACAGGTCGATCAGCTTGGCGGTGAAGTCGGTGTCGGGCGCCGTGGAAGACACCCACAGCTCGATGGTGATGGGGCCCGAGACCTCCACATCCTCTTGCAGCACCGGTGTCTGGAAGACCAGCACATCGGGCCGCTGCGCCAGCGGTCCATATGGCGCCTGGGCGCCGAAGGTCTGCGCGCTGCTGCGCTGGTCGTAGGCCCCGGCCACCATCAGGGGCTCGCCCGAGGTGATGGAGCCACCCAGCGTGGGCACCGGGCATGCGGGGTCGAAATCGAAGGCCAGCACGTCACCACGCCCTGGCGCCTGGGGGGACAGGCTGCCATCGGCCCCCAGGTACCAGGGAATGAAATCGGTGCCGGGTAGGGGCCAGCGGCTGGCGCTGCGCCAGCAGCCCCCATGCTCCAGCCGGCCCTCAGGCGTGCGCCGCCCCGAGCCGCCGCCCATGCGGAAGTAGCGCACGCCCTCGTCCATGCCCTGCGGCATGGGTGCACCCTTGAGCCAGTGGTCGAACCAGGCGAGCCGCATGGCCACGTAGTCGGGGGCCAGCGAACCATCGAGCACGGCGGTGGGACCAAAGTCCACGTCGCCGGCATACGGTACGCTGCGCTCGCCATGCGTCCAGGGGCCTAGCACCATGCGCACACCCTTGTTACCGCGCTGGGCGAGCCCGAGATAGTTGTCGGTGGTGGTCTGCGCATAGGGGTCCCACCAGCCGCACATGAGCATCATGGCCACGCCGTCGAGCGCGCCGTAGTGGCCCGCGGCATACAGCTCGGGCTGGCGCCAGTAGGCATCGAAGCTGCCGCGCTCCCATTGGCCGAAGAGGTAGTCCTCGTACTCGGGCGCCCACTGCAGGGGCGAGTCGCCACGCGACCAGGGCAGGCGCAGGAACCACTCGCCGATGTCGGCCTGCGCCAGCGCCTGGCGCGCGGCATCGCCGAGCTGGGTGCTGCCGCTGCAGGCGTTGCGTAGCGCCCAGACGGCCTGCTTGAGCTCGAACGCGCCGCCGTGGCGTATGCCGCCGCGGTAGGCATTGGCAAAGCCCCCGCATTCGAGGAACATGGCCTTGAGCCCCCCGGGCCGCTGGCTGGCCAGCGCCGTCTGGGTATGGGCCGCGTACGACAGGCCATAGGTGCCCACGGCGCCGTTGCACCAGGGCTGGGCGGTGATCCACTGCAGGGTGTCGGCACCGTCATGGGCCTCGCCCAGGTACTTGGTGAACTGGCCTTCGGAATCGAAGCGGCCGCGGCAGTCTTGCACCACCACGGCGTAGCCCGCCTCGGCAAAACGCGCGGCCACTTCGCCACGGCGCATGGGCGACGGATTGGCGGCGGTGCGCTCGCGCCGGGTTTCGGCGTCCTTGCCATAGGGGGTGCGCTCCAGCAGCACGGGCAGCGGTCCCGCCATGTCGGCCGGCAGATAGAGGTCGGTGGCAAGGTGCACCCCGTCGCGCATGGGCACGCGGTGGGTGTGCCGGGTCACGCCGCCGTGCGTGGCGGCTGCAGTATGGGAAAGCTGGGTCATGGAAATATCCCGCCACTCAGTCGAGCTTGAGGTTGCGTTCCTTGACCAGCTTGGCCCAGCGTGCCGTGTCTTCCTGGATGAAACGCGCCAGCTCCTGCGGCGTGGTGGGTGCCGGCTCGGCCCCCTGGGCCACCAGCAGGTTGGCCACCTCGGCATCGCCCAGCGACGCGTTGAGGGCCCGGCTGACCTTGTTCACCACATCGGGCGGCGTGCCCGTGGGGGCGAAGAGGGCGTACCAGATGTCGTACTCGAAATCTTTCACGCCGGCCTCGGCCATGGTCGGCACCTGGGGAAAAGCGCGCGAGCGCTTGGCACTGGCCACCGCCAGGGGCACGAGCCGGCCGGCCTTGATGTGCGCGAACACGCTGGGCACCGCATTCATGCCCAATTGCACATGGCCGCCCACCAGCTCGTTCACGGCGGGGCCGCCGCCCTTGTAGGGGATCTGGACCATCTTGGTGCCCGTGGCCGCCTGGAACATCTCCATCGACAGGTGGCCGGGGCTGCCATTGCCGCTGGTGCTGTAGTTCAGCGTGCCCGGGCTCTTGCGCGCCAGGTCGACCAGCTCGCGCACGCTGCGGGTCTGCAGGCCGGGGTGCGTGGTGAGGATGGGCACGTTGATCACCACCCGCCCCACGGGCACGAAGTCGCGCGAGGGGTTGTAGGACAGCTTGCTGGACAGCAGCGGCGCCGTGACCATGCCCGAGCCCGCGCCCATGAGCAGGGTGTAGCCATCGGCCGCAGACGCGGTCACTGCCTGGAAGCCGTGCGCACCGGGCCGGTTGTCGATGACGACGGGCTGCCGCCATTGATCCGACATCTTGCGCGCCACCACACGCATGGCCGTATCGGCAGCTGCCCCTGCCGGGAACGGGACCACGATGCGCACGGGCTTTTCAGGGAATTCGGCCGCCCCTGCGGCCAGGGGATGGACCACCAAGAAGGAAAGTGCCATCAGGGAGAGGACTTGCGGGATTCGGGACATAAGACAGCTCGATGTGGATGGCAAGGAAGAACGGTGTTGGGGCCGGGTTTCAGAAGTCATGGCGGATCCCTGCGCCCACGGCGCGCACGGCCACGTTGCGGCGGCTCGAATCGATGCCGTCACGGTCGATGAAGGCCTGCAGTTCGGTGCGCTTGGACAGGGCATAGGTATACGCCACCTGCTGGCGCTTGCGCAGCCCCTGGCGCGAGGCCTGCACGTCGCGCTGCATCACATTGACCACCAGGGCATGCTGACCCGCGGAGAAGCGGCTGCCCACCAGCCAGTAATCCACGTCGGCACGTGCGGTGGCGCTGGTGGTGGCATAGCGGTCGCGGCCCAGCAGCACATAGGGCTCGACGGCACCGAAGTCGTAGCGCAGGCCCGCCTGCCATTTGCTCGCGAACTCGTTGGCCAGCGGGCCGCCGGGGCGTGTGTCCTTGCCATAGCCGATGCCGGCGGACCAGGGCCCGTCCACGTAGTTCAGGCCCAGGTCGAGCGACTTGGCGCCGCTTTCCTGCTCGGGCGTCTTGGCGTCGCCGCGCAGGTAGTAGCGCGCACGCAGGTTCACGCCGCCCCAGGTCGGGCTCTGGTAGCCCAGCGAATTGGAGGTGCGGTTGCGCGCATTGAGGATGGAGGTACCGATGGCCGTGGCCCCGGCATCGTTGGCCGCGAACGAGGTGATGCGCGTGACCTGCGAGTACAGCGGCGAGCCCGTGGGGTTGGCCGAATCGAGCCGGCCCAGCGCCAGCGTTCCCAGGCCGCCGCGCAGCGCCACGTAGCTGTTGCGGAATGCGGGCGTGGTGGCGGCGCCCGAGTCGGCTTCGAGCCCCATCTCCAGGCCGAACAAGGCGGCCATGCCGTCACCCAGGTCCTCCTTGCCGCGAAAGCCCAGGCGCGAGGCGTTGTCGCGCTCTTCCATCACGGAGCCGGCATTGCCGACCTTGACGTTGTTGACGGTGAGCCGCACCTGGCCGTAGACCTGCAGGTCTTGCGTTTGCGCTGCGGCGGGTGTGCCGGCAGACAGGAATACCAGGCCGCTGGCAGCCAGCGCGGCGGGGGAAATAGGCCTCATGAATCTCGCTCCTCGAACAGGGTGTGGGTTCAGACGCCACGAATTCTGTGGAGCGAGGCAGGTCCCTACAACGCTATGACAAAGCCGTATTACCCTATGCGGATTGCGGCGCGTTTGCAGCCGCGCAGCGGCGGTGCAAAGATGCACGCACGCACCCGGCAACCCAGACGGCTTCTTATCTGCCCTCCATGAACTTCAAACAGCTCGAGGCCTTCCACGCGATCATGCTCAGTGGCTCGACCACCGCGGCGGCCGAGCGCCTGGGCCTGTCGCAGCCGGCCGTCAGCCGGCTGCTGGCGCAGCTGGAGGAGAGCCTGGCGCTGCGCCTGTTCGTGCGCGAGAAGGGGCGACTGACGCCGACGGCCGAGGCGCAGGCCCTGCGCAGCGATGCCCAGGGGCTGATGGACTCGGCCCAGTGCTTTCGCCGGCATGCCGAGCAGTTGCGCCTGGGCGGGTTCCGGCGGCGGCTGCTCAAGGTGGCGGTGCCCAACACCCTGGCCACCACGCTGATGCCCACGCTGGCGCAGCGCTTCATGCAGGCGCATCCTGACGTGGTGGTGGAGGTGCTCTCGGGCTCGTACAGCGATGCGGAGCAGGCCCTGCTCGGCCGCGAGGCGGATATCGGCCTGGTGCGCCTGCCCATGGAGATGCAGGGGCTGAGCACCCGCGCCACACTGGAATCCGAGGCCGTGTGCATCATGCCCAAGGGCCATGCGCTGGAGCAACTGGCCGAGGTGAGCCCCGACGACCTGATCGACTGCAGCCTGGTGCTGCTGGGCCGCCAGCGCCAGATACGCCACGAGATCGACATGGCCTTCCGCCAGAAGCGCGTGCAACCGCGCGTGGCGCTGGAGGTGCACTCGGTGAGCGAGGCCTGTGCCCATGTGGCGCAGGGGCTGGGTGTGTCCATCGTCAACGCGCTGCTGGCACGGCATTGCCCGATGGGCGGCATCACGGCGCGGCCGTTCAAGCCGCACATCGCCTACCAGCTGGCCATTGCCACCCTGAGCCATGCGCCGGCCTCGCCCCTGCACGACACCTTCACGCAGTTGCTGGTGGAGGCGATGGTGTTGCCCGACCTTGCAAACGAGCGGCCCGCCAAGGCGGGTTGAGTGAACCAGCGCCCGATCAGATCGCGACCAGGTTGCGGATTCCCTTGGCTTCCATCTCGCTGCCAGGGCCCCGCGCAATGACTTCGCCGCGCTCCATGACGAGGTACTGGTCGGCCAACTCCTGCGCGAAGTCGTAGTACTGCTCGCACAGCAGGATGGCCATCTCGCCCTTGTCGGCGAGCATGCGGATCACGCGGCCGATGTCCTTGATGATGCTGGGCTGGATGCCTTCGGTGGGTTCGTCCAGGATCAACAGTCGCGGCCCGGGCGCGAGCGCACGCGCAATGGCCAGCTGCTGCTGCTGCCCACCCGAGAGGTCGCCCCCGCGGCGGCGCAGCATCTGCTTGAGCACCGGGAACAGCTCGTACAGGTGCGGCGGCACGGGGGTGGCGCCGCTCTTGTAGGCCAGGCCCATGCGCAGGTTCTCTTCCACCGTGAGGCGGCCGAAGATCTCGCGGCCCTGGGGGACGAAGCCGATGCCGGCGCGGGCGCGGTCGTAGGGGGCGGTCTTGTCGATGGGCTTGCCGTCGAACTGGATGGAGCCGCTCTTGATGGGGACCAGGCCCATGAGGCTTTTGAGCAGGGTGGTCTTGCCCACGCCGTTGCGGCCGAGGAGGACGGTGACCTTGCCGGGTTCGGCGGTGAGGCTCACGTCGCGCAGGATGTGGGAGCCGCCGTAGTACTGATTGATGTTTTGGACGGTGAGCATTGTTTTCTGCCTCTGTCAGGGGTTCGGGGCTATGGTTGCTTCTGCTCTTGTTTTAAGGGCGGAGGCCGGGATGTGCGCCCGGCGGCGCAGTAACTTTCTCTTGTCTCGCCAAGAGAAAGTCACCAAAGAGAAGGCGACCCCCAGTCTGCGTCCCTTCGCTGCGCTACGGGCAACCTGCGATGCTCGGATCTGGGGTGGTGCCGCAGAACTCGCTGCGTTCTTCGAACTCCGCTCAAACAGCTGCGGCAAGCTAGACGACGAAGTGCATGTGTCCTTCGGCACACACGCCCACCCCAGCTCCTGCGCTTCTCGGCGCAGCCAGAAGGGGTGGGGAGCGGGTACCACTCGGCTGCTGCTTGCGCAG